>JANYKK010000089.1 GCA_025361585.1 Methylobacter sp. | reverse complement strand
GATACGCAAAGTCGCGTGGTATAACGCCTCGCTCAAGCACACGCTTCATCGGCTATTGATGATTTTTTTAAAAGGTTGAGATGTCCGAAGGACTGTGGAGCTATAAAGCTCACGGGGAAGCGGTGCTTAGCTCGAAACGTTGTGCCCATCGGAATCAGCAGTGCTAGCGGCAACACTTGCAAGCCGTTTCGCTGCCTTCCGTTGGCGCTTCGCTTCTGCCTTCGCCAGTGCTGCGGCATCATTTTCGGCTCGTCGCCCTCTGTTGTGCGGCTCTCTCCTGCCGCCCCACCAATCAACCTCTCGGCGCGTGCAAACCTGCACAGTCGGTAGGCTTGCGGAAATCGCCAGCATTACAGCCAACGCCAAACTGCTACGTCCTCTCATTTTCTTTCTCCGTTGTCAGCGCCAGGCACAACCCGGCAGTCCACCGGAGCCTCCGGCGATAAAGCTGCCGGAGTCACGGTGACTTTTGCGTTAGGCCGCTTCATACGTCGCCTCGAAAATGTCAGGCTTGCATGGGTACAGTTCGCCCTTCACGCCTTGGATGATCCAATCACCCCACGAAACCAAGTGCGGCCCTTCGAGTGTGCCAATCGACAGCAGTCCGTCGCCAGTTCCCTCTTCGGTCGGGTACAGAGAGCCGGGCGTTTCGCGGTCAAGCTGCCATGCACGGTGCATCCACTCCGGCCAGTCCGCGTTGCTTGCACGGCGATCTTTGGTCATTTGGAAGGCTTCGATTACTACGGGTTTCTTGCGAAATTTAAGGTTCATTTGTCTCTCCAACCGCGCTTCGTGGGTAGGCGGCATAACCCATCATTCGAGGCGACCTTCGCAAAAAGCCGCGAAGCCCGGTAGGGGGCGCATCGCGCCCGTTTACAAACATCAAAAGTCGGGTTGCTTTCAAAGCATTCCAACGGACAATTCATTTCAAGAAGTACGGTTGGACTCCGAAATGGGGCGCGATGCGCCCCCTACCGAGCTAAACGCTTTTACCGGGATGACGATGCTCTTTATGTCGTTGTTTTGCAGCCACTTTTCAACGGCTGCCCTTGGGTATAGCGCGAGTTTTTTGGGGCCGTGCCGGTGAGACCGTGGAAACCCGTATTTGCTGAGCTGGGTGAGTTTGATAATCTTGCCCGCCGAGCACTTTGCTATCTTGACAATGTCGTCGCGGGCGAATTCGGTCGCCGGGTCTCTCGGTGCGAGTAGGGGCTTTCTCATGCCGTCGCCTCGCTGTGTTGTCCTGTTTCTGCTGGCCGGAATGACTCGGCGCGTGCGATCCAGCCGTTTTTGAATGCGGCTTGGCTGGGGTCGTTTGCTATAATTTTGTTGTAGTAATCGATTCGGCAGTTGACCAGGGTGGACACAAAGACCTGCCCAAGCTGGGCGACAGCTTGACCGGCTGCATCTATTGTTTTCTCGCCGATGATCCCGTCGGGCGGGCTAAAGCTGTAACCATCGGATACCAGGGCTTTTTGCAGTATTTTTACCGCACCCCTGCATCCGTGATTGACGGCCATATCAACCATAATCGGCTGAATGATTTCGGGCAGGCTGACGACGTTGGGGCGGACAAAATAAAGCGCGTAGTATATTTTTTCAGCCACCGGCGGCACGATGGCTTTGATCATGTCGATGGTCACGGCGTCTACGTGGAATTTAAAGTATTCGGCGTAACTCATGGCGGTGATGCCGTAGTTTGTCGCCCCGCCCTTGTCCGCTGGGTGATTTACAAATCCGCCTTCTTTTTCGATAACGTCGTTGATTATTGTTCTTATATTCATTCTATTACCGCCAATTTATTAATATTAAAAAAGCCCGGCTTGCAGTGCGTGTACACCACGGCCTCAGATTTTGCATAAATCATCGCCACGGATTTTGTTGTTGTCAGTGTATCAATCCCGGCATTGTTGGTTATTTTTACCGCTGTTCCTGGCGGGTGGCGCTTGTTCCAGTCGTCAACTGCTTGTTGCAGCGCGTCCAGGTTATGCGATGCCATCGCTTACGACGCCTGTTGCCCGGCATCTGTCCAGCGCTGGCGGATACATGGCAGGCGCTGGTTGCAGCTGACTCGGGCGATGGTTAGCGCGGCATTAATGCCTGTTTCGCAAGCTTCGGCCACGCCCAGACCCTTTTCAAGCTGGGCGGTGGCGATGCGGATGGCCGCCCAGGCTTGGGCAATTTCCAGTTTTACGCGCTTGCTGTAGTCGCTGACGCGCTCAGCTACCAGGGCGCGTCGGCGCTGGGTTTCGCTGAGCTTTGCAAAGTATGCGGCGCGGCGGGCTGCGTTGGCTTGGGCTTGCTCTTGTTGTGTTTGCATGATTACTCCTCGTTATCGGTCAATAGCGTTGTTTTGCGGAAACAGGTTATTCCTGAATCAAATTCATCCGGGAAGCAAAGTTCGGCGCAGGCGCAACCTGATTCTGCGCAGGGTGCGTGACGAGTCTCTGGCGTCAGTAGCCCATGCTTGATGGCGCATTCTTGTAAATCATCGCCGCCGAGGTTGCCAGGCCAAATATTCATCAGGTCGATTGCAAATGCGCGTTCAGCTGCACTCAGCAATGCATTGCTCAATGTCGGCATCGGTCACGGCTTCTTTTTTCAAGCTCGTAATCCAGTCTTGCCCGTTGCTGTGCATATGTTTATAAGCGCCGTTGCAGTTTCCGTTCAAGCACCCGCCCGGTGAAATATCGCCCATAATACATGCACAAACTCCGGGCACTATAAGACCGTCAAGCCCACTTGCTTTCAGTCCTGTCTCAACAATTTCAATTACGTTGTTCATGTATTTTTCCTTTAAAAATGAGCATAACCCGTCAATCAACCCGGACGGCTTTCAGCCGCCGGTTATTTCTGCGTTAGGCAACTCGAACATATCCAACGTCCTGTCATCGCGCTGTGGCGGTATCGAATCTCCGGCAGGAACGAATGCAATGCACGTCACTTCTCCGCCCGGCAACCTTCGCCACTCGACGGCGTCACCGCGAAACGACGCGCCGATGATTTCGCATTTCTCGTTGTCGTCGCATTCCGCGCCTTCGCGCATCGCCTTGTCGCGGGCGCAGTTGCCGCATTCGTGCGCCAAGAATGCGTGCCCAACGTCGCTATTGCTTGGCTTCCATTGCTCTCCCGATAGCGGGCCGGGTGTCGGGCATCTAATAATCATAGTTTTTCTTCATTCCGCAGCGCTGACACTCTTTCCCATCTGCCCAGTTTTTTGTTTTATATCCGTCGGCATCTGTATTTTTAAATGTGACCCAGTCATGCCCAAAAAATTTGCAGCCTATTTTCTTCATATTAACCTCACGTATAATTATGTGTTCAAATGCGACGCCGATCAATGGCGTGCCTGATCGGCGCAAATCTCGCACATCTTCTTAGCCATGTTCAATATCTCCGACTGTTGTAGTTGCCTGAATTGCTGCGTTGTTGCCTAGTTTGAGACGAGTCGGGCTGCTCGTTTATTTTTTAAAAAGCCACTGTTGCCAATGGCTTTTTAAAAACAGCCCTCTGGCTGTGAGGGCGAGGAGGAGCGCACTGCTGTTAATCGATTTGTTGGGCAGCTGTGGTTATGTCTTCTGCTGGCCCGGATAGCGGTAGGTCTTCGCTAATAGCGGGCCTGCCGTTGATGACTTCCTCAAGGCCGCTTAGGGCGGCTTCCCAGTGCGGGGCTTCAAAGCTGCCGTGGCCGTCGATATAGACTTTGCATTTTTGACTGGCACTTCCTCTGCCGGTGTCGGTGATGCTGTATTCAAGGCTGTGGTATTGGCCCTCGGCAAGTTGCATTAGTTTTTGTTTGGCTTCTGTGATTTTCATGGGTCACCTTTATGTTTGGTTTGTTTGTTGTTTTGAATCTGGGTTTCGCGGGGCTCTACCCAGCCTACCGCGTTGCTTGTAAATCGTTAGCGCGGGTTGAAACCCGCTGCATTTAATGCGTTTTGAACGTTTCCGATGGCGTCTTGCAGGGTGTAGGCTTCGTCATCGTTTACGGCGTTGACTCGTATTTCAGCTTGCAGAATTGGGCGAGGAGGTATGATTGCTCTTGGGATAGTTCAACGGTTATGGTTATCATGGGTTTTCTCCAGGCTGTTAGGTTGCGCCGGGCGCGAGTGGATTTCCAGTTTTGTTAAAATAAGCCCCCGGATAAATAATCCGGGATACTTGCTTTGTTGGATTTGGATTATAAACAAAATGTTTGCCATGTCAAACATTTTGTTTGCATCCGGCAAAATTAACTAGCTTTCGACTTCTCGCTATATAAATACTTGTATATTTATTTATTTTTTATATAATGCGCTGTATGAAAGACACTATTTTCTTAGGCAGCAGCAAAGATGATCTTCGGGCGTTTCCAGAGGATGCGAGACGCGCTTGTGGCATTGAGCTGTATCAGGTGCAATTTGGCCTTGATCCTTCCGACTGGAAGCCTATGCCAAGCATTGGCGTTGGAGTTCGCGAAATTCGAGTCCGTGCAGGCGGTGCGTTTCGAGTTATTTATTTGGCAAGCCGACCTGAAGGCATTTATGTGCTGCATTGCTTTCAAAAGAAAACCCACCAGACCACACAATCTGACATCGATCTGGCTAAAACCCGTTTTAAACAAATAGGAGTAAATCATGACAGACACTGTTAAAGCTGGAGAAAACCTGTTCTTAACCCTTGGTTTTCCCCCTTATGAGGCGGAGCTTTTGCAATGTCGCGCCGAGTTGATGGCGCGGTTGCGTTTATGGATTGCCGAACAGCAATTGACGCAAACCGAGGCTGCGGAGAAACTAGGGGTTACGCAGGCGCGAATATCCGATCTGGTGCGCGGACACTGGAAAAAGTTTAGTCTGGATATGTTGTTGACGCTGGCCGGAAGGGCTGGCATTAAGTTTAAAGTGATACTGGATCAGGCGGCGTAATAAAGCATAATTATTTTCAAAGTCGCCCTGGTGCCATTTGAATGGCTAGTATTTGCCCATTCGCAATGCGTATTTCGCAGATATACCTATAAGGCTGCCAAGCCCCAAATCCGTTTTCTAGTTCCAGGTGCCCACCGGCGGCATGCAGGATAGTCCTGGACACGTCTTTCCATATCACCAGCCCAAACTTGCTTCCCAGCCAACCATCAGTCCATTTAAACCGATACTTGGCCATGTGCTCAATGCTATTTTGGCAGTTAACGCTTGCCTCGCCTGTAAACGCTTTTTTCGCTGAGCAGTTAGCATCTAATTGACATTCCGCGTCACGCTGCTGGCTTTCAATGTCTTTGTTTTGGGAGGTTAACCGTGTTTTTTGATTGGCGCTCTGTGGTGTTGCATTGGGTGATGGGGCTAAAACCATCCAGGCCGCCGTTACGATAGAGATCGTTATAAAAAGGGCTTGGGCTGGCGTTAACTTACGCTCATTCCTAGGCTGTCTATATCGATACCGAAACTCGTCGGTTTTTTGGGATGCCTTTATCAGTGCATCACCTATTTTTATAGGCTCTGGTTTAGGCTTGGGAGTAAAGGAAAGGGTTTTGCCAAACTTGGCATAAACAATACCGCATGCGGGGCATCGGTAGTCTGGGATCAGCGGGTCATCTTGATCGGTTCTTGGGTGTCTGCATTTGGGGCAAAGCATGGCGGAGTTTAATCCTTTCTTGTGATGCATATCTCAAGTGCTCTTTGCCGGAGCATTTCTTTATCGAGATCGGGCATTTTTCTATAGGTTTCGTGCCCATCAATTAGCATCCGCATCAAAAATTGCTGTGTCTGGACGGATGTCCATCGCCGTGCTATTTCTGTCGCCCTTGCTTGGGGTTTTATGCCTCTGCTTTCGTCGGTATACCCCTGATTAACGTATTCAGCTCCTTCTTGGCACTTTGCGTTAAGGTTAACTAAGTCTAAGCCGGGTTGGGCGGCAAAAGGGTGTGCATCCTTTTGCTCAATACCTTCTCTGGCAGGGTTTTCTTGGGAATAATCTTTTATTTTTGAGGTCTTTTGCTTAATCCCTAGCTCTTCCCCTTCATCAGCACAATGTGTTGGTGAATAAACGGTTTTTCCATTTACTTTGCATTTATAAACGCCTGCATTCGCAGTGCCGAAGCAAAATATTAATAAGATTATAATTGTTTTCATTTTTTGCGCTCGGTAGTAATACTTGGATTTCATTGAGTAGGTAATCACTTACGCCGTAGCTGATGCGACAAAGCGCAAAAGCCACGACCCTTTCTTTTTATTCAAACTCTATCTGTAAAACTTTGTTTTTTCCCTTATCACACCAACGATCTGATATTCCCCTAGAGGAATGATGTCATAGCGCTTATTAAGTGGTTTTAACAGCCAATCCGCGCCTTCTTTGACGATCTGTCTAAAAAACACATCGTTGCCTTTTTTTGCTATCACAAAATTTTCGTGCTCATGCTGCAATGATGGTTCCACGATAACAATGTCTCCATCTACAAACTCCGGTTCCATGCTGTCGCCGGAAACTTGTATCGCAAAAGTGCGAGCCAGCACCTCAACCCTGGTTTTAATCATCCTACCCTCACCGGTCGGGCGTAAATTAAAATCAGCTTCGCTCCCATTCCCAACCTGAGCAAAGCTGATGAGTGGCACTTCGCCTTTTGCCTCGGGTTCACTCAGATAGTTAGTGTAGTGTTGGATTGGGTATTTTTCGCCTTTACCTGTGGCAAGCCAGTCTGTAGCTACGCCAAGTTCTGATGAAATTGGGAAGATACGCGTTGCTGGGACGCCGCGAACTTTCCAGTTATTCCAATGCTGGCTTAGAATTTTAAGTTTTTTTTGAAAGTCAGAAACCTCGATGTTCTTTTCTTTCAAAACTCCCTCTATGCGGACGAGTACGTCCTTATCGATTTCTTTTTTTATCATAAACATAAAGTTTACAGAAGCGGTTAATCTATTGACACAAACAAATTGTTTGCTTTATGCAAACGGTTAGTTTATCGTTTGCGCCATGACAAATCTCCAACCAGCAATTGATTACTTCGGAAGCCAAGCAGAAATGGCGCGAATTATGGGTGTTAACCCTATGACGGTGACACAGTGGAAAAAACGCGGAATTCCTCCAAAACGTGCAAAACAAATATCTGAGATCACAAATAACGTGGTTAAAGCGTCCGTACTGTTGCCGGTTTTTTTTGGTGATATTCAGTAAGAGTAATCATGACTGATTTATTTTTTCTAACAATCGGGATGATTACCTAAGTGGGATTACCTATAAATTTAATAAGGTGAAAAGATGGATGAGTTAGAAGCCGAATTACTAAATCCTGGGCCATTTACGAAGCGCGAGGGTGAGATTGCGATTTGCATAGCCAGGTGTTTGTCGAATAAGGACATTGCCCGGTTTTTGGACATCAGCATTCGCACGGTAGACGCACATATTTCGACGATCTACGGCAAGCTTGGCATTCATGCGCAGTCGATCAATACCCGGTGCGCGGCCATCGCGATCATGGTTGCACGGGGCATGGTGTCGCTGTCGATTAAGTCGATTGTGGTTATTTTAATTTTTAGTTCTGCACAGATGGAGCATAAGGCGACGCGGGTTAAAGGCGTTCGGCATGGTTCGACTATGTCGCGGATGCGGCTACGGAATGAAGCTTAAGATTGCCCGTGCTTTTTTTTGGTTAGTGATCGGGCTATCGGTTTTGTTGGTGTTTGTTGTCGTCCATGCGCTGTTAACGGTTATTGATAATTGTTTGGGTTGGGTTAATCACCGCTTTGATGGGGCGTGATCCAACGTGGCAGCCTGAGCATTTGAGGGAGTATGAAGCATGAATACGTCGTTCGGTGGTTATTGGGTTGATTTTTTTAATTTGTATGGCAAGCGGATTATTGGTGCGTCGGTGTGGGCTGGATCGGCGGTTCATGCGCATGAGCAGGCCAATGCCTGTTGTCCGCAAGGCGATGATGATTCGCGCGGGGTGAGCTATACGATTAATCAATGTTTGTTTAACTCGCTAGATACTGAACAGGGGCAGGGCGTTGCGCACAATGATAAATCAGATTTGTTGGGGCGGTAATGGTGATCCTCTATCGCCCTACTTCTTCCCCCCCCCTTTTTTTTATGATTAAAACGCTTTTAGAATCAGTTTTGTCAATTGTTAAGTTAGCGATTGACAAGGCAATGCCAAGTAAAAGGTACTTCCCAGCATCCCCCACTGCGGGTAATTCGAGCCCCTTTGTTTGTGTAGGTAGTGGGGTTTTATGTTACTAAACAATTTGTTAGTTAGAGGGTGTTTTTGTGGCGGCTGTTGAAATACGCGGGTTAGATGAGTTGATTCGGGGCTTGAATAATCTGCAAAGAGAGCAGTTGCCTATTGTGATGGTGAAGACGCTGAATCAGCTTGCGTATGTGGCAAAAAACAAGGTGGTTGATGAAATGGAGTCTGTGTTCGACCGTCCTACAAGCTTCACTCTGAATTCGATGAACGTGGTCGAGGCCAAGGAAACGCAGTTGCAATCGATAGTAACACCCAAAGACCCAATGCGGCTTAATCCGGGTCAACATTACTTAAATCCTCAAGTTGAGGGAGGCCAGCGATGGTTTAAAAAGTTCGAGGCGAAGCTCTACAAAAAAGGCATCTTGCCTGCGGGTTATTTTACGGTGCCCAGTGCGGCTGGGGCAAAGTTCGATAGTTTCGGTAATATGTCGAAAGGTCAGATAGTCCAAATTTTATCTTATTTCGATACCTTTGGTGATGCCGGATTCCGGTCAAACATGGGTCAAAAGGGCAGGGCGAAACTAGCAAAAAGCACGAGAAATAAGCTGGGTTATGCCTACTTCTCAATCCAACCGGGCAGTAGAAGCCGACACCATCCAGGCATTTATATGCGAATAACGTTGCATGATGGGCAGGGTCAAGGCTCGTCCACAGTGATCCGCCCCGTGCTGCTATTTGTTCGCACGGCAAATTATAAGCGACGGCTCGACATCGGGCGCATAGCTGATGACACATACGACAAATATTTTGAAATGTACTTCACCGGCAACTTACAGCATGCGGTCAACGCCGCATTGCCAAAATAAAAATAATGGCCTCGAACTACGATAGCGTAAAGCTGCAACTGATCCATTTCGGTCTCCAGATCAAACACATGGAGATCGGGCGGATGGCGCGATGTCGCGTCGATGGGGATCGGGAGAAACGCGGCTGGTACAAACTGCATGAAATCACCTTACCCGGTGGCGACACCGTGCTGGTGGGCAGCTATGGCATTTGGTACGGCGACGACAACAACGTTCAAAAAATAGAGCTTGGCGATAAGCTCAATAAAAGCCTAAGCGACGAACAAAAAGCCGCGATAAAACAACGCCTCGCTGACGACAAAAAGCGCACCGACCAAGAGCAAAAACGCAAGGCAGAGCAGTCTGCCGCCAAGGCAAGTTCAATGTGGAGGAAGCTCCAAACAGACGGCGATTGCGATTACCTGTCACGCAAAGGCATTGCCGCCCACGGCGTAAAGTTCACCGAAAATGGCGCGATGGTTGTGCCGATGCTGGACGTATTAGGACGTATCCACGGACTACAATTCATCCTCGATAAAACCAAACAAAAAGACCAGATCGATAAACTTGGGCGAGATAAACAAAATTGGCCTGCCGGTGCCGCCAAAAAAGCCCATTTTCATTTGATCGGCAGCCCGACGACCTTGCTATTAATTGCCGAAGGCTACGCCACCGCTGCAAGCATCCACGAAGCCACCGGCTTTCCGGTCGCCGTCGCTTTCGATGCAGGCAACCTACTATCCGTAGCCCAGGCGCTGAAAAAATATTACCCCAGCACACAAATTTTAATTTGCGCAGACGATGACGCTTTTTCGGCCTGTAAGCGCTGTAAAAAACCCGTGCAGGTCAACTTATCAACCACCTGCCCCCATTGCCAAGGCCCACACGGTAAAACAAACGCCGGGCACCAAGCCGCAGAACTGGCCGCCCTGTCCGTTGGCGGTCGCATCGTGTCGCCCCGGTTTGCAGATCCCGAAGCGCGTTTCGACCACTACTGCCGCAACCAAGGCAAGTTGACCGACTTTAACGACCTACACCTGACCGACGGGCTTCACACGGTAAGGACGCAGATAGAAATCGCCCTTCAGCACTATGGATTCACCACCGCCGCCAAAGCGCGGGAAGCACAACCACAGGGGGGCGGGGAAGATAAAAAAGCCGCGCTCAAACCTATCGACTGCTACAACTACGCCTTGGATCGATATGCTCTGGTTTACGGCATGGGCGGCATGTTATTCGATGCGCAAGAGCACATGCGCGTAGCCATCAACGACTTTAAACAGGCTTGCGTACACTCCGACATCCCCAAGCGCTGGCAAGAAAGCAAACAGCGGCGCATCGTGCGCCCCGACGAGGTCGGCTTCGACCCAACCGGCAAAGACATAAACATCACCTGCAACGTCTGGGACGGCTTCCCGACCCGACCCAAAGAGGGCCGTTGCGAGCGCCTGCTGGAACTGCTCATGTACATGTGCGCCGAAGAGCAACACAGCGCCGCCGTTTACGATTGGGTACTCCGCTGGCTGGCATACCCCATGCAACACCCCGGCGCGAAACTGAAAACCACCATCGTCGTCCACGGCCCCCAAGGGACGGGGAAAAACCTATTCTTCGACGTCATCTTAGGCCTCTACGGCAAATACGGTCGCGTCATCGACCAGTCGGCCATTGAAGACAAGTTCAACGATTGTTTTGGGGGCAAACTGTTCATGCTGGCCGACGAAGTGGTGGCAAGATCGGATTTGTATCACATAAAAAACAAACTCAAGGGTCTGATCACCAGTGACCGAATACGCATCAACCCAAAAAACATGGCGGCCTACGAAGAGGCCAACCACGTCAATTTAGTTTTTTTATCGAACGAACGAATGCCGGTCGTCATCGATCAAGACGACCGGCGACACCAAGTGATTTGGACGCCGGAAAAACTGGGCGCTGAATTTTATAAGGAAGTCGCCGCCGAAGTGGACAACGGCGGCGCTGAGGCACTGCTTAGCCACCTGTTAACCTTGGACATGGGGGATTTTAGCCCGCATACCAAGCCGATCATGACCGCCGCCAAACGGGATCTGCAAGACCTGAGCAAGGACAGCATTATCCGCTTTTACGACGAATGGAACAGCAAAGAAATCAACGGTGTAGCACCAATACCGGCGCTATCGGAAGATGTTTACATCTTATATACCCATTGGTGTAGGCGTGAGGGCGTAAGGTCAGCGCCCAAAAACAAAGCCATCGACGCCATAGCAAAGCGCCCTGGCGTCAAAAAGGAACGGAAACGCTACCTGACCGGAACGGCTATGGTCGAAAACCCGAAAACCATCATCATCCCTGCCAGCGCTGACGAAATGTCACCAGGAGATTCAGAGACCGGCTGGCTAGGCAGGCACGTTAACGACTTTAAAAAACACGTAGAAAACTACATCGAGGCAAGCCGTGGCTAATTTTGTGCAGGGTGTGCAGGCAGTTGTGCAGGGTATTGTGCAGGGTCAATGCCGCGCTGTGCGTGGCCTGTGCAGGGTGTGCAGGGGTGTCCCTTTACGTGACGCGCGAGGAATAAACAACAAATCAACATCAAAACAAACGCCCTCGCGTATAGGGCATGCCTGCACACCCTGCACACCCTGCACAAGCCACGCATATCAACGCCTCGCGATTTTCCGCACCCTGCACAACTGCCTGCACACCCTGCACAGACCCCTATTAACCGCTTTTTAAAAAAAATGACAAAGATAACGTGTGGACACGAGAACGTAAAAAGCTTTAATCAGCAAATGAGGGATGCTGTGCCTGGGTTTTACGCTCTGGCAAAACAGCTCCACGCCGCTGGATTAATAACCGGCTTGGCTGGCGCAACCTTGGATTTTTCGATTCTTAGCGTAGAACCGACCGAACAACAGCCGCCATTGCTGCATGAGGGGCGGCAATGCGAAGAGTGCGCGAGCTGGCACCGCATGTCCGCGACATCGAAAGCCGGGCATTGCCTCGTTTTCTCAGGTTATCCAGGCACAACAAAAGCCATCCAAAAAGCCTGTGTCAACTTTGTGGGGGTGGGGTCATGTTAATGGATCAACAAGAGCCATCAATCATAGACAAGAAAATAAGTCGTCCCGCCCTTAGATACCACGGCGGCAAATGGCGGTTATCCCCTTTTATTATCGACTTGCTGCCTGCTCATTATCGGTATGTCGAGAATGCCGTCAATTTATCTGACGACCCCATTGAGGATGCCAGACGGTTTATTATTTTATCGGCAATGGGTTTCTCCTCTGACGCGGCAACACGAAGCGGGCGCTCTGGGTTTAGATGTCATCGTGACGCAGTGGCGACATTCGCCAAAGGGTTTGATCATTTAATGCTGATTAGCGGGTTGAAGGGGGCTGCATGACCTTAATGAGCCAAGCGGAATTTGCCTCATACATCGGCAGCACTCGCAGCTATGTTACTCAGCTTAAGAGCGCCGGGCGATTAGCCATGCAAGATGGAAAAGTCGATGTTGAGGCATCAATCGAACTCATCGCTAAGACCAAAGACCCCGCTAAGGATGGCGTTACTAAACGGCATGAGCAAGAACGGGGTAGCAAAGGGCTGGGTACGCAAACTAGCGGCGCCCCCGTATCAGGCTCAGGTAGTCGTTTCCAGGATGCTAAGGCAAGGCGAGAAACGGCCAACGCCGAATTAGTCGAAATTGAACTGGCAACACTACGCGGCACCTTGTTGGTCGCCGATGAAGTCAAGCTGTGCGTAGTTGATGGCGACACCATCATCCGTAACCGCTTGGAATCATTACCCGACATATTAGCTCCACAACTCGCCGCCGAAACCGACGAGCAGAAAATCCGATCCCTGCTGATGGATCACATTGAAACCCTGCTTGGCGACTTGTCGAGCAGTTTTTATACCTTGGCAAGATAGGAAAAGAGCTATGAATACAACAGATGCAGGATTATCTAATAGACCTGTCAATCGATACGATCTGACAGCGTGCGAATCTCTTGGCGTAGAGCTACCAATTCTTGGTCGATCTGATTTAACTGCCACTGAATTTGCTCGATTGCCTCGCTCATGGCGAGAAATCCTCGCTGCTCATTATATTCGAGTGACTTCTGCTTTGAAGTGGCAAATAGCTCTACGTTTTCACGGAAAAACTTCTTTATTTCGATCATTTTTAAAGCTCCATAAGTAAATAAAAACAAGAAATTAAAGTATAGACCAAGCTATGAACCTATTGACTAACCTGCAAAACAGCATTATCCTTGCCCACGCTGCCCCACATGGGCAGTGCGGGTTTGGTCGCTCGTATTTAGGAGGCGCTAACGCTATGCGCCGGAAGGTTCATGGCTTTTTTTATGCCCCCACTATTTATGGTGGGTGGCGTATTGGGAAGCCTTCGGGCTTGCCGGTGCTCCTACCGGTCGACCAACCCGATACGTCATCCATCGCCCTAAGTTTGGTCGCTTCGGTCGATGGTTTAAAATCATTTAGGAGCGCTCAATGAATACTCAACTTATCCCTGTTTTTGCTGGCGAATTGTCCGGCTTGCCTGTCCAACTCGTTGATGCACGTTTACTGCATTCATTTTTAGAGGTCGCTAATCACTTCCGTGAGTGGATTAAAGACCGTATTTCAGATTACGGATTTCAGGAAAATCAAGACTTCTTGAGTTTCGCGGAAAAATCCGCAAAACCTAAAGGCGGTCGTCCATCCATTGAATATCACGTCAGTCTCGACATGGCGAAAGAACTATCGATGGTCGAGCGCAATGAAAAAGGCAAACAAGCCCGTCGCTATTTCATCGACTGCGAACGCCGGTTACTGCAAGCCAAGCCGCAGACCATTGAAAACATCCGCACTCGCCTGTTAATCAGTATTGAAAATGGTGAAACGCATCAGCAGGTAGTCCCCTTTGATGCTTGCGTGGTTTCTGGCAGTAATGCCCAACAGCTAAGCACCTTTCTCCGTGAATGCGTACCGTTTGAGTTAGTGCCGGTGGTGTTGGAATCCGCCACCCAGCGCCTACTGGTTAGCCACCAAGCCAATATCAACACCTTGCAGCAACAGCCAGCTCAGCAAATTACTACCCCAATTGCCAAAGCGCCAACCATACCGCTATCCCTGTCCGGTCAATTTGCCGACGATTGGAGAAAGCAAAATACGGCAGTCATCAATGCTCCTTTTGCGCCCTGCCTAGGTACACAAGCCTTACGACTGTTCCACGTCTGGGCACAAAATAAAGGCGTCGCCATGCGCCTGGGCGATAACCGCATCATGTCCGACTTGTATCAACAGCCAGATTTGTATAGCAAACAGGTGCGCATTTCCAAATCATCGAATAGCAACCCCAGAACTGTGTTGATGATTGACGATGTAGCCCCGCCTGCTGGCATAGTATCAACTGACTAGTTAGCCGATTGCATCGATAAAATGGAAGATGCGCTTAAGTGGATGGAGATAACTTGATACAAGTAGCCACTAATCAGGCGGCGTTTCCAAACGCCGCCGAAATCATCAACGCCGCCCGCGCCCGTGCCTATGCCCCGCGCAAAAGGCAAACCGTATCCGAATGGGCTGATAAAAACATCGTCCTGTCTCGAAAAACCAGCCCTGAGCCTGGGCCGTGGCGAACCGACAGAAACCCTATCTTGCGTGAGCCGATGGATTGCTTGTCGGCCCGATCTACGATACATGAAGTAGTCTTGAAATTCCCGATCCAAATGGGAAAAAGCGAAGTCGGGCGCAACGCAATCGGCTATTGGATGTGTGAAGCCCCCGGCCCGATCATGGCCTGCTTTCCGGCTGAGGTCAGCATGATCAAGTGGATCAACCAGAAGCTTAGTCCCATGTTAGATGATTCGCCGAGCGTCAAAGAGGTACTGGTATCGACAAACACCAGGAATGCGGCCAATACCAAGGAATTTAAAGACTTTTATGGCGGACAGCTCTATATCGAGCATGCCGGAGCAGCGGCCCGATTGAAATCGACATCAGTAAAATACCTTGTCGTAGACGAATTGACAGAATTCGCCAATTCGCTGAAAACCGGCGATGACCCTATGGCGATGCTAGAAGACCGTTATTCCGCGTATATCTCAACTTACAAACGACTGGATATTTCATCACCCGGCACTAAAGGCATATGCCGGATAGATGAGCGTTATGAGGCTTCCGACAAGCGCCTTTATTACATGCCGTGCCCGCATTGCCTGGACGAAATAACCTTCGAGTGGTCAGGTCTGCACTGGGACAAAGGCGGCGAACGTGTCCGCTATGTCTGCCCGTCCTGCGCTTGCGAAATCGAGGAGCATCAAAAAACCGACATGATCAAAGCGGGGCGATGGATAGCGCAAAATCCCGAGTCAAAAGTACGCGGCTACACCGTAAACTGCTTGTATTACCAAATTGGACTAGGCCCGCGCTGGGAAAAGCTGGTCGAGATGTGGCTGGGCGTACAAAACGACCCGGCTCGCCTTAAAACCTTTATCAACAGCCGCTTGGCCGAAGCCTGGGAAGACCCGTCCATGCGCTCGGTTAAACTCAACGTCATCGCCGACCGCGCTGAAAACTACCGCTTGCGCGTGGCTCCCGTTGGCGTTTGCGCAGTCTTGGCGGGCGTTGACACCCAAGACGACCGGCTGGAAGTACAAATTATCGGACTCGGTAAAGGCATGGCGATTTGGGTGCTTGATTATGTCGTCTTGTGGGGCGATCCCGCTGACGATACCGTATGGATAGCGCTAACCGAACTACTCAACAAACCCATCGAGCATGTCAACGGTCACGCCTTGCCGGTCATGGCTACCGCAATCGACGCAGGCGGACACCGCACAGAAGCCGTTAAAGACTTCGTCCGCCGACGTATGATTCGCCGCCCTATGGTCATCTTCGGGGCTGTGCCAAACAACGCCCCGGTGCTGTCCAGGCCAAAAGCGCAAGATGTCAACTGGCGTGGACAATACAACAAGCGCGGTGTGATGATTCAGCACGTCGGCACCGTGGCGGTCAAAAACGTCCTGTTCGGGCGCATGGGCACCGACGGCGACAAACCCACCGAATCCAGGCTGCTGCATTTTTCAGAAGATTTGCCCAAGGAATATTTCACCGGCGTAGTCGCGGAAACCTTCAACCCCAGAACCAACCGCTTCGAGAAAAAGCGCGGTGCGCGTAACGAGCCGCTGGATACCTTAGTTTACGCCTACGCCGCCGCTCATCATCATGAATTGCGCCTGCCTCTGCATACCGCCGCCAAATGGGATGAGTTGGGGGCAAAGCTGGCGGTGGTGTCGAGTGATGAGTACAGGCGATTAGAGGCAGAGGCCGCCATAGTGGCGCAGCAACCTGCACCGTTGCCGCCGCCTAAAAAACCAGCAAAATCCAATCAATTAACATCAAACGCATGGAGCTCAAGACTATGAGTGTATCAGACCCTATTGCCGCAGCATTGCGGCGCGATGTCTATGAGGCGCTGCAGAGCTCAATCGGGTTTAAAGATGACATCGCCGAATCACTGGCGGACGCAGTAGTCAGGAAAATTCAACATCGCTGGGGCGGGCGTGAGATATACGTATCAGTTGCCGACGATAGTGTTGAGCGTAACGTGGCGATAAAAAGGGAATTTAACGGCAACAACCATGCCGAAATTTGCAGCCGGTACAATATCAGCTTAAGTACGCTGTATCGCATTATTCGATAATTTAGATAGCGCCACTTATCGTAACGGTTACGAAAACGAAAGATAAAGACGATAAAGCAACAGTTGATATTTTTGAATTAAAGCGTCTCGGACGCCCCGTCACCGGATCTGCAAAATCCGACAAGCAAAGAATGAGGGAATATCGATTGAGGAAAAAGCAGAAACAGGCCGTCTCACCAGAAATCATATTAAGCGCCGCTCAGTTTAATGAGCTTACCGCTAATATAGCTCGGTTAACGAGAGAGCGCGATGAAGCGCTTCGACAGCTGCAGATGAAAAATCCGTAATTGTACCTATAGACAACCCCTAAAAAATATTGTCACGTTTTCCGGTGAAATGACACAAACAAGCTGATGTAATCTACCCATGACTACATCAGCCGAAATGCTCGCTAAATACACCGCCGCCGAAGCCGCCATTCTGGACGGACAAATCGTGCAATTTGGTGAGCGCAAATTAACACGGGCCAATCTCGCCGAAGTCCAACAGGGCCGCAGGGAATGGCAACAGCGCGCCAATGCCGAAGCCAGAATCAGCGCAGGCGGCACCTCGCCGCGCTTTCAAACCCCGGATTTTCGCTAATGAATCCGCTGGACTACGTTATCTCCGTCATTTCCCCCGAAAAAAGCTTACGCCGTATGCAAGCCAGACGGGTGATGTCCGCGTATGAAGCCGCCAAACCCACCGTATTACGCAAACAAAGCCGGGATTCCGGCAGCGGTGATCGAGTGGTCAGGCAAGCCGGGCCAAACCTGCGTAACCAAGCTCGCTACCTGGATGAGAATCACGATCTAGCCGACGGCGTGTTAACCGCACTGGTCAATAACGTCGTCGGCGCTAACGGCATAGGCATAGAGCCGCAGCCGCGCACCTTCGGCGGCGAAATCCACGACGACTTAGCTGATGAATTATTGCGACTCTGGAAAAACTGGTGTCGAAAACCCGAATGTACGTTTTCCACCGACTGGGCAGGCGCTCAACGGTTGCTTTGCCGAAGCTGGGTACGTGATGGCGAGGTGATGACTAAATCATTAGTCGGCAACGTGCCTTATCTGGATCACGGCACCGTTGTTAAATTTACCCTGGAAATGCTCGAAGCGGACATGTGCCCGCTTATTTATGACGATCCTGCTAAAAAGATCGTCCAAGGCATACAAAGAAACGCTTGGGGCGCGGCGCTCAATTATTACCTTTACCTGAACCACCCCGGAGACATCAGTGTTTATAACTCGCTTGCGCTCAACCTAAAGCCGGTCAGCGCCGATCTGATCAATCATTTGCGTCTGCGTAAGCGCATTAGCCAATTTCGCGGCGTGTCGGTTTTTGCTTCAGTCATGACCCGGCTGGACGACATCAAAGATTACGAAGAGTCCGAGCGCATTGCCGCAAAAATCGCCGCATCCATGGCGGCCTATATAAAAAAAGGCCATCCAGAAAACTACGACCCCGAAAAGGCAGGAGAGCCAAGATCGTTAAGATTTAGTCCCGGCATGGTATTCGATGATTTAACTATCGGTGAAGAGATAGGCACGATAGATACCAACCGCCCGAACCCACAATTGATTGAATTCCGCAAAGGCCAGCTCCGCGCCGTTGCTGCCGGAACAGGTGCCAATTACTCCACTGTAGCACGTTGCTACGACGGAAGTTATTCCAGCCAGCGCCAAGAATTGATTGAAGGCTGGGCAAATTACCAAGTGCTGACCTCCGAGTTTATCGGCAGCATGGCGCAGCCAGTCTGGGAAACCTTTGTAAAAATGGCGGTACTGGATGGTTTGGTTAAAGTCCCTGCCGACATAGACCCGCTATCACTTGATGATGCTCTGTTTATCGGCCCCTCTATGCCCTGGATTGATCCATTGAAAGAGGTTAAAGGCAACGTCGAAGCAGAGCGCGCAGGGTACATCTCTGGCCCCGAAGTGATTCGTAAGCGTGGCGGCAACCCGCGCGATGTACGCGAGCAGTCAGCCCGCTGGCGCAGGCAATTAAAATCAAACGGTTTGATCAGCTCCGCCGATCCAGCCAACGACAAACAACCCGGCGCAGCTAATGCCGCCGCCAGCGATAATCAACAAGGAGCCGCTAATGGCTAAATGGTACGAAATCAAAGCCAAGGCCAACAGCGCCGCAGAGATATTAATCTACGGCGACATCGGCGACAGCTGGAACAGTGAATCGGTGACCGCCCGCAGCATGGTTACCGAGCTAAGCGCCCTGGATGCCAGCGAGATAAACGTCCGCATCAACAGCATCGGCGGCTCAGTGGTTGACGGACTGGCGATTTACAACGCCTTCAAGCGCCATTCTGCAAAAATCAACATGTTTGTTGATGGTGTTGCTTTAAGCGTCGCCTCATTGATTGCCATGGCGGGCGATACCGTGACTATGGCTGACAACGCATTAATGATGATCCACGCCCCATGGGCTGGCGCTCAGGGTAATGCCGCTAACTTTCGCGAGGCCGCCGATACGCTCGACCGCTACACCGTTGCTATGGCTAGCTCTTATGCCGCCAAAACCGGCAAAACCACAGAAGCCGTTTCTTCCTGGCTCACCGACGGCAAAGACCACTGGTTTTCTGCCGCCGAAGCGTTGGCAGAGGGCTTGATTGATACGGTAGGTATTGCATTACCCGTCAAAGCACAGTTTAACCTAAACCGATTTAAAACCATTCCGGCAGCCGCTGGGATTTTTACTAAACCTCTACATCAGGAAAGTACCATGACCCAAGAAGAGATAGCAGCGGCGGCGGCAAAAGCGGCAGCAGCCGCCAATCAACCCGCTGCACAACTGCAAGCCGCAGCCCCAGCACAACCCGCCCAGCCGAACTCTGCCGAAATCAAGGTGCAGGTATTGGCCGCAGAAAAACAACGCCGAACCGACATCAGCACAAAATTCCAGCCTTTTGCAAAAATGGCAGGTGTAGCTGATCTGATGACGCAATGCAGCAATGACAGCAATATCGATGTCCATGCAGCGGTTGAAAAACTGCACTTGCTACTGGGTAAAGACTTGTCGCCCACTGCGGCAAATTTCAACCATCGCATAGAAACCGGCGAATCCGATAACGAAAAATTTGCCAAAGGCGTAGGGCAAGCCATTATGGCGCGATGCGGCGTTGAAAAGCACGATCCGCAAAACGAATACCGTCGACATAGGCTTGAGGACATTGCCGCTGCGAGTCTTGAGCGTTCCGGCCGTAGCGTTAAAGGTATGGACAGAATAAGCATGGTTAAGGCTGCTTTATCCATGCGTCCAGTCGCATACGGGCAGACTACCAGTGATCTGCCTGTATTGCTTGAAAACGTCATGCACCGCATGTTATTGGCGGCTTACGGCATTACGCCTGACACCTGGACGCGGTTTTGCAAACAAGGCACGGTCTCAGACTTTAGGGATTGGCTACGCTTACGTACCGGATCAATCGGTGATATTCAAGATGTTAACGAGGCAGGTGAATACCAACATCTTTCTTTGCCGGATGCGAAAAAAGAAAGCATCAGCGCTACCCGCAAAGGGGCAATTATCAGCATTACGCCTGAAGTCATTATTAACGATGACATCGGTTTTATTTCCGACATGACATCCATGCTGGGCCGTGCAGCTAAACGCACAATCGAAAACCGCGTTTATGCGTTACTGGCATCCAATCCGGTATTAAATGACGGCGTACGATTGTTCCATGCCACTCATAAAAACCTTGCAGGAACTGCCGCCGCGCCGTCAGTCGCCGCATTATCGGCTGGCAAGACCGCGATGATGAAGCAGAAAGATATGAGCGGCAACGACTATCTGGATATTCGCCCCGGTATCTGGCTGGGAGGCATAGCAAACGCCGAAGAAGTGCGCGTGCTCATTGACGCTAAATACGATCCCGACACGACAGGAAACCTAGAGCGCCCGAACAAGATCAGAGGCTTGGTCAGTGACGTTGTCGATACGCCGCGTATTGATGGCGATGAGTGGTATTTGTTCGCCGATCCTAATATCGCCCCAGTGATCGAGGTTGTCTTCCTTGACGGCCAATCTGAGCCGATTCTGGCAATGGAAGAGAATTTCACTACTGCTGGATTGAGTTACCGCGTCGAACATCCATCCGGCGTCGGTGCAATCGGCTTTGAAGGTGCTTACAAAAACGGCGGCGCTCATTAATTCGGCATGGCGGCTCTATAACGAGTCGCCCTCATCAAGCTACAGAATAGAGGTACTAACATGGCTAGGAATTATGTAAAACCCGGTGACGTCACCGACTACACCAATAACACCGCCGCTATTATTTCAAGCAGCGATCCGGTCGCTATCGGCAATCAACAAATGGGCATTGCCCTGGTTGATATTGCTATTGGCGCAACCGGATCGGTTGCAAAAGAAGGCATTTTTTTGCTGGCTAAAAATACCGGCGATGCCGTAACCCAAGGGCAAAAGCTCTGGTGGGATGCGACCGCTAAAGAAGTCATCAATGCACCGGCGCTGAACGCCTACTTTATCGGCTATGCGGATAAAGCAGAACGGGCTGCAACCGCCACTGTACATGTCGATCTTGAAGAATTCAGCGAAGAAGGGCCGCGTGTATTAACCTTGGCAGCAACCGGCACTGAATCTCTTGGAGTCGGCGACTTAGCCAGTGGCGACCTGATCGTATTCGTTCCGAATACCGCCGGAAAAACCGTCAATATCGCTAGTGTTGCCGCTATTCCTCCCGGCACCAAGCTATTTGTTAAAAAGACCAGCACCGATGCTTTTGCAGTCACTCTGGATCCAGCAGGATCAGAAACAATTGCCGGTGGCGCAACGCTCGCAACGCAGGATGCTGCAAATGATCTGGCTCAGTTCGTGTCAACCGGCACGGCGTGGGCATTGATGCATTCAACCATCGCATAACCATGTTTTGCAGAATCGGCATAGATTGGAGCCAAAGAACCACCCGGCTGGGCGCTGTAACCTGGGTGGGCACATCGTTGGGTGGGGTTTTTATCTGCCTTGGGCAACTGGATAAGGCGGCGGCGATTATGGGGCTGGCTGGAACGGTAGCCGGAACACTGGGTTTAGCGGTAAAGGATTAAATTTATGCCGCCCGTTATCTATCTCATTGCTGCTGCTCTTGCTGTTGGATTCGGCGGTGGATTTTGCCTGTCTCACAAAATAGACAAGGCCGAAATCCAGAGCTGTAGGGCGGTTTCGCGCAGCAAACCGCCACACACGCACAACGCCGATGACAGCCTGACGAAGTTGCGGCGGATTGCCTGTGGCGAATCCGCCCTACAAATGAACCAAAACCTGGAGAGTGCCCGTGCCTCTGCGATTGAAACTATTAATACTTATCACGGTCAGCGGGTTAATGCCCGGATGTACGACCCCGGTAGGACGCGTAGTGATGGCGCCAAAGCAGCAGGGGGTCATCCCGGAATCGTTGAAGAACAAACCGGAACCGGCGAACTTTCAAAAGGACTTAGCGAGTTTCTTCAAATTAAATTCTACGCCGCCGACCCAATAGCGGTTTACGCCAACGAGTGCTATGCATTTGTTGTAGAGCAAAATTGCTGAATAGCGAGGAATTGAGCATGGACCTTCCGAACGTGTCACCTGAAGGCGTCGGCGGGTTTGTAGCCACGCTGATGGCTGGCGCGTTAGGATTTCGGCGTCTTTTTAGTACGGTTAGAGTTAGAACGGCTGAGGATCAAACCAGCATAGCCGCCATTAACGCCCAAAATGCAATCATAGCCAACTTGCAAAAAGAGCTGGAGCGGATAGCTAATAACTTCGGGCGGGTCTTGGTGCAACTAGACAAGAGTCATCGGGAGAACACAGAGTTAAGGTCATTAAACCTATCTCTGCAAGATCAAATCTCGGAGCTAAACGATGCGTTCAATAAAGCACGGGAGCAGCTCAACTCCTTTAACCGTCTGCGGCAGCAATGCGGTGGCTGCAAGGTAGATGAGCAAACGCTGGCCTACCGAAAAGTAGATGGATAAGCATGCCAGCCGTCAGATTAAAGCTGCCCCTTTTAGAGAAGGGCGCGACCTACCGGTTTAATTTTCACTGGCTTAACCCTCCTTATGGCGGGGTCGTTGCGGGTGCAAAAAGCAAGACCTATGAAGACTATATAACGGCAGGTTATACACCGGCAGACTTATCAGGTTGCTCAGCCAGGCTGCAAGTTTTTGATGATGATTTAAAGGTGATTTTTGAGGCGTCAACAGAAAACGGGATTTTGACGGTAGATTTGAGTACGGCAAAATTCAGTTTATTCCTGTCTGATTCCGACACCTCTAAGCTGACCGGCGAGGGCGGTTCGTACTCGTTATTCGTGAGTTTCCCGAGCGGCGACACCGTAAAGCTTTTAAAAGGTTTTTGGGCATTTGAGTAGCGACGACAGATGACTGATGTGATTGTTGGGCAATTGCCGGGCGATGTTATTGTTGTAATCGAGCATGCGCAGCCCGACATCATCATCCCTGCCCAGCTGGGCGCGGCGTACAAGTTGACCACGACCGGCAAAACGCCGATCACGGATAACCGCATGGTCTTGCCATCAAGGCCTTACGGCGACCTGCTGTTTAATAGGGCGTTGGTTTACGACGCTGGGGGTGTGGTGACTGAATATGACGGGGTAACCATTGAAATCAATCCCAGCGGTGCGGTTTATGCCGTTTTAAACGAGACGGGTGACGTTGATGGATTGGGTGTAGTGAGCTATTTAGCTCGGGTGGTGTAAATGCGAGTGCGGGATCATTATTTTGCCGCGTGGGCGGTTGAACGCGGCGTAGGTTATACCATTAACAAGGGTGCGGTTTGTTTGGCCGTTGATGCGGCGGGTTTGCGCGAGCTGAGGCGCGAGTATCAGCAAACCCAAAAACCGGTTTTTGACCGGGTGAAAATGATTGTTAAAACGATTAACGCGGCGCGGCGGGATTAGCCCCGGCACACCGCCTCCAGCGCGAGCTGCTCTTTCAGTTGTCGGACTAAGTAACACCGTCATTATTTATTGGAGTACACAAATATGGCCATTATTAAACGCCACAAAAATTCAATTTCCGGTCTGAGCGCCGATTTGTTAGCGCTGCAAGCTGCCGATTCCGCCGAAATTACTGCGCGTCTCGCCGGTGATGCAGTAGCAAGGGACGCGGTAGCTGCTGAAGCCATCGCCCGTATTGCCGGTGACGACGCGTCAGCAGCGGCGCTGAATGCTCATGTTGTTGGGCCGTTTTCGGCCGCGAAGGATTTGTTGGCACTGGTCAATGGTGATGCGACCGTCCCAGGCTCGTTTCGCAAAGCGATTGCCGATCTGGTTGGCGGTGCGCCTGTGGCACTGGACACGCTGGTTGAAATCGCAAACTACATCAATGCCAACCCTGCGGCAGGTATAGCCGCAGCGATTACAGCACAAATCGAAGCGGCTAAAGCCTCAATCACCGGCACTGCGACAGTGTTGATGGATACATTCGGCGAAGTTGAAGCGGCGGTAAACAGCGAGATTGCGGCACGTGCTGCGGCCGAGACGGCTATGGTAGCGTCACTAAAGGCCTATGCCGACCACGCTGCTGCAGCAGGCTGCGGTGTGCCTGTTACAGACACACCGGTAGTCTCAGGGGATCACATTGTACTGGAACGCCCCTCTAAAAATGGCATCAACGGCATTCTAAACTTTGCAACGGTGCGTTACGTAGACAGTAGCGGTGTCGCATTCGATGCACCCGTGCGGATGGATGAGGCCGATCTTTCCGGCAGGCAACTCCTCGTTTCTGTTGACGTGCCTGGCGAGTGGCATGGCAAGAGGGTTCAAGTGCAGTATTTGGCGTAATTCCAGATCCCCAGCGTTAAAGCGCTGGGGGGTTTAGCGGGGGATTGAAATGGCAATAATAATTGCAAAGGATGGTGATAAGTCCGTTGCTACAATCGGCGCAAGGAATGCGCTGACCAGCCGGTTTGAAGGGATGCAGGTCACGGTTTTGGATGCCATTGCCGATGTCCAGGTCGGTGGTGGTCGTGCTGGATATATTGGGAGCGTAGCGTTAAACGACTGGTTGTTGACGTGGAAATCCACACTTGACAATCTGAGCCCCGTAGGGTGCGCATCGCGCACCTTATCGAATGACAAAGGTGGAATAAATCAGATAAGCTGTTTTGCGCCTCATGCATCTTACAGAAGCAGAGGTCACTATCGATCGCCGGAAAAGGGTGCGCGATGCGCACCCTACGAAACTACGAAACTCTATCAGGCGGCCCCGTTGTGCTGAATTTCGCCGACCTAATGGACGACAAGCTATTCACCGAAACCCTCGGCGACGACGTGATCTATCACGCATCGTCCGGCGATCTGGCGATCAAAGCCTTCGTGTCGAAATCAGTCGATCCGGTGTTTTCCGGCGAGGCGCATTTGAATGAAAAGCGCCTATTGTTGGATGTTGCGATAGCGGATACGCCGGGGCTTAAGAAAGGCTCAAAATTTACCATGGGCGGCAAAAAATACACGGTGGATGCCGAACCGGACGACGACGGCCATTTTGCTAAATTGGTGCTGAAATAATGGCTGACACAGTGCGGGAGCGCATCATCCAGGCCTTTACAGACCGAGCGGCGGCATTGTCCAGCCTGCCGGTCGAGCGCTGTACCCGCTCAATGGGCGAAACCAAGGGCGTGTTTATCTCAATTTGGGATGGGCAGGATCAAGATCAAGCGCCGCTCTACGGGGCGCAACCTATCGCGTTCGCGATCACGATGGAATGCATTTTTATGCACGGGGCTGATAATCCCAGTATCGCCGCCAATGCGCTACTGGGCGAAGTCATCATCACCCTGGTCGGCGCGGCGACCGATAGAACCTTTGGCGGCTTGGCAACCGACATCATTAAAACCAGCGGTACGCCGGGCTACCCGCAAGACGGCAGCGACTACACCACGTTAACCGTTAACTTTGGCATTAATTACACAACCTTACTCGGCGACCCGTATACGGTCGGCGACCTTTAATCCTGGAGAACTCCATGTCAAACTCAAACAGCTTATTACAGTACGAATCTGGACAAACGCCCTTCGCCATGTCGGCGCTGGTCGATTCCGGCGACCACACTATTTTTAACTCGTCCGCCACTATTTTCTCGGACTCGTCCGGGCGCTCGCCGGATGTGCGCCCGAATGGTGTCATCACCGGCGGCGCGGTAGTCGCATCCGTATCGACAGCGAATGACAGCGTCGATATAGCGGCGCTTAGTTGCTATTTGGCGGGTGTTAAAACTGCAGTCGCCTCAGTGACAGATAAAACTATCCCCCGCCCGGCGACCCCTGTTGCAAAGGTCTGTTCCATCACTGTAAAAAGCGATGGCACTATTGCTGTCGTGGCGGGCGCTGACGGCAATGCCGCCGTATTCTCTGAAACTCGCGCAGCCGCAGGCGGCCCACCGTTAATCCCGGTAGGCAGCATTGAAATCGCCCAAGTGCGCGTCGCCTCAAGCGTCGCCGCACCGATTACCGCCGCGCAAATCTTCCAGGCTGTCGGAACGCATTTAGAGCGCTACGACTACCCGATTTTCGATACTGACAATACCAACGGCAACGTAGTATTTGATGTCGCCCTGCCGTTAATCCATACCGGCCCCGTAGCCAAAGCGGTCTACGCATCCTACGCGGAGCCGATTTTTACCAAGCAGGCTTTTGCGAACGACTTTGTCCCGGCAGAAACCACGCATTCAGCATCGTCCTCTGTCGTTTATGGCGGCGTGGTCGGCACCTCGTCATTATCACTCGGGCAAGGTGCATTTACCGCCATCCTAAAAGACGGCATCACCGACCCGCTATTGTCGGCGGCTAACGATACCCGCTGGATACGCTATTACCAGGACTCCAACAAAGCACCGTATGTATTGACCCAGGGCAAAATCGGCGTGTCCCGCACCTTCGGCGCGGCTGATCACCCGAAAGTCAAAGTGACCATTTCGGCGATGAAAGCCAGCACTAACCGGGCAAGCTAATGTTTGATGATAAAGCATTCATGAGAGCAAAATTTCAGCCAAGGACGGCTGAAGTCTCAGTCCCTGGGCTGGCGGCGTTCTTTCCTGAAGAAACTACACCGGTTTGGACGGTTAGAAATATGACCGGCGACGAGTTGGCAAAGTCGATGGAGGCAACCGCTCGCCAAAAAGACATGGACACCCTCATCAAAGCCCTTGCCAACCAGTCCGCGCAGATTGACGAGATCCGCGCATCACTGGGCATCGGCGACGATGTGGCGGTTGAACTGGCAAAACGCCTGGAGCAGTTAGTCATGGCCTCGGTTGATCCGGTTATCGACAAGCCGCTTGCGGTCAAGCTGGCGGAAAACTACCCGATCGAGTTTTATCAGCTGACTAACAAAATCATCGAGCTTACCGGACTGGGGGCGGATTTAAAAAAGTAGCGAGGCTGTGGAATGATGATGCATTCCGCAGCCGCATGACGCTTTGCGACCTGCGCGGAAAGCTGTTGTTTGAAGTCAGTCCGTCGGAATTCCCGGCGGGTGGGCTGGGCGAAACAGAAATGATGTTGTGGGAACTGTATTACCGCGACAAGAACGAACGGAGCGATAATGGCTGATTTAAATACAACGATAAGCATTATTTTCAATGCCCTGGATCACACCGGCGGGGGGTTATCCAGCGTAGCCGATGGCGTTAAAAAAACTGCGGATTCAGTATCAACAGTCACTGCGCCGTTGTCCGATATGTCCGACAAGGCGCTAAAGGCCGAGACGGCAGTTTTAGCGCTGGGCGCAGCATTATTGACCGTTGCAGTTAATGAGGCCGCGCAGTTTTCGCATAAAGTCGAAGAAATAGGAACGCTTGTCAATGCCACGCCGGCGGGGGTCACACAGTTAAAGGCATCCATTCAGGATTTTGCCGCCACATCTACCAGCAACTTCGATCAGATCACCAAGGCGGTTTATACCGCCACATCAAACATCGGCGATACCGGCAAAGCACTGGACGTGCTGCACGTAGCCGAAAAGGGGGCAATTGTCGGGGCGACCGATCTTGATACCGCAGGTGCGCTACTTACGCGCACCATGAACGCTTATGGACTCATTACCAACGACAGCGCCACCAATACCGCTAACGCTGAGCGCGTCATGGCGGCATTATTTGTCACCGTTCAGAATGGCGACACCACCATGGATAAACTCAGCGGTTCCATTGGTAGGGTTGCATCCACCGCCGCAGCAGCTCACATCCCGATTGAGACGGTCGGCGCAGCCATTGCGGCATTAACCGGCGCAGGTATCAATACCGACGAGTCGATGACGTTGCTCAACTCGCTGATTAAAGAGCTGCTAAATCCTTCCGTGGACTTGGCGGCGGCGATGGGTGGATTAACTGTGTCCGCCGACGGTTTGCCCGCCGTTATGGATAGGTTGAAATCGTCCACCGGCGGCAGCGCAGAGAAGTTTTATGCGCTATTCTCCAGCACCGAGGCGGCAAAAGCCGGGTTGATCCTTGCAAACGACAGCGCTGGTAAGTTCCACAGCACCTTACTTGCCATGGATGAAGGTGTTGCTAATTTCAATACCAATTTTGCCAACATGACCGGCGGCGTCGAGCAGTCGGCGCAAAAACTTGAGAATACCACGAAGATTTTACTGCAAAAAGTGGGTCAACCATTGGTCGTTGGTTGGTCTGATATTCTCGACGCCTTGTCTAAGGTTATGCAGGGATTTTCACTCTCTATCGATCAGGGCGCATTTGAACCTGTGTTTGCTGCGTTTAACGGCTTCGAGACGGATATTGCCGCTGTTTTACAGCAGATCGCTAAAAATCTGCCCGCTGCACTGGAACAGGTTGATTTTTCCGGTCTGATTGCCTCAATGAAGGATTTGGGGTTTGAGTTTAGCGACCTATTCGGAGGCATTGATTTATCAACACCTGCGGGTTTGGCTCATGCAATCCAGTTTGTTGTGGATACGTTTGAATCGCTGACGCACGTTGTATCCGGCATTATTGATGCATGGGGGCCGGTTGTTCAGGGTTTCATTGCAGGCATTGATACCTTTAACGCATTGGACGACAGCAGTAAAAAGACTGTCGGCAACATGCTGGGGTTATCGCAAATATTTGAAACCCTAAAAGGGGTGTTAACCGGTGGAGCTGATGCGCTGGATATTATCGGTAAGGCGTTGACCGCTATTGCCGGTATTCAAGCGGCATCCGGCGTCACAGCGTTGGCGACTGCATTGGGTGGTTCAGGCATGGCGGCGATGGCGGTAGAATTGGCCGCCGTAGCCGCAGCATTGTACAGCATAAAATTCGCCGTCACCGCGAACGTGGATGCGTGGACGGAGTATAAAGCCAGACAAGATTCGGTTGCCGATTCGACCGCGCATTTAAGCGAGACCCAGGCGAAAATAAAAGATCGGCTTGCTGAAATTAGCGACCGGACGGGCATTACTGTCAACAGTATGGATGAGTTGAATAGGGCTGTTGATGAGGGGCGCTTGGTATTCAATGAGGCTACCGGGGCTTATGAGCGGGCCGGTTCTGGCGTACGCGATTACGATGACGAAGTAAAATCAGCATCCGATTCCGGTTCATGGTTTGCCGATGCGGTAAATAGCGTGTCAGCCTCTATGGGACTTGTATCCGATAAAGCTGAAGCAACAGCAAAATCGTTTTATACCCTTGAAGAGGCCGAGAATTACGCAGCCAAAACAATGGCGGACAGCAACAATGTCACCTATACCTATAAAGACGGACTCTGGACAGCCCATGACGGGCTGGTTGCCGTAACCGATGCCACTCAAAATACGGCCGCTGCAACTAAAGCTGCCGCTATTGCGGCAGGCGAAGGGTCAAAAGAGTGGAAAAACGTCCAAGACGTTCTGCTCCAGACCCAAAAACAGATGAACGATTTCAACTTAAAAATGGCGGAGTTGGAAAGTCATAAATACGAGATCGACGTCAAGGCCAACGTAGACCTGCAAACCGCTCGTATCGAAGCCGACACCGCTCGTATCGGTGCCGCATTTGCATCGGCCAATGAGGTTATCGGCAGCTTAACGACGAGTGTCACCGACTTATGGAAACTGTTTGGGCAAAAAGACACTTGGGATGGCGCACGGGACGACATAAAGCAGGCGGCGCTACGTCAGGAAGAGCGGTTGAACACAGAGCTGCAACTCAAAGAGAAACTAACCAATGCCGTCGTAGACCAAGCCCGCGCGACTACCCAGCGGCTATCATCCGGCGCACCGTTGATCAGCATTGACGGCGGAAATTTAGCGCCTGAGCTGGAAATGGTCTTCGATAAGATTCTCAAATTGACTCAAATAAAAGCCTCGCAACAAGGTTTGTCGATGCTGGTGGGCTTGTAATTATGCGCATTAGCCTGTGCAGCAGTTTATTCGATTATTCTGGAGACCACCAGATAGAGGCAGATATGAGCAGAAGCGACCTGTCAACGTTATCTCGCCGTGTGTCTCGGACAGCCACGCTTGACGGCGGCGCTTTAATTGTGGACAACGGCTTCAGCGCCAGTGATGCGACTTTTTCCATAGCCGTACCCAACCTCAGATCAACCGCACGGGCGGCCTTGTTGCTGACCTTGCAGCGGCATAGTCTGTTGGTATTGTCTTGCAAGGCCGGCTGCTTTCTCGGGGTAGTTGAGCGCGTGGACGAGGCTCAGGATTTTAAAATCAGTTTTTTAGTTAAATCACAACTTACATAAGGAGCCATCATGACAGTCGGAGCCGTTACAAAATACAACGGTCTTGAAAAGACCCTCTTTTCAGGTGCCAACAGGCAGTGGGATAACGCCGCAGCGGGTAACCTCATGTTTATTCTAGCGAGCGCCGCTTATACGCCGCTCGCCGCCCATGCCACAACTGCGGATTTAACAGGGGTTATTACGTCCGGGAACGGCGCACCGATAGCCGCCACAGGGTTGGCTATCGATAACACAACAACACCAGGAAGCACGTATTATAAGTCCGCCGACGCTGATTTTGGGGCTACCACTACTATTACGGCCAAGTTTTTGATAGCCGTAGAACCTGCGGTGGCGGGAGCGTATAACGCAAGTACCGATAAGCTCCTTTTTTACGTAGATCTGAACACAGCTACCGCAGGTTCCACTGTATCCAGCGCTGCCAGTTCATTTATAGTTTATGCACCTGTTAATGGCTGGTTTAAGACAACTTAATCATGCCGACTTCTGATGTTAATTTCAGTAATGTATCTCTATTATTGCCTTTTGACGGGAGTAACGGGGATGTTACTACTTTAGATAAATCTGCAAGTAACCACCCCGTTACATTTAATAACGGCAATGTTGCTATAAGCACCGTTCAAAGTAAATGGGGCGGCTCTAGCGCTTTATTGAGTGGAGGGTATCTATCAGTCCCTGGAGGTGTGGATTTAACGTTTAATACAGGGGATTTTACGGTAGAGTGCTGGGTTCGGTTCAATGCTACTGGATATTATCAGGGGATAGTATCGAGTAGTATTGGCGTTTTTGGCACGGATTCATTCCTTTTGCGGTTAAGATCAGCAGGCAATCTATTTGTTATTGCCGGTAATACCACGGGAATTTATGGAACGACCCCTCTAGCGGTCAACACTTGGTATCATGTGGCCGTAGTAAAGGCTAGTAACGTTTTATATTTATACGTTAATGGCGTGCTCGAAGGATCTATAAGCTCCCCCAATTCGATAACTAAACCTATTGGGTTTATTGGTAATTATGACCCCTCATACGGCGCGAATCCATTGAATGGTTATATCGACGATCTTAGAATAACCAACGGAATCGCCAGATATACAGCTAACTTTACTCCCCCTATAGGCGCATATCCTCTTAGCGGAACAATCACCCCCACGCCATTTGCAGGAACCCCACTGCAAGGCGCTTTGGCATTGGCTGGAGGCTTTGCCTCTACTTCCACGGATAAATGGATTCCTGCCCAAGGTAACCTATCCATTGCGGGTGCTCAGCTAGTTCATTCATTTATCGACACGGTAAAAGTAAAGCCGGGGCAGGGTGCGTTAGCCTTAGTTGGACTTGTGCCGGATTTTCATTATCTAAACCCAGCACAGTTACATCTGGCTATTGTTGGCAATGTGCCTGTATTTGAGGGTAGGGTGTTAGCGCCAATACCTGCTGTCTGGCTGGCCACGCGCTACCGATGTTATCTAACCGGTGCTGAAAACGGCCTGCCAACCGATGCAGAGCTTCCTATCAGCTCATTCCAGACCCGCATAAACGGCGACAGCACGTCTTATATGTCCTGTGTGCTAAAGGGCGCAGATAATTACGTTGATGAAATCGTCGCCCGAAATTTAGGTAGATTGAGGATATGGCGAGCCTACGTGCTGAGCGACGGCACGGAGTTGCCGTTCTTGATGGTAGAAGTTTTATTTGAACGAATCGATTTATCGTCCGGCGGCAAATCCGGCGTAACCGGGCAACTGTCCGGTACCGGCAACATGATCCCGCAAACGCCCAAAACAATCGCACTAAAAAACGCGACCTTTTTTGGTTTGAGCGGCGGAAAACACCGTTACCGTTGCGAGATCGATCCAAGGCTAAGGCCGGGCGACACCGCAACCATCAACAACACCACTTTTATTATTGGTGGCATCACTCATATTGTCGATACCAAGACAACTATCATGGAAATTGCGGAGGCTTAAAAATGGGTAGTGTCACTGTTTTGTCGAGTCTCGGAAAAGGCCAATACAACGTCAGGGTAAATTTTGATAACTTTGTTATCGACCAGCGTCAGTCCTCAATTCAAGGCGATCTAGCCGGATTCGCGAAAAAACTGAAAGACCTGGAAGACAAAAAGGCGCCGTTGGACGCCGCACTGCGCGATGCAAAAATGGAAATGGATAACTACACGCGCACGGCAACGGCTAAAGAGCTGGTGAGCAACCAACATACCATGAATGGCTTGATAGATAAGGTTTTTAAGGCGCAAGCGGCGGTCGAGCTATGCGATAACGAAATCAAGCGGCTCAAACTAAAAAAAACATCACTGGAAAAAGAAAAAGCCTATCTTGAAAAAAACTGCCCCCGCAGTATCGAAACCACAGCTTGGTGCGTCGAATACAACGAAGACTTAACCGGCGAGATGGAAAGCATAGAGGTTGATTATCTATTAGAGCGCGACCCGATCACCAACCAAATACGGAACGACACCGGCGTGTGGTTGCCCGGACTAAAAAAAGCGCCAGCCAACAAACTGCAACACATATTGGCGACATCATCATTCGCAGCATGGTTTAACCTGTGTATGGCTCCGGCGATGCAGCGACATAAGGGTATGTACCGCATCGCGACAGTATCGGGATTGGACGATCCGTCCAACGATGGGACAAAATGCAATATTGAATTTATCGGACGATATGACATTGACAAATATAATGAAAAAATCATAAGCGACAAGCCGATACTGCCCAACTTTATATCGACAATGGATGCCAGTGCCGGCTATGGCGGCGGCAACATAGTCAGCCAGCAAATCAAATATTCCGGCGGTGAAATTGTTTACATGGACAGCGATGCGGCGGCCTTCGAGGACGGCGATAAAGTCATTGTTGATCTACACAAAGGTGAGGGTGTTCCGACAGTGATAGGGTTCTATTCGAATCCGCGCGAGGGAGCCACGGGCAGTGTGTTGGTTTGTCCGGTGTCGGATAGCGCACCCAATGGTTGGGGGCAGCCGTTTGCCGTACCGCCGGTTCCGCCATCGACAACCCCGACCCAATCGCCTGCGCCTTCTCCGGTCACCACGCCGGGAACCGATCCGGGGACGATGGGTGGGGCGCATTCCAGCGTGTTAATGACATACGGTAGGCCACGCGTGGTGACTGCGGCCAATACCGGTTTTATTTTACAACGCGGTTTTTTGGCGGCTGATGGAGGTGATCCTGTGGCGGGCAATTGCTACTGGTCAGACGGAAAAACAATATTAACCTGGGCGGGGCCGTGGGGGTATCATGTAGCGCCGGATCCGGTGGATGATTACAAGGCCACGGAACATACTAATAACATGGTTGCTCTAGGGTACAGCCCTTATAGTTATGGGCAGTATACGGTGTACCAGCGGTGGGGAGCCGACATTTATAAAGGCGGTGCCAAGTGGTCGAATACAGCTGCTTATTGTGCGCCGCCGAGACATGTTTTGGGTGTAGGCATGCTTAAAACCACCTTGATCGCCGTCTGCATGCCGCTGGATCAGAACACCAGCATGGGTGAGGTGTTCTTTATCAATCCAAAAGAGAGTGCTTGGACATCTGCCGGAGACATTCCTTTCTCCCCGGTAACAACGTACTCGATCACCCTTAAGATGCTTGGCATTATCCATATTTTTTCTTTTAGCAAAAACGGCACCCAAGCATCCAGTATCAGGATGCTGGCTGAAGGCCGGATTAAGAGCATGATAACCCGGTTAAGCTTGTCTAGGAGTGATAATGGCGTAATTTCGTTTGCAGCGGATTTCACGGTGCCGGAAGGGGCGCACTATACTTACGGCGGCAGTGTGGGCGGCATAGACAACCAATCCGGCACCTACCAGTTAAGCGCAGGCAAAACTTACGTGGCTGTGGGCTATAACAAAGATATTGAGGTATGCGCCTATCTTCAATATTCAATGGTTTCTGGTACCGAAAGCCAACATCGGGTGGTTGGCGCTTACTTGCCGATTAACACTACCGGAACCAGTTCAGGAAGTATGGGAGCCAGCTCTACAAAGACTGTAGAGCTGACTATGAATGTGGCAAATGATGGGGCGGACAGGGTAAGTTTTGTGTCCCATGACTATCAGTTGGTTAATTCTTCGGAAAATACAAATATTCGTAGTGTTATTTATGATCCCTTGAAACATGAGGACATATCCTCGTATGTGACCCAGTTTACATACACCGTACATGAGATAAAGCGGGCGGTATTGTTTTGGGATCTGGCATCCGACAAGAAAATTTTGCTAAAAAGGGTTTTTGATGCCTCACAAACCGAGACTACCGGGTATTCAGCCAACGGCTATACCCAAGCCTATGCAGAAGTTACAGGTTACACGCCGCCGCAGTATGAGTGGGTGAGCACAACTAATATTTTTACATCTGCCGCCGTGCCTATGGCAAGGTCAGAGGTATCAAGCAGGGAATTGGAGGGCTTAGCAAGCGCTTACGAGTCTTTGGACACTTCTGCTACAGGCAAATATGCTTATGCAACCTATAGCTCCATTGGCATATACCCAAGTGTTTATGATAGCTATGCAGCAACGTTCTGTTCAAATCCAAAGGATACTCCCCCTACGGTAGCAACTCTCTTGAATAGCGTGGCGTATGGAGTAGTCGATCCAAGGTTGGGGCTTGTTGCTCATGCTTACACGGAGTGCCCAACATCAGCGACAACCCAGGTTAAACATTCTTTTAATATAATCCAAAAAGACCGGACACCCGCCGGGTTATCTACTGATGTTAAAGATTTTACAGTGGGCGATTTGCTCGCTCCTGAGTCAGTTCTAGGTGTATCAGGGGCTAATCCATCCCTTGCTGGCGCAAACGGCGTTAAAGGGATTTCAAGGATATAAGTTTAAGAATGCCGATTCCCTCCTAAATTGCTATAAAATAACAGCCCCGTCCACTGGCGGCTGTTTTAATAAAGTAGTTTTTTAATTAAGTACATAATTGAGTACATAAAAGCATGAGCGAATCATCTAGTGTCACGCCAGTAAATATGCTTAGCGCCGAAGAGGTGCTGGGTGTTAGTGGTGGTAATGCTTTGTGGCACATGGTTATTTTAGTGGCTATTATTCTAACTAAATGAAATTTATATAAATTAATGCGCCTGCAAAGCCATCTACGGCGGTTCGATTCCGCCCGCAGCCTCCAATAGTGTATTTAGATAGATTCAAAGATGTTCAAAAAAACCCGCAAGTCACAAGGCTTAGCGGGTTTTTTATTGTCCAAAATATCAATACATAATCTTAAAAACGCAGTTAGTCCACGAAAGACACGAAAAAACTAACAAAAGGGCTGATTAAAATCATTCTTCTTTATGTAGATGATTGTTTAGTTTATCAATTAAATGCAGTGAATTGACGATACTGTCTGATTCTTTTTGAAACACAGATATTAGCATTGATGATGCGAGTTAAGCTCTAGCGCACACCCAAACATCGACCCGGCTGGCTCCGGCTTTTTTCAATGCATAGGCCAGTTCATGGGCTGTTGTGCCGGTGGTCATTACATCATCCAGTATCGAGATATGCCGGGCATGGATGGGTTGGATGATCGAAAAGGCATTCTTCAGGTTTTTGCGGCGTTTTTTGGCGGGCAGCTGGGTTTGATGCGGCGTGTCGCGGTGCCGTTTGCAACTGGTTAAATCCAGCGGAATCTGCATTTCCTTGGCGACGGTTCTGGCGATTTCTATCGCTTGATTGAAGCCGCGTTGGCGGTAACGGATTTTATGCAGCGGCACCGGTATTATCAAGTCGGGTAGTTCTGCGGTTTGTTTTAAGTGCTCGGCCAATAATAGGCCGAGCAGGCGGGCATTCTTGTAATTGGCGCCGAATTTCAAGCTGCCGATCAAATGTCGGATTGCACCTTGATGGATGAACGGCGCGACAGTTTCGTCAAAAGCCGGGTGGCGGCTTAGGCAGCGGCCGCACAGCACCGGAGCGGTGGCGGGTGGTTCCAGTATTTCTGCACATCGATAACAGCACAGGTTATTCCGGGGTAGCTGCATGTAGCACGAATGGCAAATGTCGCGGGAGCTGTGTCCGGGGTTTCCGCACAAGATGCAGGTAGGCGGCAGCAGGTAATCCTGTATAATATTGATCCAGTTGTATACCATTTTTATTTAAACAGGTTGACAAGTTTATCGTCGTTCGCGATTGATGGGCTTCATACCTCAGTCCTACACTGGAGCTTAACAGAATGTCTGCAAACCCTGCAATTCGCCATGACTGGCAGTTGGACGAAGTGCAAGCGCTTTATGCGTTGCCTTTTAATGATCTGATTTTTAAGGCGCAAACCGTACACCGCGAGAACTTCGATCCCAATGAAGTCCAGATTAGCAGCCTGCTGAGCATCAAAACCGGTTCCTGTTCCGAAGACTGCGGTTATTGCCCGCAAAGTGCCCGCTACGATTCCGATTTGACGCCCGAGGCGTTAATGCCGGTTGATGCGGTGTTGAAGCAAGCGCAGCTGGCCAAAGATCAAGGCGCATCGCGTTTTTGCATGGGCGCGGCTTGGCGGCAGCCAAAAGACCGGGACGTTGAACGAGTTGTGGAAATGGTTCAGGGCGTTAAGGCGCTCGGTATGGAAACCTGCGTAACTTTGGGCATGCTGACGGACGCCCAAACAATCAGGTTAAAAGAGGGCGGCCTGGATTATTACAACCACAATCTGGATACTTCGGAAGACTATTATTCCGAAGTCATCACCACGCGGACTTATCAGGATCGGCTGGATACCTTGGCGCGAGTCAGAGATGCGGGGATTAACGTGTGTTGCGGTGGCATCGTCGGCATGGGCGAGAGCGATGTCGACCGCGCCAATCTGCTGATCGAGCTGGCAAACCTGCCCAAGCACCCCGAAAGCGTGCCGGTCAATATGTTGGTTCAGGTTGAGGGTACGCCGCTGATGGGTGCCGAAGCGCTGGATCCGATCGTTTTTATCAGAACCATAGCGGTCGCCAGGATCATGATGCCGAAATCGCGGGTGCGTTTGTCCGCAGGGCGTAACAACATGAGCGATGAAATGCAGGCGCTGTGCTTTTTGGCCGGAGCCAATTCAATTTTTTACGGCGATAAATTATTGACCACCGATAATCCGATGACTAACCATGATTTGGCGTTGTTTGATCGGCTGGGAGTTCATTCCGGCGGTTCAAGTTACGCTTGATGAATTAATCGTCCAGTTACCAATAAAAAAATTATTCACCACGAAGGCACGAAGGACACGAAGTTTTACATTTCATTCTTCGTGTCCTTCGTGGTGAATATTACCGACTTTTATGACACCTCCATTCTCAGAATTAGCATCCGGCCTCGACGATATTGCCCGGCAGGGCCTGTATCGGTCAAGGCGGGTCAGCGCATCCCCTCAAGGCATTAACCTGGAAATTGACGGCAAGACTGTCGTCAATTTTTGCAGTAATGATTATTTGGGGCTGGCCAATCATCCCGATGTGGTTGAGGCGTTTAAAGCCGGTGCGGATCGCTACGGGGTCGGCAGCGGCTCGGCGCATTTGATTTGCGGACACAGTTCGGCTCATCATGCGCTGGAAGAAGAGTTGGCGGCTTTTACCGGTCGCGAGCGGGCATTGTTGTTTTCCACCGGCTACATGGCAAACATCGGCGTGATTTCGGCTTTATTGGGTCGAGGCGATGCGGTGTTTGAAGACCGGCTAAATCATGCGTCTTTGTTGGATGGAGGTTTGTTGTCCGGCGCACGATTCAAGCGCTATGCACATGCCGACATGATTGATCTCGAAGCAAATTTGGGTAAAGCATCAGGCCGCAAGCTGGTTGTGACCGATGGCGTATTCAGCATGGATGGCGATTTCGCGCCGCTTAATGAATTGGCTGTCGCCGCAAAAAAACATGATGCTTGGCTGATGGTTGACGATGCGCATGGACTGGGCGTCATCGGCGAGCACGGCGGCGGGGTTTTGGAGCATTACGGCCTTGGGCAGGACGATGTGCCTGTATTGATGGGAACTTTGGGCAAAGGTTTGGGTACGTTCGGCGCGTTCGTCGCGGGTTCCGAGCTGCTGATTGAAACGTTGATCCAGAAAGCCCGCACTTATATTTATACCACCGCGTTACCGGCGGCGGTTGCAGAAGCGACTCGGGCTAGCCTGAAAATAGCCATCGAAGAAAACTGGCGCAGGGACAAGCTCAAACAACTGTCGGAGCGATTCCGGCTGGGCGCAGAGCAGTTGGGCTTAACCTTGATGCCGTCATCGTCAGCTATCCAGCCCATCCTGATCGGCGACAGTCAAACAGCCGTGGACATCAGCAATGCTTTGTTGGATGCCGGTTTCCTGGTCAGCGCGATACGTCCGCCGAC
>JANYKK010000034.1 GCA_025361585.1 Methylobacter sp. | reverse complement strand
GAAACTATCCCGTTCCCGCGAGCTTTCGCTGCCCCGCGCCGATGACTTGTTGTGATAATCAACCAGATGAAAATAACCGCTGACCCGCTCGGCATAAGCCAGATCGGTTACTGCGATTTTGGCTGCCAGGGCGTTGCCTGAAACTAGCAGTGACGATAGCAGGAATAACAAACGTAATGGTTTCATTGTCGATCCTACTAAAACATGGATTTATTGGAGGTTTTGCGGATTTCTTTTTCGTCCGCCCATTCCATGGTGCCGGATTCATTATCGACCAGCTGCAAGCTGAATTTGTAGTACACGTCCTTGACATCGCCTGCACGTTTTACGATGGAAGTGATGGTGCCTTCGATGCGGAAATCGGCGCCTTCCATGTTGCCCATTTTTTTAGACTTGCTTTTCTTGTATAGACCCGTCTGGTTTTGCCGAGTCAATTCATCGACCTGGGTTTGTATCGCGCTGGTGTCCACCGCAAAGCGCACCATGCCGCTTTTTACGATTTTGGTGCGGATCGAATCGGTGATCGATTTGGTGTCTATGTATTCGCTGGTTTTATTTTTGACTTCTGCAACCGTTACCAAAGGACGTTTTTTTTCAAACAGGGCAGGGGATTGCAATAGCGAGTTGGCCATCGATTCGGCTATGGTTTGCAGATCGGTGGAACCGAACTCGTTGGTTAAAGTTTCAACTGCTTTGCTGTCGCCGTATTCGACATTGCCGGAGCTGAGCGTTGGCGACTGGGTTGCGCAGCCGCTTAACAGCAGAGCAATTGCGGTGGCTTTGAGGGCATTATTTGATTTATACATGGAATTTCTCTCTTAATAAATGTGGGGGGCGACTAAAGTCGCCCCTACAGGTTTTTTGAATCGGCTACGGCAGTTGTCCTGTGTTATCCGGGCTTTGCACAACCAGCCTGAAATCCGTAACCTGAGGCGATGGCGCAACCGCCGATATGGTTTGTTTCTGGTAAGCGTAAACCAGCACCGGCTTCCAGGCTTCCTCGCCGCCGACCGCAAACCCGTTGGCATCCATCCATTTAAAGCGGTAGTAAAGCTGTTGATTATCCGAATCCGTGTTGTTGATCTCGGCCTGCACAGTCAACAGATGATTGCGTTTTACAGCGCGCATATCGGTCACTTGCAGATACGACATTTCGCTTAGCTGTTCGACCTTGGCATGGATGCTGCCGGGTCGTGGCGGCGGTTTATGCGTGGCGCATGCGTTTACCAGCAATAAAGCAACAGCTAACGGTACAATTTTGAAGGGGTGCATGGTTTATCCTTGTGCTTGTTGGACAGGTTTTTTAGCTTTTTTCTTTTTGGACTTTGCAGGTGATTTCTTTATTGCCGAGCCATCGATATTTTCAGCGGGTTCAATAGCAGAGGGAACAGTATAAACCGGCATTTGCGGCCCAAAAACGGGTTGCGACCAATAGACCTGATTGCCTAATAAGCGAGTGACCACAATTGCATGCGAACCTTGTATATCGATGGCTTGCTTGCTGCTGCCGATGGTCACGTCATGCTTGCCGGAAGGCATGGTCATACGGGCAATGCTGATAGTTGCAGGCAAAGTGCGCCAGGTGCGTTCATCCGCAGATTCGGTGATGACATTGGCGATATTCAACGCAATACCTGCAATCGCAGCACCGCCGCCTTGATCCATCAACACTTTTTGCGACATGGCTTTTGCGGAGGCACGAAGAATGCCCCGGACAATAATCCCCGGCATATCGTCCCTTAGTGCCCGCTTGGACATGGTGTCCAGGCTGGTCACGCCAGCCAAGGGCAGGGTGTCCTTGCCGTCAATGCCGACTGTACTGGGCTGCAATGTGTGGCTAGGGTCTGAGTGCAGCACCGGGAACGAAATAGGGATAACCCCTAAATTACTGACGATGACCGGCACAGGAATGGTGACAGAGCTTAACGCAGGCGCAGCGCCGGATTCGACCACAAACAACACGTCGGTTTCGTTAGGTTTGCGAAGGCTAGGGCGCGATTCCAACGTAGCCAAGCCGTCTTCGAGGATTTTAATATTGGGTTGCAGCTCAATCGCCTGCCGGTAACCGGGGGAAGCGAGACCCTGCTCATTCAAGGCTTCGTAGACAAAACCGGCCAGATAATGACTGAAAGCGCTCTGGTAGCCGTTCTTCAGCGTAGTGACTTCGGCCGAGTTAAGCGTCTCAACCGGATAACCGTTCAAATCCTTAAAGGTCGTGGTGATGCCTTTTTCCTTACTTTCCTTTTCCAGCGCCTCGGTATCTTTCGCGTTGATTTCCGCGATAATCGCTTCCCGCTCGTGGGTTTTTTTGATCTCGGTTCTGGCCGCATTCCAGTCGCCAGCCGACAAGTGATCCAGCGCCAACCGGGTAGACAACATCACTTTTTCATAATCATGACCATCGTAGCGGCGGGTCTTGTCGTTTAATAGCACCGCGCCGACATTTTCCAGAATGGCGCCAGCCCTGACTTTAGCTTCATTCTCCCATTCATTGACCTTTTGATCGGCCAACAGCCATGCACCTGCGCTGTCTTTGTATTGGCTTTTCAATCGTAACAGTTCGCCTTTTTCCAGGTAGTAAAGCAGATCGAAATCGCCGCCGGTATTATTGGCTTCGTGTTGAGTTAAAGCTTGGTCGATTTGGCCTTGACCAACCAGATCAACGGTTTGTTTGAGTTCATTATCGTAGCTGCGCATCACAGAGCAGCCGGACAGGATTATGGTTAATAAAACAGGCAGCGCAAGGCTGGTCGGGCGGGTAAAGAGGGGCATGGTGTTTCCTTGTTCTATTATTTTTATTATTTGGTTGTATCCGGCAGCTTGGACATTATCCGTAATCAAAGTGCGGGCATGGGGAAAGTATAAATGTTTTTTGGGGTTAATGGCTTGTTATTTTTAAGGTATTGCAAGCAAGTAAATTGGCGGGAAAGAGTTAAGGATGTGATTAGAGGGGAAGCCTAGCGGTGTGTCGAGGAGATTTGAAAAGCCGATGATACAGAGTGTTTTTAGCTGTAACTAAAACAGTAGACAGTATATAATCCCACGGTTTTATTCAATCATTTACTAAATTCATACCGGAAAAAAACATGCTGGGTAAGTTGGTTAGATTTGTTATAGGGAGCCGTAACGACAGGCTGATAAAGAAGAAAATGTCATTGGTCAAAAAGATCAATGCGCTGTCTTCTGCGTACGAAAAATTATCTGATGATGCGCTAAAAGCAAAAACTCAGGAGTTTCGTGATCGCTTGGCGAAAGGCGAAAAACTGGACGATCTGCTTCCAGAGGCGTTTGCGACAGTCAGGGAAGCGTCGACAAGGGTCTTTGGCATGCGCCATTTCGATGTGCAATTGATCGGCGGCATGATTCTTCATGACGGCAAGATTGCCGAAATGAAAACCGGCGAGGGTAAAACCCTGATGGCGACCTTGGCGGCTTATCTGAACGCGTTGCCGGGACGCGGCGTGCATGTGGTTACGGTTAACGACTATCTGGCCAAACGCGACTCGGAATGGATGGGCAGGCTGTACGGTTTTCTGGGTTTGACCACTGGCGTGATCATCAGCCAGATGGAAAGCGATGAACGGCGCGAGGCTTATGCATCGGATATTACCTACGGCACCAACAACGAGTTCGGTTTCGATTATTTGCGCGACAATATGGCTTTCAGCCTGGATCAGAAAGTCCAGCGCGATTTGAGTTTTGCGATTGTCGATGAGGTCGATTCGATTCTTATCGATGAGGCGAGGACGCCGCTGATTATTTCCGGGGCCACCGAGGAAAGCACTGAAGTTTATATCAAGGTCAACAAGATCGTCCCGTTCCTGACCAAACAGGAAAAAGAAGGCGAGCCGGGCGATTATTCGGTCGATGAGAAAGTGCGCCAGCTGTACCTGACCGAAGCAGGCCATGAGCGTGTTGAAAACTTGATGGTCGAACATGGCTTGATGGCGGAAGGCAGTAGTTTGTATGACGTGACTAATATCCGCCTGATGCATTACCTGACTGCATCATTACGGGGGCATGTCCTATTCAAGAAAGATGTCGATTATATTGTCGCCAATAATGAAGTGATTATCGTCGATGAGTTTACCGGTCGGATCATGCCGGGACGGCGCTGGTCGGATGGCTTGCATCAGGCGATTGAAGCCAAAGAGCATGTCGAAATTAAAAGCGAAAACCAGACGCTGGCCTCGATTACCTTCCAAAACTATTTCCGCTTGTATCAAAAATTGTCCGGCATGACCGGCACGGCCGATACGGAAGCGTTCGAATTGAACAAGATTTACGGTCTTGAAGTGGTGGTCATTCCGACTCACCGCACCATGATACGCAGGGATTTGGGTGACGTGGTGTTCCTGACGACCGACGAAAAATATGTCGCCGTTGCCGATGATATTAAAGAATGCGTGAGTCGTGGGCAGCCGGTATTGGTTGGAACTACATCGATTGAAAACTCAGAGCGGCTGTCGGCATTATTGAATAAGCTGGGCATTAAACATGAAGTGCTTAACGCCAAACAGCATGAGCGCGAAGCCCATATCGTCGAGCAGGCCGGTATGCCGGGCGCGGTCACTATTGCCACCAACATGGCCGGACGGGGTACCGATATTGTGCTTGGCGGCAACTTGGAAGCGGAACTGGCGGCGTTGGGCGAAGATGCCAGTCAAGCCGATAAGGATCGAGTTCGCGGCGCATGGCTGGAAAGACATGAGCAAGTCATCTCCACCGGCGGTTTGCATGTGATCGGTTCGGAACGGCATGAATCGCGCCGTATCGACAACCAGTTAAGAGGCCGCTCGGGTCGTCAGGGCGATCCCGGTTCAACCCGTTTTTACCTGTCGCTGCAAGACGATTTGATGCGGATTTTCGCATCGGATCGCGTGGCGGGCTTGATGCAGAAACTGGGCATGGGTAATGGCGAAGCGATTGAGCACCCCTGGGTGACCCGCTCAATTGAAAGCGCCCAGCGCAAGGTTGAAGGCCGCAACTTCGATGTGCGTAAAGAAATCCTGGCCTATGACGATGTTGCCAACGACCAGCGCAAAGTGGTTTATGCGCAGCGTAACGAGCTGATGGCGGCGGAGGAAATATCCGACATCATCACTGCGATACGCGAAGATGTGGTCAATAATGTGATTACCCAATATATCCCGGCTAAAACCATGGTCGAGCAGTGGGACACCAAGGGTTTGGAAGAGCACTTGCATCAGGAATTTAATGTTGAAGTTCCAGTACGGAAAATGCTGGAAGAAGATCATTCGCTACAGGAAGAATCATTGCGCAAGCGCATTATTGCTATTCTGGAGCAAAGCCATAAAGATAAAGAACAGCAGATGTCCAAGGAAGTGCTGCAACACTTTGAGAAATCGGTGATGCTGCAAGTGCTGGATAACAGCTGGAAAGAACATCTGGCGGCGATGGATTATTTGCGTCAGGGCATCCACTTTAGAGGTTATGCGCAAAAAGATCCCAAGCAGGAATACAAGCGCGAAGCGTTTGAAATGTTTACCACTCTGCTGGATCATATTAAGTATGAAGTGATAAGCCTTCTGTTTAAAGTCCAGGTCAAGCAGGAAGCCGATGTTTACGTTATGGATGAGCGGATGCAAGCGCCGAGGGAAATGCATTTTGAACACGCCCAGGCGCCTGCTTTGGATGCTTATGAGGAGTCGCTGCTTGCCGCGCCGGAACAGCCCGAAGCGGCTGTGGAACAACCCTTTGTCAGGGACGGCAATAAAGTGGGTCGTAACGATCCTTGCCCTTGCGGTTCAGGCAAGAAGTATAAGCAGTGTCACGGGCAGTTAAGCTGATTTAGACGGATTTAGAATCCAGTAAGCTGGATTGTGAATGCACCACGAAGGCACGAAGGACACGAAGATAAAAAACAATAACTTCGTGATCTTCGTGCCTTCGTGGTTAATAATATTTAAAACAGGTTTTCTGTAGGTTTCTCATCAGGTTCGTTGGAATCGGCTGATGAGTTTTCGGCGGGGGACGAAAAACTGGTCGGCACATGATCCGCTTGAAAGTACTCCCATATCCCGGCTTTGTTTGTGTCTGCTGTTAGCAGGCCGGTTTCAGGGCTTATAAACGCCTTTACGATACCATCCGGCATGTTAAGAGGTGTTTCCGGGGTGTCTTTTAGCGCTACCCGCATAAATTCAATCCACATCGGTAATGCGGCTACGCCGCCTGTTTCAGCATTTCCCAGTGGCGAAAAATCATCAAAACCAACCCATGCGGTGGCGACATTCGACTGTGTATAGCCATTAAACCAAGCATCACGCTGTTCATTGGTGGTGCCGGTTTTGCCGGCAAGATCTTGTCTGCCCAGTACTTTTGCCCCCGTCGCCGTGCCGTGTTGAACGACATCTCTTAATAATGAGTTCATCAGAAAACAAATTGGCGGGGTAATAATCCGCGGGGCATAGTTGCGGTTCAATTCCTCAGTGCTGTTGCAGGTAGGGCAGGCTATTTTGGGATTAGCCTGATAAATAATTTCGCCTTCGTTAGACTCGATACGCTCAATATAATAAGGTTTTATCAGGAAACCGCCGTTGGCAAATGTGGCATAAACCCGCGCCATTTGCAGTGGAGTTGCATAGCCGCTGCCTAGTGCTAGGGAGAGCGTTTTAGGTATTTGTTCATCAGCAAAGCCAAAGCGCAACGCTGTTGCGACGGCTTTTTCAATGCCCATTTCGTTCAATAAGCGAATGGAGATAATATTTCTTGAGTGAGTGATAGCCGCTCTGATACTGGTTGGGCCGTAGAATTGTTTGCTGTAATTTTCCGGTCGCCACTCGTTTTCCTGGCCTGGATTGTCGATCACTATGGGCGCATCGTTAATCAGGCTGGCGGGGGTGTAGCCTTGTTCCAAAGCCGTGGTGTAAATGATGGGTTTAAAGCCTGAGCCCGGCTGTCTTTTTGATTGGGTTGCGCGGTTGTATTTGTTACGGTAAAAATCGAACCCGCCGGTTAATGCCAAAATGGCGCCATTGGCAGGATCCAATGAAACGAATGCGCCTTCTGCTTCGGGTATTTGTGTTAAAGCCCAGGAATTATTCGGTAGTTGGCGGACGCGGATAACATCGCCGACTTGTAGGGGCGACCGGCCGGTCGCCCCTACTGCCCATTTAATGTTTTCCCAGGGTATTTCAATCAGGGTTTTGTCTTGGAGGCTGGCCGTTGCGGAATTGTTTTTTACGCGCAGTATGGTGGCGGGCAAAGTGTCGCCGATGACTGTAGGGGCGACTTCAGTCACCTTTTGGCTTGAATGCCGGTATCCGTGACGTTCATCATAGGCATGCAAAGTATTGCTAAGCGCCTGATTTGCCGTTGTTTGCAGCGTCCCGTTTATTGTCGTATAGACTTTGAATCCAGATGTGTAGGCTTGCTCGCCATAGAGTTCGAAAATTTTTTGCCGCACCATTTCGGCTAAATAAAGCGCTGAAATTTCGGGTGTGACCGATTGCAGCTTTGCGGTAGAAGGCTGCTTGGATGCATTCTGATAATCCTGCTGGGTGATGTGGTTAAGCTCAAGCATGCGGTGCAATACATAATTGCGCCTTTCGATGGCTCGATCCTGATTGGTAATGGGGTTATACAGCGATGGCGCTTTTGGCAAACCGGCAATCATGGCCTGCTCGGCCAAGCTCAGCTCAGTTAGGGATTTACCGTAATAGACCTGAGCGGCTGCGGCAATGCCGTAGGCTCGGTGACCCATGAAAATCTGGTTTAAATAAAGCTCCATGATTTTGTCTTTCGGGTACTCGTGTTCTATTTTTAACGCCAGCATGATTTCCTTTAACTTGCGGGTGTAGGTCTTCTCGCTGGTTAGCAGGAAATTGCGGGTAACCTGCATAGTAATAGTACTGCCGCCTTGTCTTTTCTTGCCGGTCAAAGCGAGTTGCAGCCCCGCTCGAAGCAGGCCCTTAAAATCGACGCCGGGGTGCTCATAAAAGCTGTCATCTTCAGAGGCAATGAATGCGTTAATCAGTTGTTGGGGGACTTTCTCGATAGCGACCGGCGTTCGTTTTTTTTCGCCGAATTGAGCAATCAGCAAGTTATCTTTGCTGTATATATTTAAAGGTATCTGGTATTGGACATTATGCAGGGCATTAATATCAGGCAGGTCGGCTGCAAGCTGGTTGTATAGAAAATAGCCGGAAATGGCTGCGGCTAAGATTATGGCCGTAAAAAAAAGTACAAGCCATTTTAGAAATTTAGCCACATGTGATCCTGGGAATCGGCGCGGTAAAGATAGCGCTGGAGATGAAAGTAACAGTTCGAACAAATAAATTGTACATTTTAAGCATCAAAATAAAAAAGGCTACTATACTTTCGCCAGTAAATAAGTTTTGTGGTTGTTGATTATAACCGA
>JANYKK010000025.1 GCA_025361585.1 Methylobacter sp. | reverse complement strand
CGCCAAACCCACCAGCACCTTGCCAAGGATATTGGCCAAGGTGATAAATTCGTGCGATTTTTTCAGCTCTTCTGCCGACACCCTAGGCAAATTCAACGCATTGACTGCTTCGCCGGTCTTCAAAAACGTAACCGCCTGCCGTGCAATTTCGACACTCACCGCAACCTGCGCCTCGCTGGTCGATGCGCCCAAATGCGGGGTGAAAACGATATTGTCCAGCTCCAGCAATGGCGAGCCCGCTGGCGGCTCATTTTCGTAAACATCGAGCGCCGCACCGGCTATGCGCCCGTTTTTCAACGCATCATACAGCGCAGCCTCGTCAATCAAGCCGCCTCTGGCGCAGTTGATAATCATCGCCTCTTTTTTCATAACTGCCAGCTGGGCGCTGCCGATCACATTGCGGGTTTTTTCGATCAACGGGCAATGCAAGGTCAAATAATCCGCGCGGGTCACCAACTCATCCAGACTGACCGATTCAACGCCCAGGTCTTCGAATATTTCAGGCGCAACAAACGGGTCATATGCAATCACCTGCATTTTCAAGCCTAAGCCGCGCTGTGAAACGATCCGTCCGATAGTGCCGAAACCGAGCACCGCCAAGGTTTTATGGGCGATTTCCGATCCCATCAATTTGGAACGCTCCCATTTTCCGGCGCGTACCGAACGATCAGCGGTCGGCAAATGCCGACTCAGCGACATCATATGCGCAATCGCCAGTTCGGCAGTCGTGGTTGCATTGGCATCCGGGGTATTCATCACGATAATCCCCAGCTCCGTCGCAGCGGGTATATCGACATTATCGACACCGATACCGGCGCGTCCAATCAGCTTAAGGTTCTTGGCCGCCTGCAACACTTTTTTGGTTACTTGGGTGTCGCTGCGAATCAACAGCGCATCGAAATCTCCGATGATGTTGCACAGCTGGTCTTCGTTGAGTCCGGTCTCGATATGTATTTGTATGCCGGACTGGTCGTTTAAATAATTGATGCCAGCTTCTGCTAATTTGTCGGAAATAAGGATTTTTTTCAAAGGATCGTACCGGGAAAAGGTTATGCGTTAGAAATGGTAGTTTAACAGCTTTATGCGCAGGGCAGTTTTACCCTGCGGTTATAAATGACTTTCTTGCAATATCCTGTCTTACCTGCCGTGATAATAACCATCCGGGGAGGATTTACGTGCCGGTTTCGGCGCTGACGCTGGAGCAGGTGCCGATACCGGGGCTGTCGATTGCACCGGCTCAGATGCAGTCGCTGACACCTCCTCGATAGGTGGTATACGCTCATAAATCGCCACGGGATCACCGGTCTGCTCTTTAAGCGCTTTATTTAAAGCTTGCTGGTCGAAATCAGGCAATTCCTGATTATTATTGGCTTTTTGAATCAACCTTAGCGCCACGGCAAAACGCTGATCCGGCGTAGTTTCCTCGCCTTCCAAATCGGGATGCGCTTCAACATAAAGCACATTATTCAGCCAGCCAACCTTGATCGGCTGCTTAACGATATAAACAGGCGTTCCGACTGCAACCATATCGTATAGTTCCTCGACATCTTTGGGATACATACGAATGCAACCATGGGTTATCTGCATGCCGATACCGTTAATCTTATCGATGTCGGTGCCGTGTATCCGGTATTCTCCGGGCAGATCCAGGTAAAATGCACGAGAACCCAACGGATTATGCGGCCCGGCTGGAACAATAACCGGCAGAGGATCGCCATTGGCGGCATGTTCGCGCCTGATTGATTCGGGCGGATGCCATTCAGGATTCATGATTTTTCGCGCAACCTTGGTTTTACCCAACGGCGTCTTCCAATCCTGCCTGCCGACGCCATGCGCATAAGACATGACCTGCCGAGGCGCCTCGCCCTTTTTAGTCGGCGGGTAATAATACATCCGATATTCGGAGATATTCAGGGTAATACCGTTATGCGGCGAATCCGGCAAAATTCGCATGTTGGATAAGCGAACAATCTCGCCTTTTCTAACCAGCCAGCGATCGACATCCGGGTTCAACCTGACGATTTCCGTTTGCCCCAAAAGAAAGCGGCGCGCCACATCCAATAAGGTTTCGTTCTCGTCCGCACGGGTTAACGCCATGCCGTCAGGGTATTGAGTGATTACGGTATCTTTGCTGTTTTCGGGCATTGCATAGGTTGTAGCATTTGCATGGCCGCCAACGACGGATAGTAAGATGATAAAGCCAAATAGAACGCGAATATTCATTACAATAAATTTCTCAGAAAACACAATATAAAAATAATAATTCTTCTTAACAACCAACGATATTAGTTGGTTATAGGCACAGATAAATCAACACCTACAGCCCATCCCTCAGGTAATTACTCAAGTTCTGCCAAGTTAAAAAAACTACTTATATTATCATGCAAGGCCGAATCAAGCATAATTTTGTTGATTTTATTGACTTATTTTGGAGATTATCGCTACTCCCCCTATAATTCAGCTAATTCAATCAATAACAAGAGACTTCTCCATGCTCATGCAAATTTTTCGCAGCAAACGCGTTACCTCTGATGATGAATTAGGTAGCGGCCTCAAACGCTGCCTGTCCAAATGGGACTTGGCCTTTCTGGGCATAGGCGCAATCATCGGCACCGGCATTTTCGTACTGACCGGAGTCGCTGCCGCCACCCAATCCGGGCCTGCTGTGATACTGTCGTTTGTTATCGCCGGACTCGCCTGTGCATTCGCCGCCTTGTCTTATGCAGAGTTATCCGCGTCAGTCGGCGGTTGCGGCAGCGCCTATGGCTACAGCTATGTGGCTTTCGGCGAGATATTCGCCTTTATCATCGGCTGGGACTTGCTGCTGGAATATAGCCTTGCCGTGGCGACCGTCGCCAACGGCTGGTCGGGTTATTTCAACAACGCCCTGACCGCCATCGGCATCCCGTTGCCGGAGATGCTGACCAAAGCCCCCAAACTCGGCGGCCTGATCAACCTGCCAGCAACCGCGATTATTTTAATACTGATGGCACTGCTGATTATGGGCGTAAAGCACAGCGCCAAGGTCAACAACGCGATGGTATTCGTCAAGCTGCTGACCATCACCGTGTTTATCGCCGTTGCCGCGTTCAACGTCCACCCGGAAAACTGGCAGCCGTTCATGCCGTTCGGCTGGTTTCAAACTTTGCCAGACGGTAAAACCACCGGCGTCCTGGCTGGTGCGTCTCTGGTGTTTTTCGCCTACGTCGGCTTCGATGCGGTGTCCACCGCGGCCGAGGAAGCCAGCGATCCGCAACGCGACCTGCCTTTCGGCATCGTCACCTCGCTGGGCTTTTGCACCGTGATCTACATCCTGGTATCCGGCCTGCTCACCGGCGTCGTCAACTACACCGAACTGAACGTATCCTCACCCGTCGCCCACGCGCTGAACCTACTCGGCTACAACTGGGCGTCGGCGCTGATTTCAACCGGCGTTATTGCAGGCCTCACCACCGTCATGCTGGTGCTGTATTACGGCCTGACCCGCATCATCTTCGCGATGTCCCGCGACGGCCTGCTCTCGCCGTTCTTTAGCGAAGTCAATCCCAAAACCCAAACCCCGGTTCGCGTCATCGTGCTGTGCGGCATCATCATGGCGATAGCCGCAGGCTTCATCCCGCTCGGCGACCTAGCCGAACTGGTCAACATAGGTACCCTGGCTGCATTCGTGCTAGTGTGCTTAGGCGTATTGGTGCTGCGCATCACCAAGCCGGACATGAAACGCCCATTCCGCTCACC
>JANYKK010000395.1 GCA_025361585.1 Methylobacter sp. | reverse complement strand
GGCACTTGCAGGACACGGCCCTCGAAAGCGACATGGTATTGAATCTGTTCGCTGTCTCTAAGCACTTTAAAAACCTGGCCTTCCGTGCCTATAGGAAACACCACTTCACCCTGTAGGCTTAGATTAATCGCGCAAACAACCTTGTCCCTAAACTCAAAGCGGCTGGGATTCCAGGACTCATCAATACCGATCAATTCTTCCAGGCGGCAGCCGACCATCCGTCCCTGATCCAGAAAATGCACGGTAAAGATAATCTGATCCTGAAGAAAAGTGCCGACCTCAATGACATTGCCGACACTGCCCCGCCGAATCAACAAAGTACCAACTTCCATGCCGGGGTAAGTGCCGTCATTGCGGATGTTCCGGGTAACCCGAACCGATTCGCCGAATTCAAACCGGCCTTCGTCGAAGCGATCAGGTTTCATGTTTTTATATCGCTTAACGAAACAAACGCCGTTTGCGACAACTCGCCCATTGCAAATACTTTAAACACTTTTTCGGTTTGAGCGTTGGACTCGACAAAATCCTGATAAGCTCGTTGCAATAGCTTGCTGTAAACCGCTCTTTTCGGAATTTCATTTTCCGGCATATCGTCAGCAGCCTTTTGTAAGTAATCATGAAAACGCTGCAAAATATGCAAGCGGTTGACATGCACCACGCTAGGCTCATATTCAAGTTGAAAATATTGCAGGAAGTCCTCTGCCGATTCCAGCTCTTCCATTTCTTCTTCAAAACTCATGGTTTTTCTCCGGTAATTAAAGCGGGCCGACTGAAGAGGCGTCCTGAAATAACAGATAAAGCGCCAGAATAACAAACACCACCAACGGCATGATGGTCATCAATGAATCGGTTAACTCTTTTTTTAACATGATAGGACTCCAGTAGGTTGGATTTGCGCAGCGTAATCCAACAATCGAAGTTAAAAAATGTTGGGTTACGCTGCGCTAACCCAACCTACATCTGTTTTACGCTTGACTACCAATTCCAATAATCCCTGTGCGCCAATTCTGTCCTTGCTGTCGAGCTCGACCAGTTTCTCAAACACGCTCTGGCTCAAGTCCAGCCTCTCCAAGCGCATATTTAAAAAACCGACGGCTTTCAAAGTAAACAAATACAACCTGATCTGAGTTAATGATTCAGCCGGTGCATCGCTAATATGGTTGGGTAGCAGTTCACGCCAGTCTTCGGGAAAACCCACCATTGATTTGATCACGACCAGCGCTTTAGTCGTTGCAGTTAAAGCCTCTTCCAACCGATGCTGGTAATAATAAAAACGGTTCAATGCCACCAATACATTCAACGACTCGGGCGCAAGAAAATAAGCTTTCAATAAAGATAACTCGGCATCGCCACCCGCATAATTTTCTGCTGCCGTCGCTATCAGCTCTTTAACGCCAGCAACATCCGCTTGCTCGAAATACAAACCTTGCGCTTCGAAATCCAACAGATCCATTTACAGCCTCGCCGCCTGTTTTACCGGGTTGTCTTTCTTGGGAACGCAAATACTTTCGGCGTCGCACACATCGCAACTATCCTCAACCAATACTTTATGTGCCTGCTTTTGCCCTGCCTCCAGATCATCTATCCGCTCGATCAAACAGGCAATCGCTTTGCCGACCGGATCAGGAATCAAATGATGATCCAGGTCGATGCCGTGCCGGTTTTGAATTTGCGTGCCTTTGCTTTGGATAATGTGGCCGGGTATGCCCACCACTGTGCAGCAGGGCGGCACATCTTTGATCACGACGGAGTTAGCGCCGACGCGGACATTGTTGCCCAGGGTAATCGCCCCGAGAATCTTGGCCCCGGAACCCACCATCACGTTATTGCCCAGGGTAGGATGGCGTTTTTCCTTGTTCCAGGTCGTGCCGCCCAGAGTGACGCCGTGATACAGCGTGACATCGTTGCCGATCTCAGCGGTCTCGCCGATCACCACTCCGAGCGCGTGATCGATAAATAAGCGTCGCCCGATAGTTGCCGCCGGGTGAATGTCGACACTGGTAATCATTTTGCTGAATGCGGCCAGGATCCTGGCGGTCAGTTTC
>JANYKK010000391.1 GCA_025361585.1 Methylobacter sp. | reverse complement strand
ACCGGGAATGGACAACAGATATAAAGTTTCCTGGATTGCAGACCAATCTTCTTCCGCAATAAGAACCGCATTATTGCGTTTGCCGGTAATAACGAGTGGTTCGTGGGATGTAGCGGCATCATCAATGAGCCGGTAAAGATTCGCCCGTGCCTCACTTGCGCTGAGTGTCTGCATTTTAGTGCTCCTGAGTTAGATAAGCGCTATCGTGCGCTATGACGTACTTAAATACAAAAAACTATGAAAAGACATTGCTTCCATATGGCATGAATTCCGGGCCGACACCTTATTTGGCATCAAAATGTTGGGCCACAAAAAGATGCGGCCCAACCCAATCTGCCGTTCTACTTTAGATTCGGCCCATATTGATTGTCGCCGGACGTGCTGTCCAAAACCATAAAGATAAAAAGCATAACACCGCCGATGACCGGAATCAGGCCGATAAGCAACCACCAGCCGCTACGGTCGGTGTCATGAAGCCTTCGAATCGTTACCGCTATGCCGGGAATCAGGACGGCTAGTGAGTAAATACCGCTTAACAAGCCAACGCCGGTTTCAAAACTAAAAGTACCGCTAAAAAAGTCAATGGTCGCAAGAAAAGCGCTGATAAGAATATTAAACAACATAAAAAACCAATACTCTTTCCGACTGGCTCTTCCGTCGAACTCCGCATATTTTTTCAAAACTTCCAGATACCAATTCATATCTTTTCCTTCCGGTTTGCCCCGTTGAATTTGTTAGCAGACTGCCGGGGTGATGCAGTCTAGCTAAATGTTGCCATACACAGCTACGCGGCAGGCGTAGATCGGAACAAGGCCACCCAAGCGTAGGGCGTGGTGGCGTTTCCGGCGGGTTTGGCAGGTGTTTGCCGGAAACACCAGTTCTCGCTACCGCTCGAACCGTCTTATTCCGGCTTACGGGACTACTCTGCTTGTTATGCATTCTCTTGGTTGGGCCTTAATCTCGTCGTATACAAACGATGCAATCAATGAACCAGTAACACCAAGCGCTAAGGCAAAGACGCTGGACATGACCAAGGCAGCTATCGAGTGTGCCTTAACAAAGTCTAAGGCTCTGAAATAGAGTGGTTTCCGAATTCTCTTGATTTCCTGCTGAGTGGCCTTAATCGTTTGTGTTGATACGTGCTCGTTTCTAAGGCGCTCTTCACACTCGCTGCATACTAAAGGCGTATCGCACGATTCAACTAAATCGGACTTGATTCCGTTCATGTCGAAAAGACAGCCACGTGTTTCATCATGCGTAAAGCTACGTGCTTCACCAAAGTCAGGGATTTTGTTGCCGGAACGCCGATAGAGCAAAGTATAGGCATATAAAATCCGAAGGATTGCATTCTCAAGTGGTATGTTTTCCCATGTAAGAAAATCTTTAATTTGACTAAAAGTGAAGACTATTTGATTGTCTCCAAGCCTTCTTGAATACCAATTATCCTCAATGGGAACGTTGACTATTGCGACAAGAAAATCTGCATCGAAATTCTTTGAAAGTTGAGCCTTCAAAAGAGAATCCGAAAATACCCACCCGTCGCTATCTGCGTCGCAGCGGAGCGCAAAATTTTCTATGCCACCAGCTAGCTGAAAAACTTCAGAATGCCAGCCCGTAACTCCCTTCAAGTTTAAGTGAAGAGGTAGATGACCGATAGTTACAACCTTAATTCTTACTCTATCCATGTTGCACCGAGGCTCAAGAGACATAACGTTAAGTAAACACCTACAATAGGCGTGTATCAGAATCCTGAACGGCACATATTACCGTCCTGTTCTTTATTACAGCCCCATTGTAAACAAATCCAACACTAGATAAAAAACTAATTCCACTAGCCCAGCAAATTTGCTTTATCCCCCCCACCCCTTATAATCATCCCTGCTTTCAGGTTCCAGAAGGTTTTTCAAACCCAATGGTTAAACGGGAAGTCGGTAAGGTTTAGGCCAAATCCGACGCTGCCCCCGCAACGGTATATAAGTAAAGTTTCATCGAGATGCCACTGTGTTCACGCATGGGAAGGCGATGATTCAGGCTAACGCCACTTATAAGCCCGGAGACCGGCCCGAAAGTTTAATTCGGTACAGCGGAGGGCTGTCTGCGAAAGTGACAGCTCAACTCCCGTCATCTCTCGTTTTCTTTTGTCCTCTGTTGTGTAAAACAACTTTCCATGCGCGGGCGGCGCGGAGGACACACATGCAAAAATTCATCTTCAGCTCATTAATCATCGCCGGATTTATCCAGGCACAACCCTCGCAAGCATCATCCACAGATGGAGCAAAAACCGTTACGCTGGACACGATGGAGGTCAAAGGCCGAACCAGCGATTTACAAGGCGTGGCCGCATCGGCATCGCAAGGCGTCGCCGGGCAAGCCGAGCTTAGCTTTCGGCCCTTGGCTAGACCCGGTGAACTGGTCGAAATGGTGCCCGGTGCGCTGGCGACCCAGCACAGCGGCTCGGGCAAGGCCAACCAGTTTTATTTGCGCGGCTTTAACCTAGATCACGGCACCGATTTTTCGGTGATGGTGGACGGCGTGCCGATGAACATGCCCAGCCATGCTCACGGGCAAGGCTATCTGGATTTGAACAGTGTGATTCCCGAACTGGTCGACCACATAGACTACGGCAAAGGGCCTTATTACGCCGATGCGGGGGATTTTTCTTCCGCCGGTTATGCGCGTATGCATACCATGCCGGTGTTGCCCAAGGGACTGCTCAAATTTACCGGCGGCGAGTTCGGCTATTACCGTGCGCTACTGGCTGATTCCACAAAAATCGGTTCAGGAAATTTGCTGGCTGCGGGCGAATTCAATGCCTATAACGGCGTATGGCAACAGCCGGAAGATTTGGGCAAGTACAACGGCATGGTGCGCTACACATTGGACAATAAAGACTGGGGCTTGTCGGTCAACGCCAAAGCCTATCACTCCAGCTGGAATGCGACCAACCAGATTCCGACGCGAGCTATCGATAGCGGTACGCTTGATCAGTACGGCAGCATGGATCCTTCCGATGGCGGCAACAGCAGTCGTTACAGTTTGTCCAGCAACGTATGGAGTCGTGGCGACAGCTATAAAAACGACTTTAATGCCTATCTGGTTTATTACGATCTCAACCTGTATTCCAATGCTACCGGTTTCCTTGATAATCCCGTGCAGGGCGACCAAGTGCATCAAACCGAGCGCCGCCTGGTCACCGGCGGCAACGGCGAACAAACCTGGTTTAGCAAATGGTTCGGACTGGATGTCGATAACAGCTTAGGCCTGCAAATCCGTCATGACGAGGTCATCGGTGCCGCGTTAAACCGCACCGAACAACGCCGCATTTTCCAGACCGTGCGCCAGGACGATATTAGCGAAACCAGCGTCGCGGTCTACCTGAAAAACCAGGTTCAGTGGCTGGAAAAATTCCGCAGCATTTCCGGGTTACGCGCCGACTTTTTGGACATTAACGTTAACAGCCTGACACTCGCGACCAACTCAGGCCAACGCAACGCGTCGCTGCTCAGTCCCAAACTCAGCCTGATCTTCGGCCCCTGGGTGGATAACGAAGTGTTTGTTAATCTGGGTTACGGCCATCACTCCAACGACGCGCGCGGCGCTACCTTGCGCGTCAGCCCGGTCAGCGGCGACCCGGCCGATTCGGTTTCGCCGCTGGTACGGACACGCGGTGGTGAAATCGGGCTGCGCAATCAGTTTATTCCGGGCTTGAATTCCACGGTAGCGCTGTGGTGGATGCAGGTCAATTCCGAACTGATTTTTGTCGGCGACGCGAGCAGCACCGAACCCAGCGGACGTAGCGAACGGCACGGCGTGGAATGGAGCAATACCTACCAAGTCAACGATAGCCTGACCCTGGATGCCGACCTGTCTTTTTCCAAAGCGCAATATGTCGGCGTACCGCGCGAGACCAACCATATCCCCAATTCGGTAGGCCGGGTGATCAGCGCCGGGGCGGTAGTGCAACTGCCGTTCCACACCTTTACCACCTTACGCCTGCGCCATTTTGGCGATATTCCGCTGAATGACACCGGCAGCCTGACCGCTGGCAACACGACGCTGGTTAATTGGGGGCTTGGCTATGAGCATAAGGATTTGAAGCTTGAGCTTGATCTGTTCAACTTGCTGGGCTCCAAGAGCAATGACACCGCATACGCTTATTCTTCCCGTTTGCCGGGAGAAGCCGCAGGTGGAGTAGATGGCATACTCAGACATCCGGTGGAGCCGCGTATGTTGAGATTGACGGCTACCGTAAGGTTTTAAGAGGCTTAAGTTTATTAACATTATTTGTTGCAAGTATTTATACTTAGACCATCCGTGCTTTTGTGTGGCGTTACCTGAATTTATCTTAAGGCATGCTAACTTTACACAACAGCACAAAATAACAATGATTTTTAATTTTTATACATTAATCGACAAATGACGCGCTGTTTTTGCGGCTATTAGAATGTCTAATAATATTAGTTAGAGCAAATACAAATGGATATACTCAACCAACCGTTATTCTGGATTGCTTCAGTAATTGGTGGACTTTTTTGGAATGTTATAGGAAACCTCATAACTCCGTTTTTCCAACGCCAATTGGCTCGTTTTTATGAAAGTCGTAACCGAAAAAGAATTCTTTCAATCTTGGAAAGACGAACTCAAGTAGAGCGATTCTTTATCTCTTATGAAGATCGTGACTCAACAAAACTAGATGTTATTCACGGTCTACTACGCGCACTAGGTTTAATGGTTTTGGGTATCGCGATATTTCTCGTGGCAAATATTTTGCCCTTTCCTGTGAAATACATTTTTTACATAGTTGGAGGTTTCGCTTTTTATCTCGGGATAAAAGTTTACGATGAACAGAATCTTTTACTTAACCAAGTTCGCCTTGCACAAGATCGAGAAAGTGCTCTTAGAGAGTGGATGGAAATAGACAACATTGCACCATCCGAGCAAGAAAAACTTGATGAATTTCTCATTCGCTGGGATGCTGCTAAATTTGGGGTTCCTGAAACTGAATTAAAAGCCCATATTAACCAACGCGGTAAGACGCATTATAGTGTGCAATAGCGTAGCGCAGCGTATTGCACCGCAATGTTATAACAACTAAACTTAACCTTGCGTTAGAGCTGTTTTTAAACAAGTGGTGATTTCAAATGAACATCGAAACAATCCGTCATGAAGCCTTGTCCCTTCCGGCTCATGAGCGAGCGCAACTAGCCGAGCAATTACTGTCCAGCCTTGATACCCTGTCAGAAACGGAAATTGAGCAGCTTTGGTTTCAAGAAGCGGCGAATCGTGCCGCCGAGTTGGATCAAGGGTTGGTTGAGCGTATTCCCGCCGATGTAGTGCGTCGAGAGGCTCAGGCGCTTCTTAAGTGAGTTACTTCTTCAACCCGAGGGCACGAGTTGAGCACCTCGAAACACCTTAATCTGTTTTGCCCAAATCGATATTCGATTCCCAGCCTCCGCCCAACGCTTTGTATAACGCAGCCAATGCCGTCGCCGTGGCGGTTTGGCTTTGAGCCAAACGACTCTGATCTTGCAACAGACGCAATTCGGCATCCAGCACGGTCAGGAAATCGCTGACGCCTTCGGCAAAACGCAGATGCGCCAACTCATGGGCTCTTTCGCTGGCCTTGGCTGCCGAGGTTAATAAATCGCGCCTATTTCGCTCCCGGTTGTAATTGACCAGCGCATTTTCGGTTTCTTCCAAAGCGCTCAGCACCGTCTGCTCGTACTGCGCCAAACTGGCTTCGGCACGGGCATCGGCGGCTTTAATTCTGGCATAAACGCGACCTAAATCCAGTGCAGCCCAAGTGATCTTCGGCCCCAAGGAATAGGCATCCGAATTGGCAGCGCCCAATCCCGTAAAATTTTTAGCCTCAAGCGAGATAGTGCCGACAAATGTCACCTTCGGGAACAGATCGGCGGTAGCGACACCGATGCGGGCGGTAGCCGCTGCCAATGCCCGCTCGGCAATACGGATGTCGGGGCGACGGCGCAATAATTCAGCCGGTTGACCGATGTTGATGGTCTTGGGCAGTTTGGGCAGCGGTGCGGACTGCGATAGTTGCCCAGTCAAAGCGCCGGGAAGCTGCCCGGTAAGTACGCCAAGACGGTGAATCGCCTGATGAATAGCATTGTCCAGAGGGGGAATGGTGGACAGGGTGGTATCGAGTTGGGCTATTGCCCTTGAGGTATCGAGTTCGGTGCCACGCCCGCCTTCTAGCCTGACCTTGGTTATTTCCAACGTTTTGGTCTGGTTTTCGGCATTCTTTTTCGCTGTTGCCAACTGGTTTTGCAGGCCGCGCAATTCGAAATAATTTCTGGCTGTTTCTGCAATCAGGCTAACGCCAAGATCGCGAAGATTGGCTTCCTGTGCATCGACTTCATCGCTGCTCGCT
>JANYKK010000362.1 GCA_025361585.1 Methylobacter sp. | reverse complement strand
GCGGTTTGCGATGCGGTTGACAACGTCCTGACCGGCAAAGCCGATAATGCCTTTTGCGCGATACGCCCGCCTGGACATCACGCCGAACCCCAGCAAGCAATGGGTTTTTGCCTGTTCAATAATATAGCGATTGCAGCAAGTTATGCGCGTGCGCATTATCAACTCGAACGCGTCGCCATTGTCGATTTTGATGTTCACCACGGCAACGGCACCCAGGCGGCTTTTTACAATCAACCCGATGTGCTTTACGCGTCCAGCCATGAAATGCCCCATTACCCCGGCACCGGATATCCATCGGAAACAGGCGTCGGCAATATTATCAATGTGCCGCTGGCTGCGGGTGACTCCGGCGTTGAATTCAGGCAAAAATACAGCCGCATTATTTTACCTGCGCTGAAAAGCTTCAAACCTGATTTATTGCTGATTTCAGCCGGTTTTGACGCGCATAAGGATGACCCGTTAGCATCCATCCTGTTGGTTGAAGATGATTTCAAATGGGTTACTCAAGAACTGATGTCCATCGCCGACAGCAGCTGCAAGGGCCGGATTATTTCCGCATTGGAAGGCGGCTATAATCTCAAGGCATTAGCTGCCAGTGTTAGCGTCCATGTTAAGACCCTGATGACAGGCTAGAATAGTCAACTGAGTAGATAAACCATATAAATAACAATCAATTTTTTGCGTCGCCAAGTCACTTCGACTATAGTTAAAAACCATTTTAAAGAATTTCAGCGCCAAGTACATGACTACGCAAAATATCAGTAACCCATCTGAAAAGATCTCCAACATTGGTCTCGATATTTCCTCCGACATACAAAAAATCGTCGGGCAAGTTGAAGAGCTAACTGAGATCGGTATTGCGCTTTCCTCCGAAAAGGATACGACACAGTTATTGGAAAAAATACTACTCGGGGCAAAATCTATTACTAATTCAGATGGGGGGACGATATACCGGGTATATGGCGACACAATCAAAATAGAAATCATCCGTTCAGATAGTTTGGGCATTTCTTTGGGCGGTGGCGGGAATGTCATAAACATTCCGAATATTCCACTGTTCGCAGAAAATGGGGAACCCAACCTTAAGAACGTAGTCTGTTATTCATACCACCACAACAAAACCATCAATATAGAGGATGCCTACGACTCCGTAAATTTCGACTTTACCGGCACCAAGGCATTCGACAAAAATAACAATTACCGCTCAAAATCTTTCCTGTCTATCCCCCTGACTGACCACCAAGGCGAAATCATCGGCATCCTGCAACTGATTAACGCGATTGATCCTGAAACCAAAGAAATCATCCCGTTCGATTCGGTCTCGCAACGCTTTGCCGAAGCACTGGCCTCGCAAGCGGCAACCGTGTTAACCAAACAACAGCTGATTACCGACTTGGAAAACATGTTTGAGTCGATGATCAAGTTATTGGCGACCGCGGTCGATGAGAAATCGCCGTATACCGGTGGGCATTGTCGCCGTGTTCCTGAGTTAGCGATAATGCTGACAGAAGCCGCGCATGAAACTGACCATGGTTATTTGCGGGACTTTAAACTGAACGAGGCAGACCGATACGAACTCACTATTGCGGCTTGGTTACACGATTGCGGCAAAATCGTCACACCCGTTCACGTCGTTGACAAGGCAACAAAGCTGGAAGCCATTTTTGACCGCATTCATTTACTGGAAACCCGCTTTGAAGTATTAAAACGCGATCATGAAATTGCCTATCTCAAACAACAGATTGCCGATCTCAAAGACAATAAATCCCCGTCATCAGAGTTGGAACAGGCTTTCCAAGCTAATATTGCTCATGTGGATGACGCCTTGGAGTTCATCCGCCGCAGCAATACCGGCGGAGAAGCCATGTCAGATGAAGATATGGCCCGCATTCATTCGTTACAAAAGCTTACTTGGTCGCTAAACAATGTCGAGACCCCCTTATTAAGCGACGACGAAGTCTATAATTTATGTATTTTCAGGGGTACGTTAACCTTGGAAGAACGGAAAATTATCAATAACCACGTCAACCTTACCATTTCCATGCTGGAAGCCATTAAATTCCCCAAACACTTGCAACGCGTCGTCGAGTATGCCGGCGGGCATCACGAACGTATGGATGGCAAAGGTTATCCAAAAGGCCTAACGCGTGAAGAGATGTCCATCCCGGCACGGGCAATGGCAATAGCGGATGTCTTTGAGGCATTAACCGCTTGCGACAGACCTTACAAATCTGGAAAAAAAATCTCTGATGCGCTATTTATCTTAAAAAAAATGAAAGAAGAAGGGCATATTGATCCTGACCTGTTCGATACCTTCATCGAGCATAAGATCTATAAAACATATGCCGAAAAATTTCTGGATGATTTCCAAAACGATGTCGACTAAACATGTAATGTCCGCTGTGCGAACCAAACGCCGAAAGGTACGCGCATCGTAACTACGTAGTCTTGTAGGGTGCGCATCGCGCACCATTTTCCAAGGCACCACCACAATGTGCGCGATGCGCACCCTACACTTCTTTGAGATGAAATTCACTAATAAATGGATTAAATCCTATCGTTTCCTGGCCTGCACTCTGATCACGCTGCTATTTATGGCCCACACCGCGCATTGGCTGAATATTCCAACCCTGCAACGCATGGAAAATATTTTATATGACCTGCGCTTACGGACAACGGTTGTCAACACTATCGATCCGCGCATTGTCATTATCGATATAGACGAGGAAAGCCTTGCTAAAGAGGGCCGTTGGCCTTGGCGTAGGGATAAACTGGCTTATTTGGTCGATATGCTGTTCGATTACTACAACGTTAAATTACTGGGCTTCGACGTGGTTTTTTCCGAACCGGATACCAGCGGAGGAGTCGAGTTACTGGAAAAAATGGCATCCGGCCCGCTACAAAAAGATTCCAGTTTTTTATCGACCTTGGAAACAATGCGTCCGCAATTGTCTTACGATGACATGTTTGCCAAAAGCCTAGAAAACCGGCCTGTAGTCTTGGGCTATTTCGCCAGTCACATAACCGAAAAGACTCCAGAAGTAGGCATGTTGCCGACTCCTGTGGCAGCGGCGGATAGATACCCTTTCAGTCCTTTACTGTTCGAAGAAAAAAGCTATGCGGGTAACCTATCAAAACTGCAAAAAGCGGCGATGTCGGGCGGTTTTTTTAACAACCCCAATGTAGACGAAGACGGTGTTTATAGGAGACTGCCGCTATTAGTTAATTACAACCATCAACTTTATGAAGCATTGTCACTAGCATTATTCCGAACCTTGTTGGGTATGCCGGAAGTAAAATTCATTACCGGTGAGGGCTATGGTAAGAACAATACCGATAGCCAACTGGAAGGCCTGGACATTGAAAACTTTCATATCCCGGTTGATCAGAGCAGCACCCTTTTAGTACCTTACCGCGGACGACAAGGCAGCTTCTCATATATTTCAGCTACCGATGTTCTTAACGGCGTTGTCGACGTAGACAAATTAAAAGATAAAATTGTTATTGTCGGCACTTCGGCGGCGGGCTTGCTCGATTTACGAGTAACACCGGTACAAAGTCTCTACGCAGGAGTAGAAGTACATGCCAATGTTCTCAGTGGCCTGCTTGATCAAACCATTAAATCCAGACCCAGTTATATCCTTGCGGCTGAATTAGCTGAACTACTGCTGATCTGCTTGCTGTCCGTCTTTATATTCCCCCGCTTACCAGTAATTTTATCCGCCATCATATTCGCCGTATTTCTGGCCTCTGGCATAGCCTTCAACTTTTACTGTTGGGCCGTTTGGAACATAGATACCATATTGGCAACACCAATCACTTTATTGACTGGACTATACGGCATCCAGATATTTTTCGGTTTTTTCTTCGAAAGCCGCAAGAAAAAACAAATGGGTAATATGTTCGGTCAATATATTCCGCCCGAGCTGGTGGAGCAAATGAGTCAATCGGATGAAGAATTTTCCTTAAAAGGCGAAAGCCGGGAAATGACCGTATTATTTTCCGATGTCCGGGGCTTTACCACCATTTCCGAAGGCATGGAACCGCAGGAACTGTGCGAGCTGATTAACGGCATATTAACGCCGGTAACCCGCGTCATTCATGATCACAAAGGCACTATCGACAAGTATATCGGCGATGCAATCATGGCATTTTGGGGCGCACCGATGCACAATCCGCAACATGCCACTTACGCGGTAAGGGCTGGCTTGGCAATCTTGGAAGCTTTAAAGACCATCCAAAAAGATTTTAAAGCCAAAGGCTGGCCGGAAGTTGACATCGGTATAGGCCTAAATACCGGCACAATGAGCGTCGGCAATATGGGTTCGCAATTCCGCATCGCCTACACAATCATGGGCGATGCGGTCAACTTGGGATCACGCCTGGAAGGACTCACCAAGCAATATGGCGTAAAAATGATCGTCAGCGAAAGCACCCTGCTGGCGGCACCGGAGTTCACCTACCGGGAACTGGACAAAGTGCGCGTCAAGGGTAAGCATAAACCCATTACCATTTATGAGCCGCTGGGCGTAACAGCGGACATCGGTTCCGAACAATTACAGATTCTAGAGCTGTTGAATCAGGGCCTGCACAACTATCGGCAACAACAGTGGAGCGCCGCACAAAACATTTTTGAGCAACTGGCAGGACAATATCCGCATGATAAGCTATATTCCATTTATCTTAACCGGATAGCTTACTACCTTGAATCGCCGCCTGAAGCCGACTGGGATGGCGCGTTTACCCATACCAGCAAGTAATTTTCATTATTAAAGTTAAGGAATTGAGTTAACCGCCGACATAATGTAGTAAAATAATTACAATATTAAAAGTGGACTTATTACATGAAAGCCTACCGAAAAAAACAACTCGTAGGGCGGATTTGCGTTAGCAATCCGCCAATTCGCACAGAAAGTTTGGCGGTTTGCTTAAGCAAAACCGCCCTACATTTGGCAATTTTAGCATTGCTCTACCCTGCTCTTTCATATGCCAACCCGGATGGCGCGCAAGTCGTCAACGGGCAAGTCACCATCGATACCGCTACGCCGGGCGTGACCACCGTCACCAACAGCCCCAATGCGATCATCAACTGGCAAAATTTCAGCATCGGCCAGAACGAACTCACCCAGTTTATCCAGCAAAACGGCCAGAGCGCAGTGCTCAACCGCATTATCGGCCAAAACCCCAGCGAAATTCTAGGACAACTGACCTCCAACGGCAAAGTTTTCCTAATCAATCCCAACGGTATCGTTTTCGGCGCAAACTCGGTGATTGATACCCAGGGTCTAATTGCTTCCAGCCTTAATTTGAGCGACCAGGATTTTCTGAGCGGCAATTACCATTTCACCGCTGGTTCCACTGCCGGAAACATCGTTAACGAAGGCATCATCCGCGCCGGAAAAGACGGCAATATTATTCTGATCGCCCCGCAAATCCAAAACAACGGCATCATTCAAAGCGATGGCGGCTCCATTACCCTGGCAGCCGGACGGGAAATGACCATCACCAACCTCGATAACCCGGACATCCGCTTTCAAATCCAGGCACCCTCCGATAGCGTACTAAACCTCGGCAAGCTGTTATCGGAAGGCGGCGCGATCAACGTGTTTGCCAGCACCATCACCCACAGCGGAGAAATCAATGCCGACAGCGTCCAGGTAGACAAGCAAGGCCACATCCAATTGGTTGC
>JANYKK010000356.1 GCA_025361585.1 Methylobacter sp. | reverse complement strand
TGAACTGGCAAATAGAAGAATTGGCGGCACTGGAGGCGGTGCAGGCCGATGTGCCTGAACCGGTGCGGCGGCAATTGCTTGCAGCCGACAGCCATGTTGTCCGGCAGTTATGGGAAAGCATTTTAACCAAGCTTGGCTTGGAGCAGGCGGCTTTGCACCCGGAACATATGCTGGACTTGTCGGTGGAGCAGGCCGAAGAGTGGCTGGAGTCCTTCGACACGGCTCAGGACAGGCATGGTGGCACCGCGCATCAGCAAATGCAGCAACAGGCAGGCGCGGCGCTGGACGAACTGCTGGGGCAAATAGGCGGCAGCATCAGCTTGCGCGGTTTCATCCTGGCATTGACCGGCACGGATATCCTTGATGCCATCAGGCCGCAGTTGATACGCTTTTGCGCATCGGGGCTGGATGAAGGCGTGGCCGCCTGGCAGTTGCCCGAGCGCAGCCACCTAGGTCTTTACGCCGCCTGGCGGGCAACGGCGCAGTATGACGCCAATCCCTTTTTGCACGAGTTGCGCGACTGGCAACAGATTATTGCCGAATTGCCCGAAGATGCGGTGGATACCATCATCCTGCAACTCGAGCACCTGGAAATTTCGCTAGCGCAATGGGAAGGCTATCTGCGCCGACTGGCGCTGGAAATACCCGGCTGGTCGGGGCTGGTCAACTGGCGGCAGCATCACCCCAACTATCATACCGCCAATATCGCCAGGGATGGTGTGTATGCCGCAGGCCTGCCGGGAGCAGGCGCGGCAGACGCGGTGCCGACGCTGGCCGATTATCTGGCGATACGCCTGACTCTGGATCGGCTGTGGCTGAATCAGGTTTGCCGCGACACCTGGAAAATCGAAGCCAAGTTCAGCGCTATCAAAGGCTATTTTCGGAAAAGCCTGTCGGAGTTCACGGTGCGCACTCGCTTGTATCAGGGCGGCTTGCCGGAATATTTGGCGCACAGGGCGGAGTCCTTGACCTTGCATGCCGGTTCTGAACGTTACGACCGTACCGACTGGCAGCAGCTTGCCGACCTGATTTGGATCTGGCAGTGCAGTCCGTTGGCGGACAATCAGCCCGTGCATGCGCCGCATAACAGCGGCTGGCGCTTGTTTCGTTTATGCCAGCATCTGGGGCTTAACGCCGCCGAGCTGCAACAGCTGGATGCAAAAGATTTGCAAGCCATGTTGGCTGCGCTTGATGAGTTCACCTTAACCGAGCGCAGCAAAGTCTGGCTGATGGCTTACGAGCATCATTACCGGGAGAACTTTTTCCAGGCGCTACGTGCCAATCATCGGCGTGGCCGCTGGGCCGAACGCGGACAACGTCCCGACGCGCAAATCGTCTTCTGTATGGATGACCGCGAAGAAGGTTTTCGCCGCCATCTTGAAGAGCTCAATCCTGCGATTGAAACACTGGGCGCAGCTGGATTTTTCGGCGTTGCGATGAACTATAAAGGCCTGGACGACAGCAAAGTGACGCCGCTGTGTCCGGTGGTGGTAACACCCTCGCATGAGGTTCGGGAAATCAGCAACTCGTCATTGAATAAGCATAACCGTGGCCGCAAGCTGAACCGATGGCTTGCCAATCTGGTGCATCGCGGCTTGCGCCATAAGCTACTGCTGTCGCAGCCTGTTATCGATGCGATAGCACCCGTCACCTTGGCCGGATTACTAGCCAAATCGCTGCTGCCGAAAGCCCAACAAAAACTGGTTTCCGGCATGGCTAAACGGGTTTCGCCGGAGGTTAAAACGCAACTGCTGTTTACATCTACCGACCAAACAGCTGCCACGCCGGAGCATCCCAAACTGGGCTTTACCGACAGCGAACAGGCCGACCGGGTTGCAGGCTTTTTGCGCACTATCGGACTGACGTACGGATTCTCTGAATTGGTGGTGCTGATGGGACACGGTTCGATCAGTCAGAATAATCCGCATTTGGCGGCGTATGATTGCGGCGCTTGCAGCGGCCGTCACGGCGGGCCCAATGCCAGGGTGTTTGCGGCGATGGCTAACCGTCCTGAAATACGCCAACAGCTGGCCGAACGCGGCATCGAAATCCCGTCCGATACGTGGTTTATCGGTACCGAGCATAACACCTGCAATGAAGCCATCAGCTGGTACGATCTGGATCTGCTTCCTGCCGAACGGCTGAGCAGATTAAAGACATTACAACAGGAACTGCGACATGCCCAGCGAATGTCTGCGCACGAACGCTGCCGCAGGCTGGTTTCGGCTCCGCGCAATCCGACGCCCGAACAGGCCTTGGCACATATGGAAGAGCGCGCCGCCGATTTCTCTCAGGTTCGCCCGGAACTGGGCCATGCGACTAACGCCTCGGCGGTCGTCGGTCGTCGTACGTTAACGCAAGGCGCATTCTTTGACCGGCGGGTATTTCTGATTTCCTACGACCCGAGCCAAGACCCCGAAGGTAAAGTGCTGGAAAATATTTTGCTGGCGGTGACCCCGGTGGCTGCAGGCATTAATCTGGAATATTATTTTTCCACCGTCAATAACGAACGCTTCGGCTGCGGCTCTAAAGTGCCGCATAACGTCACCGGTTTTTTTGGCGTGATGGAAGGAGCCAGCAGCGATTTACGCACCGGGCTGCCCCAGCAAATGGTTGAAATCCACGAGCCGATGCGGCTATTGATTCTGGTTGAGGCCAAAACATCGGTACTGGAGCAGATTTATGCTCGCCAGGAAAGCATACGGGAGCTGGTTGCGGGCGGCTGGGTGCAGCTGAGCGCTAAAGACCCGGACAATGGCGATATTTTCTCGTTCCAAACAAGTTCGGGTTTTGTGCGCTGGCAAGCCGAAGCAAAAGATCTGCCGGTTTGCGATAACTCGCCGGATTGTTATCAGGATCAAATGCAGCCGGTAGCGCCAGTGCTGATCAAACAACCTGAACGATTTGGAGGTATGTATAGCCCTCTCCAAAGGGAGAGGGTTGGGTGAGGGGAAAATGAAATTAACCAACAAAGCCAGATCGTTAAGACGAAACCAGACCGATGTTGAGCGTTTGTTATGGCAAAAATTACGAAACAAACAAATATTAAGCTTCAAATTTCGGCGACAATTTCCTATTGCACCGTTTATCGTTGATTTTTGCTGTCTTGAATTAAGGTTAATTATTGAGCTGGACGGCTCACAACATTTTAAACAAGCCACCTATGATGAAGAAAGAAGTTTATATCTCGCACAACGAGGATTTAAAGTGATTCGCTTCTGGAACAATGAAATTATTGAAAATACTGACGGTGTTTTAGAGAAAATTTATTTGGTTATTTTAGAGATTACAGGCAGGGAAGAATGATTATATTATTTCCCCTCACCCAACCCTCTCCCTTTGGAGAGGGCTTGTTCTTGGCGACAATGGCGCCCCTCATAAATTACCGAGAGATTAATAAATGGATGCATTAATCGTTTTAATCCCCTTAATGCCGCTGGTTGCGGCTGTGGCTATCGGCATCGGGCATCTGTTTGGCGCGATAAGCGGCGAAGCCGACGAAAGCATAACAGCCGATATTGCAGGCTGGACGATCACCATGTCCTGCCTGCTGGCCCTGACCTTGCTGGGTGCCGATTTACTGGGCAAAAATACCGGCTCATACACGATAGGCCATTGGCTCAACAGCGGCACGATGGACATACAGCTGAGCTTCATCACCAGCGGTTTCAATGTTCGTTTGGCCGCGCTGATTTCAATACTGCTGGCCATCGTCATGCGTTTTTCGATTGACTACCTGCACAGGGAATCGGGCTATCACCGGTTCTTTTTTATGCTAAACCTGTTTGCTTTTGCAATGCTGATGCTGGTGTTATCGGGTAATGCGGTCGGCACGTTTATCGGCTGGGAAGTTGCCGGATTATGCTCCTATTTTTTGATCGCCTACGCTTATGATCGTCCCGTTGCAGCCGCCAATGCAACGCGTGTTTTTGTCACCAACCGAATCGGTGACGCAGGATTTATCTTAGGTGTGGGTTTAAGTTACGCCTGGGTCGATAGCGTCAACTGGACTGTTATCAATGCGGCATCGGCACAATTAACACCCGGCGAAGCCACGGCGATAGCATTGTGTTTTGCAGTCGCCGCCTTTGCTAAATCGGCGCAACTGCCTTTCACGCCATGGCTGGCGCGGGCAATGGAAGGGCCGACACCGTCGAGTGCAATCTTTTACGGTGCGGTGATGGTGCATGCCGGTGTTTATCTGGTCATTTTGCTCAGGCCTATTTTTGAGCATGCGCCGCTGGCGATGGCGGTGATCGCGCTAGTCGGTTTGATCACAGCGATTTATGGTTTTGTGGTTGGGCTGACCCAGACCGATGTAAAAAGCTCGTTGGTTTTTGCGACTTCCGGTCAATTGGGCCTGATGTTTTTAGAATGCGGCCTGGGCTTTTGGCGACTGGCTGCGTGGCACCTTTGCGCTCATGCGGTGGTTCGGGGCTACCAATTCCTGACTGCGCCGTCGCTGATGCATAATGTGCAGGGTAACACTATAGACACCTCGCGACGCAAAGCTCCTGCTCACAGCCATCGCCTACGCCGTGTAGGCGATGTCCCTGCCTGGGTTTATGTCGCCTCGTTACAGCGCTTTTGGCTGGATCAGATTACCGACTGGGCGCTGGTCAAACCGGTGCGCGGTTTGGCGCACGATTTAAGCTATTTTGACGATCATGTCGTCGACCGTGTTATGGGGGCTCCCGATCCTGCAATCCGGGCCATATCGACGCTGGCGCAACTGGAAGAACAGATGATAGGCGCGCATTTGGACAATCAGTCCGATGACTTCGCCCAAGGCAGCGGGCTGGCGGGAAAGCTGACCGAATGGACGGCGGCCATCCTGCACTGGTTCGAAGATCGCTTTGTGTTGCGCGGCGTCGGCAAAGGCGCGATAGATTACGGGCGCAGGCTAGGGCGTATCGCCAACAGGTTTGAACAATCGGTGCTAAGGCCCCGCTATCTGGTGCTGTTTGTCTGTATAACGTTGCTCGTTGCATTCTGAGGCTTTGATGGATATTACTATTACCCCCTGGCCGGAATCTGCGGCCTTCCCGCTGCTAACCACGCTGACGCTGGTTCCGCTGGCGGCCATGATTGCAATTTTATTTTCCCGGTCATCGACCGTCGCACTGCGTTTTGGCTTTGCCGGGGCACTGTTGACGGTATTGCTTAGCGTCTATCTGCTGACTGTTTTCGATTCAACCAGCCCCGGCATTCATCTGGTTGAACAGGCGCATTTTGCGGGACTCAGTTACCGTGTCGGCGTCGATGGCTCGAATATTTTGTTTATCCCGCTGACCGCCGTTTTAACCTTGCTGGCGTTGATTTATACCCTGATTACCCGGCACGTGACCGACAAGCTGTTTATTGCCTGTTTGTTGGGATACGAAACCGTATTGATCGGCGCATTTGCCGCGCTGAACGTGCTGCAATTCTGGTTTTGGTGCGTACTGGAATTGGTTCCGGTCGCGCTGTTGACGATGCATGCCGGAACCGGACTAAACCGGCGCTGGGTCGTCGCGCAATTGCTGCAATACTGGGTCAGCGGTTTGCTGATGACTCTAGCCGGTTTTTTGCTGCTGGCTTTCGGCTTAATCGATGCCGCGCATCCGCTGACTTTCGACTGGGTGACGCTAAAGCAAAACAACGCCTATTTACACGATGAGGTATTGATTTTTGTGCTGCTGTTTTTCGGCTTTGCGATCCGCATGCCGTTATTCCCGTTTCACGGCTGGCTGCCGGTGTTGGCCGAACAAGGCACGGTTGCCAGCGCGGTCATTTTTCTGGTCGGATTGAAACTGGGCATTTATGCGGTGATCCGCTTCATCTTGCCGATGGTGCCGGGCGTTGCCGAACAATGGTCGGGCTTTGTGGTGACGCTGGGTCTGATCAGCATTTTTTACGGCGCCTTGCTTGCGCTGATGCAAATCAACATCCGCCGCTTGCTGGCGTTTGCGGTAATCAGCCAGACCGGCATGCTGGTCATCGGCGCATTCTGTTTTAACGTGACCGGTTTGGAAGGCAGTCTGTTGCTGTCGGTGGCATACGGTCTTGCGACTTCAGGCATGTTGTTTAGCGTCGGCCTGATTTATGAGCGCACCCGCACTTCTTATCTGCCCCGCTTGGGCGGGCTGTTCGATAGCAACGCGACGCTGGCATTGCTGTTTTTGATTTCAGCATTGAGCACCATGGTCATGCCCGGCACGCCGGGGTTTGACGCGGCGCATTTGCTGGTTGAAGGAATCATTGAGGAAGACGGCTGGCTGCTGGCCATTGCCATTTTGGTCGGCAACGTGATGTCCGCCGCGTTCTTGTTATGGGCCTTTCAGAGAGCTTTTATGGCAACTCCAAAACGTGCTGCACAACCTTACAGCTGCGCACACCACCCGGTTTGGAAGGAGCGTTTTATTACGGCGGTGATTTGCCTGTTGCTGATCGGCACCGGCTTTTACACGACGCCATGGCTGGAATATATAGACCAAGATGCGGTGGCTATCGAGGAGCAATATCCGATGCATGGCGGACAAATCCCAGGCACAGACACCCAGAACGATCAACACCAGGACGATCAACATGAGTAACGCCAGCTTCCCGATCCTAAGCCTGCTTATTTTTGTACCCTTATTGGGCGCGATTGCCGTAGCAGTTACCCGCAACATCCGGCTGGCTAAAAACATTGCGCTGTCCTTTGCCGCGCTGGAATTAATCGCAACAGGAGTAGTGGTTTGGTTGTTTAATGCCGACCTTGGCGACCAATTCCAACTGGTCGAGCATTACGCCTGGATACCCAGCCTGAACATCGAATACCTGATCGGCGTGGACGGCATTTCCGTGCTGTTTTTGCCGATGTCCGCGCTGCTGACCTTAATGGCAATCGTCGCCTCATGGAATTCTGTGCAACACCTGACCCGGCTGCATTTGGCGTTTTTGCTGGCCTTGGAAGGCATCACCATCGGCGTGTTTTTGGCGCTGGATCTGGCGCTGTTCTTTTTGTTCTGGGAACTAACCCTGCCGCCGATTTTCTTTTTAATCGGCTTGTGGGGCATCGGTTCGGCGCGGCGTAGCGCGGCGATCAAATACACGCTGTTCATGCTGTTCGGCGGAGTGCCGTTGCTGTTCGGGATTATCATTCTGGCGATCAACCACGCCGTTGCGGTGAACGGCAGCATTCCGCAAGAGTTGGCTTTTAGCCTGCCGGTATTGTTGGAAACAGCATTGCCGGACAGCTTGCAGGCGCTGGTGTTTTTGTTGTTACTGCTCGGATTTGCGGTTAAAGCGCCGCTGGCGCCGTTCCATACCTGGCTGCCCACCGTCGCCATGGAAGGGCCCACGCAACTGACCGCCCTGCTGGTTGGCTTGAAACTCGGCGTCTACGGCATCATCCGGTTTGCAATGCCGCTGGCTCCTTCCGCCGCCGTTGAATACAGCTGGGTGCTGGGCATACTCGGCGCAATTACGCTGGCTTACAGCGCGTTGATCGCCTTACAGCAAACCAATCTACGCCGCCTACTGGCTTATGCCAGCGTCAGCCATGTAGGGCTGGTTACCATCGGTATCGCGTCGTTAAACATGCAGGGAATACAGGGGGCGATTTTCCAGTTGCTGAACTTCACGATGATTGCCAGTTCCCTGATGCTGGCGGCCGGATTTATCCAGCATCGGCTAGGCAGCACCGAGGCTATCCATCTGGGCGGTCTAGCTAAAGTGATGCCGCGGCTGACCTGTTTTTATTTTTTATTTATGTTGGCCAGCATAGGGGTTCCCGGAACCAGCGGTTTCCCCGCCGAGTTATTGCTGATAGTCAGCACCATGCTGGCGCATCCCAGCATCAGCATCGCCGCCCTGATCGGCGCGGTACTCAGTGCCGCATATATGCTGTCCTTCACCCGCCGAGCCTTCTTCGGCCCCGTCACTCAGGCCAGCGTCAAGCAGGTGCAGGATTTGCGTCCACGCGAGCTGACGCTGTTATGCGTGTCGGCGTTGTTGATATTGGGATTCGGCTTTTTCCCGAA
>JANYKK010000344.1 GCA_025361585.1 Methylobacter sp. | reverse complement strand
AGCCGTTTTGAAGGCACCGGCGTCGGTTTGGCCTTGTGCCGTAAAATTGTCGAACATCACGGCGGCACCATTGGTGTAGAATCGGCAGGCGAAGGACAGGGTTGCATGTTCTGGTTTGAGCTGCCGCTGGAAACGAATATTAGCTGTCGGGTTAGCATAACGTGACCCGATATATCGAGACGGCTACATAGCCAGGAAGAAAACCTATGATTTTCATCACAGAGAGCACGAAGGACAAAAGATGATTATATTAATTCAACGTATTGGGAGCTATGTGTCCCTCGTAGTTATTCTCGTGGCGCTCGTGGCCTGTCAAAAGTCATCATCTGAAAGCGAACAGCAGCAAAGCGCAAAGCCGTTACAGAAAATCACTGTCGCTTACACCTATCAACCGCAAGGCACCTTGGTTCATGTCGCGGTGGCGAAAGGCTATTTCGTCGAGGAGGGGCTCGATGTCCAGCCGCTGATGCGCACCTTTGGCAAAGCTGCGCTAGACACAGTTATCGGAAACCAAGCTGATTTTGCGACCGTCGCGGAAACCCCGATCATGTTCAATGTGCTCAAAGGCGAAAAAATTTTCGTGCTGGCCAACATCGAAGCAAGCTCAATGAATAATGGGGTAGTCGCAAGAAAGACTGCCGGTGTTTCTGCGCCCGGCGACTTGAAAGGAAAGCGCATAGGCTTCACTCCCGGCACCTCGGGCGATTTCTTCCTGGATTCGCTATTGACGGCAAACGGTTTGACCCGGAACGAAATTCAGCCCATCGCTCTGAACCCCGAGGAAATGCAGGAGGCGATCATGGCAAAAAAGGTCGATGCGGTTTCAATTTGGAACTATCCGCTGACTCAAATCAACCAACAACTGGGGGATGATGGAGCGATCTTTTATGACCGTGAGATCTATACCGAAACCTTCAACATTGTTGCACGGCAAGAATTTGTCCAAAAAAATCCTGAGACGGTCGAACGCTTTCTTAGCGCCCTGATCAAGGCGGAGGAATTTGTGGCGAAGAATCCCGACGAAGCCCAGGTCATCATGTCCGCCGCAACAAAAATAGACCAGAATCTCATTCGTGATGTCTGGAATGACTTTAATTATCACGTCGTGCTCGACCAGACGCTGCTACTCACTCTGGAAGATGAAACAAGATGGGCGATGAAGAACAAGCTGACCGACCAGACCGCTATGCCCGACTACTTGAGCTTCATTCATCTTGATAGCCTCAAGAGGGTTAAACCGGAAGCGCTCAGGATGAACCGGTAAACCATGCGCATCACTACTCGGCTAAGGCTCACGTCAACCGTTACGATAGTTGCTCTTGTCGTGCTGACGCCGGTACTCATCTGGTCGTTTATCGCATTCAAAAATGCAAAAAACGACTATGTTCTTGCCAACACGATCAAGGTTAACTTTTTTGAACGCGCCTCGTTCAGGGATCAGTATTTCCTGTACCGGGAAGATCGGGCACGGACGCTGTGGGAAAAAAACAAAGAGACAGCCGACGATCTATTGCGTCAGGCCAATATCCAATTCCACCGCGAAGATGACCGGCATATTTTGGAACGGTTGCGCGCAAGCATTGAAGACACCACGGCTATTTTCCACCGCATCGTCAACAACACCGAGGTCTTGAAAACAGCCACCGGCAACCGTCAGGTTTATGAAGAACTCGACAAAAGGCTCTACAGTCAATTGCTGATGAAGGCCAATACAGTCAGGGATACGGCGACAACTTTGCAGGATACAAGCGCCCGGCGTATCGAGCTGAGCTACGAATATATGACCTTCATTGTCGGTTTGTTTGCAATTACGCTGGCGCTGACTACCATCCTGACCTCAATGCAGCTGGACAAATTGATCCGCAAGCGTTTGGAGCCGCTGCATGACGGCGCAAAAATTGTTGCCGGCGGAGATCTGGGTTACCGAATACAGTCTGACGGTTCTGATGAATTTGCCGAACTTGCACAGTCCTTCAATGCCATGACGGAAAGTCTGCATGCTTCCATCAATCAGCTTAAGGAAGAAATCACCGACCGTAAGCAAATTGAGAATAAGCTGGCCCGCGCACATGCTGAATTGGAACTGTTTACGCGTATTGCCGCACACCATTTGCAAGAACCGGCTCGGCGTCTAGTGAGCTTTGTGCAACGCTTGCGATCACTTCTGCCAGCTGAATTGTTAAACGAGGATGCCACAGCGTCGTTGTATTTTATCGAGCAAAGTGCCACACGGCAAAGTACTCTGGTGCGCGATATTCAATTGTATCTTGCCGCCGACCAGCCGCGCAGCACGGTGGAGAAAATTGCTGTTGCAGGCGTTATTACCAAGCTGCTGGAGCGGAAGGCATTGCCAATTAGTGAAACGGGTGTTCGGGTAGAATACAATGATATGCCGTCGGTTGAGATCGATTATCCTCGGCTGAAAGATATTTTCAATATTCTGATAGATAATGCCCTGAAATATCAACATCCTGAGCGTATGCCGCAGATAACGGTTAGTGGGGAATTGAAGGAGGGACGGATTATTTTTCATGTCGCGGATAATGGCGTCGGCGTTCCCGCAGAATACCGGGAACGCGTTTTTGGGGTGTTTGAGCGCTTGCAGACGCATGACAATCAAAACTCCACGGGCATCGGCTTGGCAATTGTCCGGCGTATTATTGAAAGTTGCGGCGGTTCGATAGCGTTGCAGGAAACACCAGGCGGCGGCGCTACAGTTGTATTTGATTTGCCCGGATAAAAACTACCTAAGAGACTTGATGATGAATGACCCCAGTAACGCTCACTTCGTTGAAATATTATTGTTGGAAGATGAACCCTCGGATGCCTATTTGGTGAAAATGGCGCTAAAGGAAGGCAAGGTGCTGGCGCATTTGCATCACGTGGCTGACGGGCGCGAAGGGCTGGATTTTTTAAACAGAACCGAAAAGTACGTTGATGTGCCGAGGCCCGATTTGATTTTTCTCGACCTTAATATGCCGCGCATGAACGGCCGCGAATTTTTAACGGCTATCAAGGCTGACGACCGCTATAAAGGCATTCCTGTGGTGGTGTTGACGACCTCTGATGTTGAAAAAGATGTCATCAGTTCTTATCAGCTTGGTGCGACCAGCTATATCACCAAGCCTGTCGATATGCCGCAGTTTGTTAAAGCCATTCAGCAGATTGGCGAGTACTGGTTTAGCCTGGTACGTTTGCCGCAGGATTTTAAATCATGAACCCCCGCGAAACGATTCGGGTGCTGCTGGTTGAGGATGACGCCGGCGATGCGCATCTGGTAAAAATGAAATTGGGTCAAACCCAGAGCGGACGTTTTGACGTAACCTGGACTCAATCACTCAATGAAGCGCAACGCTGTTTGGCGGCTTCGCCTTTCGATGTGTTGCTGCTGGATCTGTCATTACCCGACTCAGAAGGTTTGGCAACTGTGCGCAGTGCGCGTGAGATGGCGATGGATATTCCTATTGTGGTGCTCAGCGGACGCGGCGACACCGATTTTGCGCTGACCGCGCTGGAAGCGGGGGCGGTCGATTATATGGTCAAGGGTGATTTCGGTTATGACGGCTTGGCGCGGGTGATCCGTTACTCGCTGTTGCGGGCCGAAATGGAAGCGCGTAACAACTTGCTGATAGCCGCATTGGACGCGGCGGCAAACGGCGTTGTTATTACCGATAAAGCAGCAATTATTATCTGGGCCAATTCCGCTTTTGGCCGATTGACCGGATACAGCCCGGAAGAAGCCGTGGGCAATAATCCGAATCAGTTGACCAAATCCGGCATGCAGGATGCAGCATTTTATCAGGATATGTGGGCCAATCTTATGGCTGGTCAACATTGGCGCGGCGAACTGATCAACAAGCGCAAGGATGGCAGCCTGTATCATGAGGAGCTTAGTATTGCCCCGGTCAAGAACGGCGCGGGCGAAATTACCCATTTTATCGGTATCAAAGAAGATGTTACTGAGCGTAAGGAGCTGGAAGAGCAATTGCAGAAATTGGCCAGCACCGATCCATTGACCGGATTATTCAATCGCCGCGTGTTTTTGGAACGGCTGGAGCAAGAAAGGGCGAAAGTGGCGCGGCTGCCTCATTATGTTGCGGTATTGTTGATGCTGGATTTGGATTTTTTCAAGCGGATCAATGACAATTACGGTCACGCCACCGGTGATGCGGTGTTAAAGGCGTTTGCCGAAATAACGCTTAATAATTCACGTGCTATTGACGTTCCGGCACGCCTGGGCGGTGAGGAGTTTGCTATCTTGCTAGCCGGGGCAGACAAAAACGATGCGATGGCAATGGCTGAGCGTTTGCGCGAACAGGTTGCAGCCATCGTTATCGATCACGAATTAGGCCCGGTACAGATTACCGTCAGCATTGGTGCAGCTACCTTATTGGCTGATGATAGGGATGGCGATGCGGTGTTGCATCGCGCAGATTCAGCTTTGTATGAGGCTAAAGACCGGGGGCGTAATCAAACCTATTGGTCTTGTTTTTAGATTGCCCGCCATTACCAAAATACTCATTGGAATAGAACATGAAAAATATTTTATTGGCGCTGTTGTTGGCAGGCAGTTTTTTATCGCCGCAGGCGTTAGCACAATCGGACGCTTTGCATCAGGCTATCGCCGGAAAGCAGCGTTCTATAGCGCATAAGCAGCGCGATAAATACCGTCATCCTCAACAAACGCTGGAGTTTTTCGAGGTCAAGAATAACATGACGGTCGTTGAAGTCTGGCCGGGCGAAGGCTGGTATACGGAAATTCTGGCGTCCTATCTAAAAGACCAAGGCAAACTGTATGCTGCGCATTTTTCGCCCGATGCCGATCAGCCGTATTTTAAAAAGAACCTGCAAGAATTTGTTAAAAAGATAAAAAGTCAGCCGAAGGTTTACGGCAAGCTTGAGCTGACCGTATTGCAGCCGCCGAAATTTTTGCAGATAGCCCCTGAGACTTCAGTTGACCGGATCCTGACCTTTCGCAATGTGCATAACTGGATGAAAAACGATCAGGCCGCAGCAGTATTCAATGCGATGTACAAGGCACTAAAGCCCGGTGGGATTTTAGGCGTGGTTGAGCATAGAAATTCAACCTTAAAGCCGCAGGATCCCAAGGCTGCATTCGGCTACGTCACTGAAGATTATGTGATTGCGCTAGCCAGAAACGCAGGCTTTGAGTTTCTTGGAAAATCCGAAATTAATGCCAACAGCAAGGATACCAAGGATTATCCCGAAGGGGTCTGGACTTTGCCGCCTACGTTAAAACTCAAAGATAAAGACAGAAAGAAGTATCTCGAAATCGGCGAAAGCGAACGGATGACGATTAAATTCATCAAGCCCCGGTAAATAAAAATTATCGTTTTTTTGGGGCGGACGTATATCTAAATTTTAGGGGCGCCGATCTAATTTGTGAAGTAATCCACAAATTAGATCGGCGTTAAGAAAAATCAAAATGCGCTTAGCAGAACAGTTAATGTTTATGTCGCAAAGCACCTCAAGCATTTGATATATAAATAAAACTAATTTTCGATTAAAAAGAACTCAAATTAACAAAACTTCAATAAAAACCGCTAGTAAGAGTTACTAGAAAGTACTTTTCCACAAAGTTATCCACAGATTCTGTGGTTAACTCAAATAATTTAATACGTATAATTACTTAGCCCTTAAACATCAAAAATAACTAAAACATTATGGCTAAGTTGCAAAACAGGAATGAGCTGATTTTCAGGGTTGCGATTGGCGTTCCAGTTTATCGACTGTTTGATTATTTGGCGCCTGAAAATATAGAGTCCCACCCTGTCAAGCCAGGCATTCGCCTGGAAGTGCCTTTCGGTAAAGCTAAAAAAATCGGTTTTTTGGTTGAATGCGTTCAGCATAGCGATATGGACATCGGCAAGTTAAAACGCGTCGAACGGATACTGGATGAAACACCGTTATTATCAGAAAAAGATTTGGCGTTGCTGCATTGGGCCAGCGGTTATTACCATCATCCGTTGGGCGAAGTGTTCAGTGCAGCATTTCCTGTGGCGCTGCGGCAGGGCAAATCGGTCGTTATCCAGGCAGAAAAACGCTATGCCTTGACTGAATTGGGCAGGGCGATTGATAGTGAACAACTCAAGCGCTCACCCAAACAGAAAAGCGTACTGGAAAAATTTCAGGCGCATCCAAACAGCTTGTCCGAAGCGGAACTTTCCGCATGGAATCAAAACTGGCGTACTTCGGTAAAGCAGCTGCTGGACAAGTCTTTGTTAGAGCTTGCCGCATCTGAGGCCGGGATACAGCAAGGCGAATCCATAATCAGGAGCAATGCCCTAAACTGCAATCCGCAACAACAAGCGGCGATAGATGCGGTTTGCGAAAGTCTGGGGCGGTTTGGCGTGTTCTTGTTGGAGGGCGTGACCGGTAGCGGCAAGACCGAAGTGTATATGCAGATTATCCGCGCCGTGCTGGAGCGGGGGCAGCAGGTTTTGGTGCTGTTGCCGGAAATCACCCTGACGCCTCAGCTGGAAGACCGGTTCAGGCAGCGGTTTAACGTGAGTATCGCCATTTCGCATTCCAAATTGACCGACCGGCAACGGGCTTGCGCTTGGCTTACTATGCAGCGGGGCGAGTGTTCCATGTTGCTGGGTACCCGGTCTGCCCTGTTTACGCCGTTAAAAAATCCCGGACTGATTATTCTCGATGAAGAGCATGACGCTTCGTTCAAGCAACAGGAAGGCTTTCGTTTTTCCGCCCGAGATGTCGCTGTGGTGCGCGCCAAGCTGTTGAATATTCCGGTTTTGCTCGGTTCGGCAACGCCTGCGCTGGAAAGCCTGCAAAACGTCGAGAACAAGCGTTACCGCTTGCTGCATTTGCCGGAAAGGGCGGGCATTGCGACAGCCCCGGTGTTGCAGCTGTTGGACATCAGGAACAAACGAATGCAGGAGGGGCTGTCCGAGGCGCTGATTGCGGAGATGCGCAAAACGTTGGACAAAAACGAACAGGTGTTATTGTTCCTGAACCGGCGCGGCTTTGCGCCAACCCTGATCTGTCACGGTTGTGGCTGGGTTGCGCGTTGCCAGCGTTGCGACGCCAATCTGGTGATTCATTACGAGGTAGGGGCGTTGCGTTGCCATCATTGCGGACAGGAGCAGCGTTTGATTAAACAGTGCCCCGCCTGCAAAACCGGGGAATTGACACCGCTGGGGCTGGGTACCGAACGGGTGGAAAAGGTATTGGCTGAATTATTTCCCGATAAAACGATAGTGCGCCTGGATCGGGATTCCACCCAGCGCAAAGGCTCGTTGGAAAATTATTTGCAGCAAATCAATCAGGGCGCAGTGGATATTATCCTGGGTACGCAAATGCTGGCGAAAGGCCATCATTTCCCCAATGTGACGCTGGTGGCGATACTGGATGTGGATAGCGGCCTGTTCAGCATCGACTTTCATGCCCCGGAAAAACTGGCGCAAATGATCGTTCAGGTCTCAGGCCGCGCCGGGCGGGCGGAAAAACCCGGCCGGGTCATCATGCAAACCCGGCAGCCGGAGCATCCCTTGTTAACGACGCTGATCGCTCAAGGTTATAGTAGTTTTGCCAAAACTGCGCTGGCGGAGCGCAAAGACGCATCATTGCCGCCGTTCAGTTATCAGGCCTTATTAAGGGTGCAAGCCACAAATGCCGAAATGCCGAAGCTGTTCTTGCATGCGGTTGCCGAGTTGGCGCAGGAACACAGCAAAGGCCGTACGTTGATTTTGGGGCCGGTAGCGGCGCCGATGGCACGACGCGCCGGGCTATACCGTTACCAGTTGCTGTTTCAGAACAGCAAAAGGCCGGAGCTGCATGCGTTGCTTGATGAGCTGATGCCGCTTATTGAAAAACTCAAGCAGGCCAAAAAAGTGCGCTGGTCGCTGGATGTCGATCCGGTGGATTTGTATTGAGGCCTGCTTTATTGTCCACAAAAAGCACGAAAGACACGAAAAATAGATGGGTTGAGGGGGCTTCGGCATTAACAAGATGCTTCAGATAGCACCGTCATACCGGCAGGGATGCCGGTATCCAGCGCCAGGGATGGTAACTTGCCGATATCATTGCAGCATAATTTAGACTTGACGCCATATTATAGCTTCACATCCATGTGACTGGATTCCGGCATCCCTGCCGGAATGACGAGCTTTTGGACACGGGTTAGCATCTTGTTAATCAGGACGTATTTTTCTGTTACAACGGGGACGCATAAGGCACAGTTACTGAGCAACCTGAAAGCAACAGTGTAACGGATTGTGCCGTAAAGATTTTTCGTGTCTTTCGTGCTTTTCGTGGACAGCCCCGCTATTTCTCTAAGCCGATAAAATCCCAAACCTGATGCGAAAAAGTTGAGTCTTTGCGTTCAGGCACTGGCGGGCCGTTCGGGTAGTTTAGCTCATAGACACGGGTGGTATCTGCGGCCAGATCCGGCAGTTCCAGCTTGGTGTAGGCCTCCTGCATGATTTGCAACGCGAAAGGAATCGCAGGCGTGCGCTGATATTTGTCAACGACGGTAGACGCCCGGTTGATGGCGGCGACATACGCTTTGCGTTTCATGTAAAAGCGGGCGACGTGGACTTCATACATCGCCAGATTGTTTTTAAGCGCAATCATGCGCAGTTGGGCATCAGGGACATATTTACTGTTTGGGAACCTGCGGATCAGTTCGGCAAAATTCTCATAGGCATCACGTGCCGCTCCAGGGTCGCGTTGCGACGTGTCGGTGGGCAGGAAGCGGTCGATAAAGCCTATGCCGCGATTGTAGTTGACCAAGCCTTTCAAATAATAAGCATAATCGACGCTGGAGCTGCGCGGATTGATTTTGATAAAGCGGTCCGCGGCGGCGATAGCGCCCTCAGGATCGCCGTTTTTGTAATACGCGTAAGCTACATCCAATTGGGTTTGAGCGGACTCATCGCCAAAAGGATAGCGGGATTCAAGCGCCTCGTAGAGCTTGATGGCCTTGTCGTAATTGCCGCTATCTAGCGCCGTTTTAGCTTGATCGCGAAACTTCCCGGCATTCCAATCGGCATATTCGTCTTCAGTGTCGGAATCGCCGGAAGCGAGGCTTTTAAGCGTCTCGCAGCCTTGAAGGGACAGGCCTAAACAGCAGATGAATAGAAATTTAATTAAAATTAATCGCATAGTGCTAACGACACGCTGTAATATAAGAAGTTTTCTCGCTGGATTTAACTGCGATACTTGGGGTGGCTTGAGTATCATGCGAGTATAACTTAACAATGGGTTAATCAGAAGAATTTGTTATGACGAGATTAACGGCAGAAGTGCCATTTGAAATGGCTGGCATGCGATTAGATCAGGTGTTGGCGGAACTATTTACCGATTATTCGCGCAGCAAGCTGCAAACTTGGGTTAAAGCCGGTCGGGTAAAAGTTAACGGCTTAACGCTTAAGCCCAAAGACAAACTTGAGGGCGGCGAAACCATAGCGCTGGATGCGGAGGCGGAAATAGTCGTCATCGCTGAAGCCGAGTCCATCCCTTTGGAAATTATTTTTGAAGACGAAAGCCTGCTGATTGTGAATAAACCGGCTGGCTTGGTCGTGCATCCGGCGATCGGGAACTGGAACGGAACGCTACTGAATGCGTTGCTGAATCATGATCCGAACTTGGAAACCTTGCCCAGGGCGGGCATCGTGCACCGGATCGATAAGGAAACCAGTGGGTTGTTGATGATTGCAAAAACCTTGCAAGCTCATAACAGCTTGACCAGCCAGCTACAGGACAGGGACATTACTCGCGAATATCTGGCGATTACCCGGGGCCGCATGACGGCTGGAGGCACGATAGATGAGCCTATCGGCAGGCATCCTACCGACCGCAAACGCTATGCGGTCAGGGAGAACGGCAAGCACGCGGTGACCCATTACCGGGTTGGTCAGCGTTTTACCCGCCATACTCTGGTTCAGGTCAAGCTGGAAACCGGTCGCACCCACCAGATCAGGGTGCATATGGCGCATATTCGTTTTCCGCTGTTGGGCGATCAGGTCTATGGCGGCCGCTTCCAAATGCCGCCGGATTGCAGCGAGCAGCTGGAAAAAGAACTGCGCAGTTTCAAGCGTCAGGCCTTGCATGCGGCAAAGCTGGGTTTGCAGCATCCGGTTACCGATGAATATCTTGAGTGGGAGCAACCCATGCCCGATGACATGATCCGACTGCTGGCAGCATTGGCGGACAATGAGCAGGATTAAAGCTGAGCTGAGCAGCTTGTCTGCTCAAACGAAACTTATGCCCTCTGGGTATAAACGCTGGCTGATCCCGGATTGGCCAGCACCGGCCAATATTCATGCCGCGACTACCTTGCGTACCGGCGGGGTCAGTTGTGGTGTTTACGCCAGCCTTAATCCGGCTCTGCATGTGGGTGATGATGCTGATTTGGTTGAACAAAACCGGCAGCTTATTAAAGAAGGGTTGGACTTGCCCAGCGAACCGATTTGGCTGGATCAAATACACAGCAACCGGGCAGTACCAGCATACCCCCCTTTAGCAAAGGGGGGTAGGGGGGATTTGCAACAAGCCGATGCCAGTTATACGGCGGAATCCGGCGTTGTTTGTGCGGTATTGACGGCGGACTGTCTACCGCTACTGGTTTGCGCGGCTGACGGTAGCCAAGTGGCTGCCATTCATGCCGGTTGGCGTGGTTTGCTGGCTGGGGTGATCGGCAATACGCTGACTGCGATGAAAATCCCCCTCGATCCCCCTTTTTCAAAGGGGGAAGTTAGGCAGTCTCCCAATCCCCCCCTTAGTAAAAGGGGGGCTAGGGGGGATTTCCTAGTTTGGTTGGGGCCTGCAATCGGCCCAGGCTGCTTCGAAGTGGGTACCGAAGTGCGCGATGCTTTTCTGGAAAAATCGGCGTCATTCACAACTGCTTTCAAAGCGCAAAACAACGGCAAGTGGCTGGCGGATATTTACCAGCTGGCGAGAATCGATCTGGCTATGCTGGGGCTGGATATAAAAGTTTACGGCGGCGGTTTTTGCACCGTCACCGAACAGGAACGGTTTTATTCCTATCGCCGGGATAAACAAACAGGGCGTATGGCTACGCTGATTTGGAGAGAATAAAGAGTGAGTTTACTGATATTAATTATCATCTTTACCGCAGTTGGCGGAGTGTTAAGCGTGATGGCGGCTGCGGTTTTCCTGTTACTGCCGGATCGGCACAGGAACGCGGTGTTGCCGCACGGGATCAGTTTTGCGATAGGGGCATTATTGGCGGTCGCCTTTTGGGGCTTGATTCCCGAGGCCTTTGCAAAAATTAAACCTGAGCAATTTCAGGCCTTATCCGGGACAATTTTAGCGGGCATACTCGGTTTTTTTGTGTTGGAAAAGCTGCTGATCTGGCGGCATTGCCATTCAGGTGATTGCGAGGCGCACGGCGAAGAAGACGATCACGATCATGGACACGGGCATAGCCACAGTCACGGCACGGCTAAGTCGGCTGGCGCGTTGATTATTCTCGGCGACGGCATCCACAATTTTGTCGATGGCGTTTTAATTGCGGCCGCATTTTTGACCGATGTGCAATTGGGTATCGTCACCAGCCTTGCCGTTGCCGCGCACGAAATTCCTCAGGAAGTCGGCGATTTCGCGATTTTGTTGCACAGCGGCTATTCCAAAAGCAAAGCGCTTTTTTACAACATGCTCGCCAGTTTGACCACGGTGTTGGGCGGCGTGTTGGCGTATTTCGGGCTGGAAGATTTGCATGCCAGTTTGCCGTATTTCCTGGCGCTGGCAGCCTCAAGCTTTATTTATATCGCAGTAGCCGATTTGATACCGTCATTGCATAAAAAGACCGACATGAAGACTTCATTGCAGCAGATTGCGTTGATTGCGATGGGGGTGTTGTTGATTTGTTCGTTGCACGGCATTGCGCATAATATGGAGATTTAGCCGAAAAGTCTTGCAGGTTAATTCGCCACGAAAACACGAAGAAAAAACTAAGACAAAAACTTCGTGATCTTCGTGGTGAATATTTATATCAGATCAATTAGGTGGTCACGTTAGGCCCAGTTCTGCCCGTACGTTTTTTAACTTCGCAAAACTGCTCGGCAAGACTGATTAACTCCGCCAAAGCCACTTGCGCATCCTGATCGTGTTTTGATGCATCCGCTTCAAAGCGTTCCAGGTAGATTCTTAAGGTTGCGCCGACGGTTCCGGTTCCCGATAAACGGAAAATGATGCGGGAGCCGTTGGTAAAGCCGATGCGTATACCTTGATTGCGGCTAATGCTGCCGTCTACCGAGTCCTCGTAACTGAACTCGTCGGCATAGCTAACCGTATATTCGCCGAACGTTTTTCCCGGCAACGCGGGTAATTGGGATCTTAAGTGCTCGACAATGCCGTTGGCTATATCCATTTCCACGGCTTCATAGTCGTGGCGGCAATAAATATCCCGGCCAAATTTTTGCCAGTGCTCATGCACGATGTCGGCAACGGACTGGCGTCTTCTGGCGATTAAATTCAGCCAGAACAGCACGGCCCATAAACCGTCTTTTTCCCGCACATGATCCGAGCCGGTGCCGAAACTTTCTTCGCCGCACAGGGTGATTTTGCCAGCATCCAGAAGGTTGCCGAAAAATTTCCAGCCGGTCGGGGTTTCGTAGCAGGGAATGTTGTAGCAGGCGGCAACGCGGTCAACCGCTTGGCTGGTGGGCATGGAGCGGGCCACGCCGCGCAAGCCTTGCGCATAAGCCGGAATCAAATGCGCGTTGGCGGCCATAATGGCCAAGCTGTCGCTAGGCGTTACGAATATATTGCTGCCGGTAATCATATTGCGGTCGCCGTCGCCATCGGATGCGGCGCCGAAAACTGGGGCCGCTGGGCTGAACATGCGTTCGGCCAATTCCTTGGCATGTGCCAGATTAGGGTCGGGGTGATGGCCGCCGAAATCTTCCAGCGGGTCGGCATTGATGACCGAATCCGGCGTAGCTCCCAACATGTCTACCAGGATTCTTTTCGCATAAGGGCCGGTAATGGCATGCATGGCGTCAAACAGCAGTGTGGTGTAGCCGGAGCTAATGCTTTGCTTGAGCAAATTGAAGTCGAAAATAGATTGCATCAGTTCGGCATAGTCAGTTACCGGGTCGATGATAGTGATGGTAAGGCCGTCTATTTGCCGGGTGCCGATGCGATCCAGGTCGATGTCGTCGATACGAGCTATTTTATAGTCGAAAATGCTCAGGCTGCACTGATAAAACGCGTTGGTGTCTTTTTCCGGGGCTGGGCCGCCATTGCCGGCATTGTATTTAATGCCGAAATCTTCATCGGGGCCGCCGGGATTATGGCTGGCGGAAAGGATCAGTCCGCCGAAAGCGTCATATTTTCTTATAATATGTGAAGCTGCCGGGGTAGACAGCAGCCCACCTTGCCCTATAATAAGCTTACCGAATCCGTTGGCGGCTGCCATTTTGATGATGGTTTGTATGGCTGATCTGTTAAAATATCGCCCATCACCGCCCAGCACCAGCGTTTTTCCGGTGAAGTCATCTAACGAATCGAAAATTGATTGAACAAAATTTTCCAGGTAGCCGGGTTGCTGAAATACTTTAACTTTTTTTCTGAGACCGGATGTTCCTGGATTTTGGTCGTTATATGGATGTGTGGTGATGGTTTCTATTTGCATGTTGGTCCTTTAATTTGACAATTAATCTAGTGGACTAACGTACACCAAAACTCTTATCTAGTGTAGATCAATTATGTTGCGAATTTATTTATTGCTGTGTTGCAGTTTTTTTTCTTTTGCGGTCATTGCTGACGATGATGTCTGGCTTTTGGTTGATACCAAAGCGCTGACCATTGAGGTAAAAAAAGGCCAGCAGACGCTTGAAACTTTAAATGACATTGCCATTGGCCGGGGCGGGGCTGGTTTTAAAAGCCATAAAGGCGATAACGTCACACCTTTTGGAAGTTACAGGATAGGTTGGGTTGGTGAGCAAAGTAATTTTCGGAAGTTTTTCGGTTTAACTTACCCGTCCGCAGAGGACGCCCAAAAGGCTTTGCAACAGGGAGTTATTAATCAGATGGCTTATAACAGTATCATTACCGCCCATCGGTCGAATCAAGTGCCTCCGCAAAACACGCCTTTAGGTGGCCGGATCGGCATTCATGGCCTGGGACGGGCGGATGAAAAAATTCATAAATCGATGAATTGGACCCATGGCTGCATCGCGTTAACTAACGGCCAGATTGACCATTTGAGTCATTGGCTGGACAAGGGAACAGTGGTTAAAATAAAATAAAGCTGGAAAATAAATTTAAAACAGTGCACAATTTAAATCAGTAAGCGTTTTTTTTGTAGTAATAACTTTGAGAAGGAAAATAAGATGAAAAAAGTAATGAAATTATCTATGGTTGCTATGGTTGCATTATTGGCTGTTGGTTGTGCAAGCACTTCTGATATCGAAAACTTGCAATCACAAGTTGATGGCTTGAAAACTTCTGTTGCTCAAGCATCTGCTGACGCTGCTTCTGCTTCTTCACAAGCTGCTGCTGCTGAAGCTGCTGCTAACCGTGCAGCACAGTATGCTCAAGACACAAACAGCAAACTGGACAGCATGTTCAAAAAATCAATGATGAAATAAATCATCACTGATTTAAAGAAAAAAGCCCGGTGGGATTCCACCGGGCTTTTTTTTTGAGCGCATGATTGAGTTCCGCGGATTTGAATCCAAACCCCGCTCACCCATGGTAGAATAAACCTTTTTTGAATCCGTCACCTTCATGCGTTTAATTAGAGGATTATCTCATTTAGAACCGTTAGAAAACGGTTGCGTATTGACGATTGGAAATTTTGACGGCCTGCATTTAGGCCATAAAGCGGTGATAGAGAAGCTGGCTGAACGCGGCAAAGCATTAGGTCTGCCAGTAGTGGTTATGACTTTTGAATCGCAACCGCTGGAATATTTCTTGGGTGAAAATGCGCCGTCACGCTTGATGCGCATGCGCGAGAAAGTGATCCGGTTTGCTAAATTGCCCGTTGATGATTTATTGATAGTACGTTTTAATCAACATTTTGCCAACTGCGATGCCGAGCAGTTTATTGAAGATGTTTTGGTGAACAAATTGAATGTAAAGCATTTGGTGGTCGGGGATGATTTTCATTTTGGCAAGGCACGGCGCGGTAATTTCGCGATGCTCAAGGAGAAAGGCAAGAAATTCGGTTTTGCTGTCGAAGATACTGGGTCTTACCAAGTCGCTGGGCTTCGGGTCAGCAGCACTCTGATCAGGGATGCGCTGGGCGATGGCGATTTGGCGCTGGCCGAAAAACTGCTGGGTTACCGCTATTCGGTTTGCGGGCGCGTGGCTCATGGCGATAAACGCGGAAGAACCATCGGCTATCCCACCGCCAATATACAGATGTTTAGAAAAAACACCCCGGTTAACGGCGTGTTTGCCGTGACCATGACCGGCATTGATGGACGAGAACTTGAAGGTGTCGCGAATGTAGGCACCCGGCCCACGGTGGATGGCGGCTCGAAAGTTATACTGGAAGTGTATTTGTTCGATTTTGATAAAGAAATATACGGGCGTTATGTGGAAGTGCATTTCAAACAAAAAATCAGGGATGAAATGCGATTTAAGACACTGGATGAGCTTAAGATCCAGATTGTAAAAGATGTGGCTGAGGCCAAAGCCGCGCTTAGCTCCCAGCACGCTTGCGGCATACACACCTTCCCTGGTGATCGCCGCGCCGGTTCCATACCGGCTAGCGACATACACACCTTCCCTGGTGATAAAAATTTTTGCTGAGTGAAATTGCTATGACGATGGATTATAAAAAAACACTGAATTTACCCAACACTGCATTTCCGATGAAAGGCAATCTGGCCCAGCGCGAGCCGGAGCGCCTGAAAAAATGGAACGAAGCCGATCTGTATAACAAGATCAGGCAGGAATTTGCCGGAAGGCCTAAGTTCGTTCTGCATGACGGC
>JANYKK010000339.1 GCA_025361585.1 Methylobacter sp. | reverse complement strand
TGGCAGTCAGCAAAATATAAATGTGAAAACCATGTTCCGTAGGGGCGATCCGGTACAACTGCATGGATGCAGGAGGTAGAGCAACGCAGGAGCAGTTGCCGAGGTCGCCCTTGTTTTTAAAGGTCACTCATTACCAGGGCGACCTACCGGATCGCCCCTACAGCGCTCTTACGATACCAACATTCTTGTATGAACAAACAAATCTACCCCTTACTGATCGCCCAGTTCTTGTCCGCGTTTGCCGATAACGCCATCTTGTTCACCGTGATTGCGATGGTGATGCAGTCTACGCAGCTGGCAAGCGGGTACGTTCCGGCTTTGCAAAGCGTGTTTTTGGTTGCCTTCGTGGTGCTTGCCCCGTGGGTTGGCGGATTTGCCGATAACCATTCCAAATCCAGGGTGCTGATTATCGGCAACCTGATTAAGGCTGCGGGCGCAGGCTTATTATTGATCAACGTGGAACCGCTGATTGCTTATTGCGTGGTCGGCGTGGGCGCGGCCATTTACAGTCCGGCAAAATACGGCATCCTGCCTGAGCTGGCGGGGCATCAATTTCTGGTTAAAGCGAACAGCTGGATTGAAGGTTCGACCATTCTGGCTATTTTATTGGGCATGATGGTCGGCGCAAGGGTGGCGGATTACTCGATAGTCTTGGCGCTGGCCGGAACCATTATTATTTTTATGTCCTCGGCTTTAATCACCATGGCGCTTCCCGTCAGCATCCTTAAGCATCAGATCGTCCCTGGCTCCGCTATCATTGCTTTTGGCCGACAAATAGGCGCTTTTTTTACCACGCCGCGCTCACGTTTTGCCATTTTGGGCGGTTCCTTGTTTTGGGCGGCTGCGGCAACCTTAAGAGTGATTATCGTGGTTTGGGCGCCGCTGGTGTTGTTGTCACATAACGCCACGGAAATTGCCGAACTGACCTTGTTTCTCGCCGTCGGTATTATCGCAGGATCGGTTTTGGTGCCACGGATGATTCCGCTGGAGCATTTGCGCCGCGCTAGAATTCCGGCTTATCTAATGGCTTTATGTATTTTCGGGTTAAGTCTGACAGACAGCATCTGGCCTGCTCGTTTCACACTGTTTTTCATCGGCATGATGGGCGGCATGTTTATCGTCCCGGTCAATGCTGCATTACAGGAACTGGGGCAACAGAGCATAGGCAGCGGTAGCGCGGTGGCTTTGCAAGGGTTTTTTCAAAACCTTGCTATGCTATTGGCGGTTGGAAGCTATACTTTTGCCGCAGCGCATCAAATAAATCCGGTACTTGCCATGCTTATGCTGGGATTGTTGGTTTTTTGCGCCACTTTTTTGGTATCGTTGCATTTGCCGGATAATCAAGAAAAATAAAGAACTATTAACGACTAGAAGTACGCTTTGACTTATAATAATGATATTAAGGAGCTGCATTAATGAAACTATTTGAACTTGGAAAAATCACTATGACCCCATCGGCTATTTCGATTATAGCCAAGTTTAAGGTACCCATTGGCGACTTGTTGGACAGGCATGAAAAAGGTGATTACGGGGAAGTGTCAGAGAAGGATTGGCATGAAAACACGCTTGCATTACTGCCTGAAACGGTGGAAAGAGTCATGTCGGTTTATAGCATTGAAACCGAAAAGCTATGGGTTATTACCGACCCGGACAGAAAGGTAACTACGCTGTTAACCGAGGAAGATTTTTAACAAAAATATTTAACCGCAAAGTTACGCAAAGAAGACTTTGCATAACTCTGCGGTGATGCAGTTTCAAATATAGAGTACACGACTGAATGTTTGCATGGTTTAATGATTTACTGGCCGGCACCGGCAGTTTTATGCCCCACGGTGCTTGCTATTTATGGCTGCCGTCCATTTTGTGGTTGCATGTTATTAGCGACACTATCATTACGCTTGCCTACTACTCCATTCCCTTCGCATTGTTCTATTTCGTTCAAAAACGCACCGATATAGCGTATCGCTGGGTTTTTATGCTGTTCGGCGTTTTTATTCTTTTATGCGGCACCACGCATTTAATGAGTATCTGGACAATTTGGCATCCGGATTATTGGTTGGACGGACTGATCAAATTAGCCACGGCGCTGGTTTCGATAGTCACCGCCTTGTTGATTTGGCCGTTGATTCCAACGCTGTTAAAGCTGCCCAGCCCCCAAGCGTTACAAACCAGCGAAACCTATCTGCGCTCTATCTTCGATGCGACACCGGATGCCATGTTGATCAGCGACGATCAAGGCATTATTACCATGGTCAACCAGCAGGCCGAGCACTTGTTGGGTTATCCGATTAATGAACTGCTGGGACAACCGATTGAAGCGTTGGTGCCGGAACGCTTTCGGGCGGAGCACCCGGCATTGCGGGCAAAATTTGCCGCCTTAGCTGTCGCTCGGCCGATGGGGGTAGGTTTGGGGGTAAGGGCGTTACGAAAAGACAATACTGAATTGGATGTGGAAATCAGCTTAAGTCCGATTCAAACAAATCAAGGCTTGTTTTTCGCCAGCGCGTTGCGGGACATCACCGAGCGTAAACAAGCCGAGGCTACGCTACAGGCAAGCGAGGCGCGTTTTCGCCGGATGGCCGACAGCTCACCGATCATGATTTGGATTACCGATGCCGAGGGGGAGCCCACTTTCGTCAATCAATCCTGGCTTGATTTCACCGGACTTGATTCGACACAGACTATGACGCATCAGGACTGGATCAGCACTGTACACCCCGATGACAGAGAAACCGGTTTCACGGCGTATTATCAAAATACCCATGTTTCCGAAGCCATTACTACAGAATACCGTTTGCGTAACGCGAACGGCGAGTGGCGCTGGATTTTAGATAAAGGCACGCCGCTTTATGATGAAAGCGGCACGTTTACCGGTTACATCGGTTCGGCTATCGATATTACCGAAAGTAAGCAAGCGCAGCAGATGTTGCAGGACAAGGAGCGGATGCTGTCAGAATCACAGCGCATCGCCCATATTGGCAGTTGGTCTATGGAACTGCCGACCGGTTGCATTAGCTGGTCGGACGAAACCTATCGAATTTTTGGTGTTACACAGCAGACCTTCGGACATTCTGTGAAAGCGTTCCTCGACCTGGTTCATCCCGACGATCATGCACTGATGAAAAGGTGGATTAGCGAATGCCGGGCAGGTAAGGAACCGGAAGAACTGGATTTTCGTATTTTGCGGCCTGATGGCGCCGTCCGTATTATCCGGGGCAGCGGCGGACTGCAATACGATGAAATGAACAGGCCGTTACACAGGGTGGGTAGTGCGCAGGACATCACCGAGCGCAAACAGGCTGAGCAGGTATCCAGTAAAATCAAAGCGATGCTTGACATATCCCTGGACGGATTCTGGATCGTTGATTTGTTGGGCAATATACTGCAAGTGAATGAGGCTTATGCAGAAATAAGCGGTTATTCGCTTGATGAATTGGAGGGTATGCACATCAGCCAATTGGAGGCGATAAAGGGAGTAGCGCAAATAAAGAGGCACATTGCAAAGATTGTTAAGCAGGGTTATGACCAATTTGAAACCCGTCATCGCCATAAAGATGGGCATCTGGTTGATATTGAGATTTCTGTCGCCTTCCTGCCAGAATTCCAGCAGTTTTGTGCCTTTTGCCGCGACATCACCGAGCGCAAACGCATAGAGCTGGATCAGCGTATCGCCGCTACGGCCTTCGAATCGCAGGAAGCAATGGTCATCACCGATACGGCAAGCGTCATTCTGCGGATCAACCAAGCCTTCACCGAATCTACCGGCTACACGGAACAGGAGGCTGTGGGGCAGAAAATAAGCATGCTTAAATCCGGTCGTCATGATGCGGCTTTTTATGCGGCGATGTGGCAGAGTATTCTGAGTGAAGGCGCTTGGCAGGGAGAAATATGGGATAGGCGCAAGAATGGCGAAATTTATCCCAAATGGTTGTCCATTACCGCGGTAAAGGGCAACGATGGCGTAGTCACTCATTATGTCGGCACCCATACCGACATCACCGAGCGCAAGGCGGCTGAGGAGCAAATTACCCAGCTGGCTTTTTATGACCCGCTCACCCGCTTGCCCAATCGTCGACTGTTGCAGGAGCGGCTAAAGCACGGTATTAACGTGGAACGACGTGAAGGCAAGCAGCTGGCATTATTGATGCTTGACCTGGATCGCTTTAAAGCGGTTAACGACAGCCTCGGTCATTTGGCCGGCGACGAACTGTTGCAGCAAGTTGCTTTACGCATTAAAGCAAGATTGCGCGACGTTGACATGGTGGCCCGATTGGGGGGGGATGAGTTTGTGGTGTTGCTGGAAGATATTACTCAGCCGGAAGATGCGGCACGGGTGGCTGAAGAAATCATCGCCGATTTGAGCAAACCCTTCAGGTTGCCTCAAAGCGATGATGTGCGGATTGGCGCCAGTATCGGCATTAGTCTGCATCCACAACACGGAGATAGCTTTGAAATATTGCTGGATCACGCTGATGCCGCGTTGTATCAGGCTAAAGACGGTGGGCGCGGCTGTTTTGCTTATTATTCCGAAGACCTGACCGTCGCGGCCCGTGAGCACTTGGCATTGGAAACACGGCTGCGTCGTGCGATTGAGCAACAGGAATTGTGCGTTTTTTATCAGCCTCAAGTGGATATTAGCAGTGGCCGCATCGTCGGCGCGGAGGCATTGGTGCGCTGGCGAGATCCGGTAGAAGGATTGATTCCACCGTTACGTTTTATCCCGATTGCTGAAGAAACCGGCTTGATTATTGCGATTGGCGAATGGGTACTGCGCGAAACTTGTCGGCAAGGCCGCCTTTGGCTGGATGCGGGTTTGCCGCCGTTAACGTTAGCGGTCAATGTTTCACCGCACCAATTCCGTCGGGGAGATATTTGCGCCTTGGTGGCGACCGTGCTTAGCGACACCGGTTTTCCACCCCAGCAACTGGAATTGGAAATAACCGAAAGCGGATTGATGGAAAACCAGGATAACGCAGCAGCTATTCTTAATAGTCTCCGCGCTCAAGGCGTTCGTCTTGCTATTGATGATTTTGGCACCGGTTATTCTTCGCTGGCTTACCTTAAACACTTTCCATTGGATATGTTGAAGATCGATAAGAGTTTTATTGATGATATTCCGCATTTGCAAGATGACATGGAAATCGCCGCGACTATTATTGCGATGGGGCACATCTTGGGCTTTAAGGTTTTGGCCGAAGGTGTGGAAACGCCAGAGCAACTGGCATTTTTGCAGGAAATAGGCTGTGATATGTATCAGGGCTATATCAAAAGCAAACCGGTTCCAGCGCATGAATTTGCCGAGTTATTGCGGGAGCAACAGCCTTTGTAGATTGGGTTAACATTAGCGTAACCCAACCTGAAAAATCGTAACCAGGAAAATAATAATAATGATAAATTTCCATCAACTTGTAGGGGCGACCGGTCGGTCGCCCCTACTACTAAAGCAGCTTGGCGTAGCCGCACTTTATGCTCTGATCGGTTTAGTTGTGCTGGCTTATTGTTCAGACAACGGTGTTATCAGTGTCATCTGGCTGCCGGCCGGGTTGGCCTTGGCGGTTTTGCTGCTGGGTGGAAACTGGTATGCCTGCGCAGTATTCCTCGGGGCGCTCTTGGTCAATGTCGTATCAACCCATTCCTTTGGGGTGGCCGCAGCCGCAGCGACGGGCAATACGCTGGAGGCGCTTTTGGCCACCTGGCTATTGAAGCGCAACGATGATTTTAATTCATCAGCCTTATTATCCACTCGCAACTATTTTCAGCTGCTGATAGCAGGCGGTATCGCCAGCGTTGTCGCCGCACTGTTTGGAGTCGCAGCCTTAGTTTTTTCCGGAGTCTTGGCTGGAGAAAGCTTTTTCCTGAACCTGGCTTATTGGTGGATGGGCGATGTGCTGGGCATTGCCCTGATTACCCCGCTGTTTCTGGTTTGGCGGCGAGCGCCGGACGACTGGCTTGAGCCGAAGCGGCTGGCTGAGTTCATATTGTTGTTTGGTTTAGGCTTTCTGGCTTGTCAGGTGATTTTTATGGGCTGGATGCAAGACTCAGTAGGCCATGTCGCCAAAGGGTATTGGATGTTCCTGTTGATTACCTGGACCGCAGTGCGTCTGGAGGTTCATGGCGTAGTGGTCATACTGGTTATGGCCGCAGTCATGGGACTGCTTGGTGCGCAGCAGGAAACCGGCTATTTCGCAAAGGGCATTACCCAAACCTATGCTTCGACAGAGATCAGCACAAGTCTGGTCAATTATTGGTTTTTTATGGTGATACTGTCAGTGACCGGCATGACGCTGGCGACCTATTTCGTTGCTCGTAGGCGGGCAGAGCAGACACTGACAGCAAGCGAAGGCTACCAGCGCGCCATCTTCAATGCCACGCCGGATGCGATGCTGATTAGCGATACACGTGGAGTTATTACCCAGGTCAATCAGCAAGCCGATTTGCTGCTGGGGTATGGGCTTGGAGAGCTGGTCGGTCAATCGATTGAGATTCTGGTGCCGGAAGGTTTTCGCGCTAAGCATCCTGAGAAGCACGCCAAATTTGTTGCCGAACCTGTCACCAGACCGCTGAAAACAGGGCGAATACTCCAGGCGCGACGAAAAGACGGCAGTTATTTTGACGTGGACATCAGCGTAAGTCCGATTAAAACCGAACAAGGCTTGTTTTTTGCCAGCGCCTTACGCGATATCACACTTAGTAAACAAGCGGAGGCGCATCTTCGCGTGGCCGCTATCGCCTTTGAGTCCAATGAGCCGATGGTGATTACCGGTGCAGATAGCATTATCTTGCAGGTTAACCGGGCCTTTACCGAATCGACTGGCTATGCCAAAGAAGAGGCTGTAGGCCAGCATATACGATTGCTTAAATCCGGGCGGCATGACGCGGATTTTTATGCCGCGATGTGGGCAGGCGTAGAACGCGATGGCACTTGGCAGGGAGAAATTTGGGATCGGCGCAAGAATGGCGAAATTTATCCAAAATGGCTGATTCTTTCCGTGGTGAAAGGGGATGACGGCGAGGCTACCCATTATGTAGGCACCCATATCGACATCACCGAGCGTAAGGCGGCGGAAGAGCAGATTAAACAGCTGGCTTTTTTTGACCCGCTCACCCAATTACCCAATCGTCGTCTGTTGCAAGAGCGGCTTAAACACGGAATTGATGTAGAGCGGCGCGACGGCAAACAGTTGGCCTTGCTGATGCTCGATCTGGATCGGTTCAAGGCGGTCAACGACAGCCTGGGACATCTGGCAGGCGACGAGTTGCTGCAACAGGTTTCGGCAAGAATTACCAACCGGTTGCGCGATGTGGATATGGTGGCCCGATTGGGCGGGGATGAGTTTGTCGTGTTGCTGGAAGACATCGCCCATCCTGAAGATGCCGCACGCGTGGCTGAAGACATTATCGCCGACTTAAGCAAACCCTTTTGTGTGGCTGAGGGGGAGGAGGTGCAGATTGGCGCCAGCATTGGTATTAGCCTGTATCCGCAGCACGGGGAGAATATCGACATACTGATGGATCATGCGGATTCGGCTCTGTATCAAGCGAAAGATGCCGGGCGCGGCTGCTTTGCCTATTTTTCTGAAGATCTGACGTTGGCGGCTCGCGAGCGCATTGTGTTGGAATCGCGTCTGCGTCGTGCGATTGAGCAACAGGAGTTGCGCGTTTATTACCAGCCGCAGGTGGACATTGCCAGCGGACGCATTGTCGGCGCCGAGGCCTTGGTGCGCTGGCAAGATCCGGTCGAGGGGCTGATTCAACCGAACCGGTTTATCCCCATTGCCGAAGAAACCGGTTTGATTGTCGCGATTGGCGAATGGATATTACGGGAAACATGCCGACAAGGCCGACAGTGGCTGGATGCGGGTTTACCTCCGTTAACGCTGGCGGTCAATGTATCCTCGCACCAGTTTCGCCGTAGTGATATTTGCGCCTTGGCTGCTGTGGTGTTGGCTGAAACCGGTTTTCCCCCTATGCAACTGGAGTTGGAAATAACCGAAAGCGGGTTAATGGATAATCAGGTCAATGCGACAAAGATTCTGAATGGTTTGCGCGACCAAGGCGTACGGCTGGCTATCGATGATTTCGGCACGGGCTATTCATCGCTGGCCTATCTTAAGCACTTTCCGCTGGATCTGTTAAAAATCGATAAGAGTTTTATCGACGATATTCCTTTTCATCAAGACGACATGGAAATTGCCTCCACCATTATTGCGATGGGGCATATTCTGGGCTTTAAAGTCTTGGCTGAAGGTGTGGAAACGTCTGAGCAACTGGCATTTTTGCAGGAAAAAGGCTGCGATATGTATCAGGGCTATATCAATAGCCGCCCGATACCGGCGGAAGAGTTTGCTAGGTTGTTGCGCGAGCAACAGCGTACGGTTGATTAAAAAGCTCTTATTCACCACGAAGGCACGAAGGACACGAAGTTTTTTATTTCTTCGTGTCCTTCGTGCCTTCGTGGTGATGCTTTTTTTAATTTAACATCTATCTCTTAGGCAGGGTAAAACTGAACACGCTGCCCTGACCGACCGTGCTCTTCACTGAAATAGTTCCACCCAGCCGTTTAACCGCTGATTTGACGTAATTGAGTCCCACGCCTTCGCCTTCTACGGCATGATTGCTGCCGCGACGGAACATCTCGAAAATCTTGGTTTGATCTTTTTCTGAAATACCCAAGCCATTATCCTTGATGAAAAACCGGTAGTGATCGTTCTGGTCGCTAGCCCATATCTCAATCCTGCCGGGACGTTTGGGGTCTAAATATTTGACCGCATTCGATAATAAATTGGCAAATATCTGGGACAGCAAATAAGAGTCTGCCTTAACTTGCGGCAAGGGCTGTACCTGGAACTCGGCTTTAGCCTGATCGCTCTGATATTTGATGGCTTCGAGGTTATCGGTTACCAGGTCTTGCGTGTCGACCGTGCTGAGATTCAATTCCTGTCGTCCCAGGCGGGAAATCTTTAAAATACCGGCCAACAACTGATTCATTTTGGCGACACCGCCGGTAATAAACCGTGTCGAGGTCGGAATATCGTCGTCCAATATTTCCAGCAATGCGGCTTTTTGCTGTTCAGGCAGTTGTTCCATTACTGGGTTTAGAATTTTGCGCAAGTCAGTCAGGCTCAAGCCGAGTTCGTTCACAAAGCCCTGCACATTAATCATCGGCGCACGCAAATCATGCGAAACAATATAAGAGAAATCTTTGAGTTCCTCATTGGATTCGCGCAGTTGCTGTACCGTCTTGCTTAGGCTTCGGGTGCGCTGCGCTACCAAATTTTTCAATTCCCGGCTGTGCGCATTGATCGTTTCATCCCGCAGCTGGATTTGCTCAAACATCGCATTAAAGCTCTCGGTTAATTGCCCGACTTCATCGCTTGCATATTTTTTGGCGCGCAACGCATAGTTTTTATCTTTGCTGATCAGCGTTGCAATATCAGCCAAATGCCGGATAGGGCGTGTGAGTTTGGTTCCCAGGCGGTGAGCCGCGAAAAACGCCAGCAGGCAAACAATCGGCAATACGCTTGCAAATATGGCCAGCAATCTGTCCAGTTCTTTATATAAACGGGACAAATCCGTTTGCAGATAGAGTCGGCCTAGTACTTCGTTATCCATTTCCACGGGCGTACATAAAATAACCTGCTGCCGGGTAAAAACGGCCTCGCCGCAAGGGGCTTGATTAGCATTTTGCTTGGTGAAAGACGGCGCAGTATTTTCATGGGCCGTGAATATCGCAAAGGGGGTATCGGCGTTATTGAGATACAATTCTGCTGCCAAAAGATCGGGGTGGGTTTTTAGCGCTTGCAGTATTTTTTGCGCGGCCGGATTGTCATCAAATAACATGGCAGGCGCGACGGCGAATCCGCTAACATCGGCAAGGCTATGCAGTTCATGGGCGATGGCGACACGGGAGGAGTAAAACTGGTTCACGACCAGTACGATGCTGCTGATAGTCAGCACAACTATGGCCGTTATGGCAATGATGAAGGTCAGTTTGCGCGCAATGGAATTATTTCGAAAAGATTTCATTGCTTAGGCCTGTTGTTTTCATCATAAACAGCCAGCGCCAAGCTGAGCAACCGGGAACTGATCACTAAGCCGGCTTCTTTTGCGGCCAGCAAACTAATTTCGAAACGGATTTTATCGTCTGTTTTTACCAGTTCGATAGCGCCTCCGCCTTGAGTAAACCCATCCATATCGCTGACCGTTAGCGCGTGTTGTTGATGTGCAATCTTAAGCAGTTGCGCCATTTTGTTTCGTTCAGACGCGGCAATAAAGGCAATATGACAGCCTTTTAAATCATCGGATTTATTTAACAGCTTCGTGACTAATGGTTTATCTTGAGCGATGCGACCATCGATGGCTTTCAATGCGGAAAATCCTAATGGAGACTCGCCTAAAATACACAGGTTTATAGATTCATTGATTTTGCCGGACGGCCATTCTACAAATTTGGCAAAGTTATACACGAATGCGGCCTCGACCTCATCTTCGTGTATAACCTTATCGTCAGCGCCTGCACTGCCGGTCATTGCAGCCCATAGTGCAAGCGCTATAGCAAATTTTAATGTCATTGTAACTACTGAGCAGCAGGCAGAATGGAACGCAGATGCCAAAAGTAGGCGCCTCCAGGCGACGTTGAATGATTATGATTGAATAAGATTTTTTTGAATGATCCTATAAAAATCAGTTGATCGCCGTTTTTAGGGTTATCGGTGTTTATCATCATTATCTGCGTCGCCTGGAGGAGCCTACTTTTGGTTATTTACCAAGTCACAACCGCTTTGCCGTATACGCTACGCGGTATTTGGCTGGCAACCAGATCGCTAGCCACGAACTCGGGGTGCCTGTCGTCCAGCAGGTTTTGCCCGGCCACACTTAACTCCAAGGCCTTCAAAGGTCTCCAGCCCAGCCTTAAATCCAGGCGTGTGTAGTTAGCCACTTTGACGTTCGTATTATTGATGTTATCGACATAATAGACAGAGGTATCGAACTCGATATTGTGCGGCAGGCTCAGTTGCGAACGTAGGGAATACTGGTTTTGAGGGCTGCTGCCTTGATTTCTTACGATGTCGACGTTGCTGGTGGCGCGGGTATCGACCGTCAGCCAGGTATAGCCGGGTTGCAGCCGCCAGCTATCGGTCACTTTCCAGTTTGCATACAACTCGGTGCCGTAGGATTCGGCTTCGGTGCCATTAGCAAGCACAAACAGGTTCTGCGTCAAGCCGGGGGATCGAATGACCATCGGATAGGTGGAAAGCAGATTGTTATAAATGTTGTAAAACGTCGCCACATCAATAGATAAATTTTGCGATAGCTGCCCACGATAGCCCCATTCGAATGCGGTTACTTCTTCCGTTTTAACCCCGGAATTGCCGATAAGAACTCCCGTTTGTGCATTGGCAGGGGGCCTTGCCGGAATTCGGTATAAGTCTACCCTAAAGTCCTGCAACCCCCGTGTAGGCGTATGCACGGCGCGCGACACACTAGTCCAGGTGCTGTGGTTTTCGTTCAGCTTCCATAATAGCCGTGCGCTGGGTTGATATTCAAAACCGGAATAATCGTTATGTTCGATTTTGCTGCCTACGGTCAGCTTCAGGTCGTCGGTAATGCTGAACTGATCTTGTAAGAACGCGCTAAATAACTGAGTTGACCGGCTGTCTGGGCTAAAGGATGCGCCGTTGAAATTGCTCATCTTATCGGATACCAAGCGGTAATCCAGTCCCCAGGTTACGGCATTGCGTTGTCCGGCTTGCAAATTGTGCTGGAACTCCATGTCAAACGTATCGACGAGTTGATTCAAATAAATACCGCGTCGCTCCTCGGTCGAATAAAAGCTCTGTAGGTACCATTCGCCGCCTTCGGTTTTATGGGTTAATTTCGCCAGCGCATTGGCAGTTCTGCGTGACATGGTGGTGTCGGTAACAGTAGACAGACCGACCGTTTCATCGCCTGCCATTTCCAGAATATCGCCGCTAAACGATAGCTCGTCTTTCCCGGTAAGATTGTAATCGGCGCGGAAACCGCCTTGCCCTGTATCCCATTGGTCATGCGCGTTCTGGCCGCTGCTATTGAGATAATCGGTATTATGTTTGCCTTTGGCATAAACGCGGTAAGTGCCGTCCTTGCCCAGATCGCCGCCATAGCGGACTGATCCGGCATCCTGATAGTTTCCGCCTTGTGCGGACACCAGTCCGCCCTGGGTTTTTTTGCTGTGTTTGGTGCGGATATTGATGACCCCGTTAACGGCATTGGCTCCCCACACCGTGCCGCCTGGGCCGCGAATGACTTCGATGCGGTCTATGTCTTCCAGCACCGTATCCTGACCGCTCCAATAGGTGCCGGAAAATAACGGCGAATAGACGGTGCGCCCATCGACCATCACCAGCAACTTGGTGGAAAACCGGTCATTAAAACCGCGTATGGAAATAGCCCAGGCATGGGCGTTAATTTGCGCCACCTGTACGCCCGGCGCCATGCGCAAAGCGTCTGGAATGCTGGTCGCCCCGGAGCGGCGAATGTCTTCCTGGGAAATGAC
>JANYKK010000315.1 GCA_025361585.1 Methylobacter sp. | reverse complement strand
CCAAAAATGGATTGAATAACGGATGTTGCAACAACCGTCAGTAAAATATCGACCGGCATGGCGCTCCTCATTTATTGTTGTTATTTTCAGCGTTTTATTATACCTGAGGGAGGAGGCTAGCGAATTTATGATTACAGCGGGGGGGGGGATGAACATGTGGAAATCCAGCCGACGCGTTAACGGTCAGCTGGATTTGTCTTGTTAAGCGTTCATCTATACTTCAACAATGTCATCTTTCAGGCTCAAAACAAACGCAACCACTTGCTCACATTCGCCCACGGGAACTTGTAAGGCTTTCATCGTGGCGTCGGCATGCTCAAGGAATATGGCCCAGTCACTTTCACTGATTTTCATGCCTTTATGTGATAATTTCATATCCCGCCCGGTGTAGTAAACAGGGCCGCCTGCACTGGAACACAAACAATCAGGATGTACATGTCGGCCGGCAATGTCTTGGTTAACGAGCATGTCAGCCTGTTGTTTGTCGACTTTCAGCGGCAAGCCCGTCTTCGCTTCAACGGCAGCGCCTTCATACAGGACGATGATCCGTTAATGGATCACTGGCCCGAAGCGGAAATGGTGTTGAGGGTAAAACTGCGGGAAATGTTCCCCAACTGTCCGCGATATATCCACAAAATGACCTTGGTCGAAGAGTCGGCATTCGTCCCCAAGCAACATTGCGAAACACCGGCACCGGCCTGGAAGAGCCTGGAAGTCGTCGCCGACGTATTGCCGCCCCGCGATGCGCATCTGGCCGGTAACGAGCAGGATGCCGCCGCGGCGTTAAACCGTAACTAGCGGAAGGACTTTCTGAATTGTAGGGGCGGCTTTAATCGCCCCTCTTCAAAATCTATTGCTCAATCATTTGCTGATAAGCATCCGCATCCATCAACGCATCCAGTTCAACCAAATTATCCGCCTTAATACAAAACAGCCAAGTTCCGTAAGCGTTATCATTAACTTGCTCTGGCTCATCTACCACGGCTTCGTTGACGGCAACCACTTCGCCGCTAACTGGACTGAACAAATCGGATGCGGTTTTAACCGATTCGACGACCGCGCATTGCTCTTGCGCTTTGACTTTTCGCCCCAGCTCCGGCAGCTCGATAAAAACCAAATCGCCCAATTCTTCTTGCGCAAAATCGGTAATGCCGACCCGGACGATATTGCCATCTTCCACCTTTGCCCATTCGTGGCTGATTGCGTACTTTAAGTTAGCCGGTAGCTCGCTCATGATTATCCCTCAATAGAGTTAGTTATTTTGTTTTCAAAGGATAACCTGCAATTTTTTAAAAACAACAAAAAAATGCATTTAACAATGGAAATCTTATACCATGAACGCATCCAAACACTCCTTTACTGCCCTACATGAATGCTTTTTTAATAGTCTGTATTTTTATACTCAACGTTAGCTTAGGTTTCGCCGACGATGACGATAAGCCAGTTGCCAAACCAACGGAACCCGCTGGGCAGGGTACTGTTTTCCTGTCCGCCAAATCCCAGTCGTTATCGGGCTTGCAAACGATAACACTTGTCCCTGCCAGCCATCATGCCGAATTTACCGCTCACGGCAAAGCGGTCAACATACAACCCTTGGTCGAATTACGGCACCGGTATCTGGTCGCATTAACCGAGCATGGCGGCGCTGCGGCAAGGTTCAAACAGGCTGAGCAAAATATCCAGCGCCAGCAAGACTTGTTTCATGAAGGCGCGACCTCAAAACGCAACTTGCAAGTCCAACAAGCGCAATGGCAAACCGACAAAGCCCAGGTCGATGCCAGCAGCGTTCAAGGCAAAGCTATCGCCGCTGAAGCCCGGCTCAACTGGGGCGAAAAACTTACCGAATGGGCGTTAGCCACGGATTCCGACAAACTGAGTGCTTTTTTATCAGGCCAAAAAACGCTGCTGCAAATTACCTTGCCGGTTAACAAGCAACTGGCGAACGATATTTCAACCATTGATGTTGAAGCCACAGGCAACCGTAGCGCCGCCAGCAAAGCCGAACTGATCTCAGCGGCTCCGCAAACCGATACCACCGCGCAAGGCGAAAGCTATTTTTTCCAGACCGACGGCAGCCGCAACTGCTCCCGGCAGTCTTGCGGCATACACACCATCCCTAACAATAACCATATCAGAACCGGCATGCGCGTTGCCGCATGGATACCCGAGCAAGGCGAAAACCAGTCCGGCGTTATTATCCCCAAATCCGCATTAGTCTGGCACCTGGATCAGGCCTTTGTTTACATTAAAACCGCAGAAGAACAATTCAGCCGTCGCACGATAGACCAATATTCGGCAACCAGCGGCGGTTATTTTGTCGGCAACGGTATCAAGGCAGGCGAGCAACTGGTTGTTACGGGCGGACAAATGCTGTTGTCGGAAGAGTTCCGGGGGCAAATCCCGGATGAGGATGATTAATCCACGTTCATTTTAATACTGCTGAACTTTCCCTGGTTAGCGCCCTTTTTCATGACTTGAGGGAAATCGATATGACAATTAAAACCGGTTTGTTAATTTTGAGCTTGTCATCAAGCACGCTGTGGGTGCCGACAGCAAACGGTGACGCTGAACCTGTTTCCCGATAAAGCCGAGGATACCTCTAGTCTGATTGCTGCTGCCCAAATACATCAGCCAAAACCAAACATACTTGCCCTGAGTGTGGTTCCACTTGTAAAAGTGTCGGTATGTCCACGCTTTACCATCAAGTCCGGTTTCCCGAAAATCAGGCGCTCATTACTGACAACTATTATTTTTGCCCGGCGAAAACATGCCCAGTCGCTTACTTCTCCAACTCCGATAACACCATTCCCAAACAGCATTTAAGAAGCTCTCAAGCCATTCAAAACGATGCGCTTTGTTATTGTTTCGATATTGACGCCGCGCAATATTTATCAGCATTAAAAGCCCACTGCGCAGAACCTATCAAGGACTTTGTCATGCAACGTACTAAAGCCGGGGAATGCGCTTGTGAAATCAGGAACCCGTCCGGGCAATGTTGTTTAGCAAATTTCAAACGTTTGGAAAATGAGCAACATACCAACCAAGCCGGGTTTGATGCGCTTGCAGGTAACAACATCGTCTAGGCGACACTGGCTTTAACTTGGCTAGCAAAAAGCCAACACCGCGCACAGGCATATCAAACCTACCTCCCCCTGCTGCTTTTCTAGCATCCTAGTTGTTTCTGCTGCATACTTTCGGAATAGAAGAAAATTCCAAGTTTTTCCTGCTTTGCGTGATACATTGCGGTATCGGCAAGATGGAGTAGAGCCTCTCCATTATTGGCATCCCGTGGATAAACGGCAATGCCGATACTGCCACCCAGGGCAAATTCCTTCTCCTGAACAATATAAGGCTCGCGTAATTTAATCAGGATTTTTTCAGCAACCGGCGAGGATCCATCGGCATCGGTTTCCGGTAGCAATAGGGCGAATTCATCACCGCCCAGACGAGCGGCTATATCGGAATCACGAAGAGTAGAGGAAATTCTTCTGGCTGTTTCTTTGAGCACCTCGTCACCAACAGCGTGTCCCATACTGTCGTTTACAAATTTGAACCGATCCAGATCCAAGTAAAAAAGCGAAACTGACTGTTTGGTGCGGTGCGCCATAGTGATGATATGCTGAAGCTGATCGGCAAATAACCGGCGATTTGCCAATCCGGTTAACTCATCGTAATAAGACAGCCAGATTAAGCGATCATCAGCTTGTTTGCGCAAAGTGATGTCATGCACAATGGTATCGACGCCTATGCATTGGTTGTATTCATCATAAACAGGGGTGTCTGTTACCTCAAGCCAATGGATATTTTTTTGCGCATCGTATATTTCTAACTGATACGATGAATTGGGAATGCCTTGGATACACCATTGGGTGTGCTCATCTATTTTAAGATTAATCGGATTATCGGTAAGATACTCCTGGTAATGGGCCGTAAACTCATCCACGCTGTATCCGAGTATATTAGTTATTGAAGGGCTAGCGTAAGAAAATCTGCCTTCGCAATCGCGCTGATAAAAAAAGTATTCATTACGCAAGTTTTCAACCAGACTCCGGAATTTATGTTCGCTGGAATGCAGTTCGGCGGTGCGTTTTAAGACCAGATGCTCAAGGTCGGTTTTCAATGTTTGCAGGATTTTGTTGGTCGTCAGGACTTCGGCTTTTGACAGTTTTATTTTCTTGTTTTGTCTGCGAACACGGGCGACCCATAGCAGCAATAAGGCCAATACGCTTATAAATGCCGCTACAATTTTCCAAATCAGTTCATAGTCGATTGACGGCTTAATACTGGGAACCCATTTAGCGTGGATAGCCTGCATTTCTTCGGCACTGATCGTAACCAGCGCTTTTTGTAAAATGGCCGCCAGAACCGGCCAGTCTTTACGGATGGCAATGCTGTCATTAATGCTTTTATTGGCGCTGTCGCCATCATAGATAGCCGCAAATTTCAGATCAGTTAGTAAATATTTTGTTTGCAGATAACTGGCTGTGGCCCTAAAAGTAATGGCTGCATCGGCTTTTTCTGTGCTGACGGCATTCAGCCCGTCCAGCATAGAACTAACAAAACGAGGGGTAACTGAGGGCAGTTCTTTGATTACCCGGTTGGCATACTGGTACCCCTTAACCAACGCAACCCTTTTCCCGGCAAGGTCGTTGCGATTTTTGATCGTATCGTTATTTCTTTTGGTTACGATAACCAGGGATTTCATTAAATAAGGCTGCGTGAAGATAAACCACTGCGCACGATCCGGTCGATTGACCATCGTAGCGACTACATCAACTTTATGTGCGGTAGCTGCTTCGTATACTTTGTTCCAGTTAGTGCTGGGATAAGTTTCAAATTTAATGCCTAACCGTTTGCTCAGCGTGTTCATAACTTCGATGGCAATACCTTCAAGCTCCCCCGAATCATTAACAAAACTATAGGGCGGAACCGAACCGTCAAAAGCAATCCGTATTTTTTTATGATTCGATAACCACTCCTGTTCTTTAACGGTCAACTGCACGACGGGATCAGGTTTGTTCCTGTCTGAAATGATGTCATTACCGACATCTGCAACAGCTACATTCAACAGAAAAACAACCATAAACAATGAAATTAAATAAGGCATCATTTGAGATAAATTAGCTTTCAATGTAAGAAATAAGACGGAAACCATGTATTTTGTGATCTCCCCTGTCTCGATTTAAGTCATTCATATCTGATCTGATTTTCTGCTTATAGCAAAATAAGAGCCGCACTCAAAAAGCTGGGTAAGGCCAAAAACAAACAACCCATATAGTTGGTTTTTCACACCATCACCCCACTACATAAAGCTGTTGCTTTATGTAACACTCAATATCGCTATTCTTATGCCGCATTAAATCAGCAGCTGCATCCGTCTAATCGATGAGAAATTGTTTCCATATTAATTGCATGTCAACATTCGGCACCTAGGCCTTCCCTTCCTGCTGGAAAGGAGATTTTAATAACCGAATCTTGAAGCGCAAACAACGTATAAAACAAGCATAGACTGTATACAGAAAACGTGACTATTAAAACCTTTAACCCATGCTTACGGAAAAATTACAACCATCGCAAAGAACTTCCTATTTCATTTATACTAAATCCTTTCCTAACGATTCGTAAAAACTAAGCGAAATACATGCCACTTTTTAAAATGGCAATATAGTCACAGGCTAAGATATTAATTTAGATTTTGATTTGATTGATGCCATGATATTGACATCACAATGCGGCAAGGACTTGCCGGTGAGCGGCTATTCTGTCCGATATATTTGATTTTTGATCGCTTGGATCCTGAGGATAAATTTCAATTGCTATGATTCTGTGTTAAAAAAAAGCGTGAGCAAAAAAGAAACCCTTGCTCACGCGACTGGCATTAACCTTTTCCCGGCAACATGCCGACCGACCCGGGCTTGATGCGTTTGCAGGTAACAACCATATTTTCCAGGTGGCACTGGCTTTTGCCCTGATTGGCGCCGGTGCATGGCTTGCAGGCGGCCTTACCCCCGTCTTTTACTTTTTCAACATGCCAGCCATAGCCCTGCGACTGGCAAAATGTTTTACTGTATCGGGTGATGTTATAGGATTTTGATGCCGTTGCGGTGGCCTCGGATTCTGCTTCACACGCCGCCGAAGGCAGCGTGTTAGCCATAAGATCCCGGTAAATATATTCTGTTGCCGACGCTGCTCCGGAAAAGAAAGCCAACGCCGCGCACAGGCATATCAAATTAAGTTTCATAGTTCTCTCCTGGTTATTATGTTGTGTGTAATAAGTCGTACTAAGGGTGTTTGGCAAAAACGACCGCTCGTATAAAACCTCTTGTTATGAAGACACAAATGTTAAGCTCAGTTCAAAACCCGGATATTCATCTGGGCCGTCTCCTCTTCCAACTGCTGCTTGATCGGGGCAAATTTTTCGGTCTCGCTTTGTTTGACCATGGCAATGGTCACCAATAAGGCAAATACGGTACCACCCACATACCACCAGAATTTGTCTTTTGTTTGTTCTTCTTCGCTCATTTTTTACACCTTTCGTTGTTTTAAATCATCAATGGACAACCCAGGTTGATAAAAGCATCAACATTGGGACTGATTTCCCTGAGGTTCACGCTTCCTCCGGTTCAACTACTTCACCTTGACACTTTGAGCCGCCTCTTCCTGAGCCAGAATGGTTGTCGTGCATGACGCAGAAAATATTTCTTGGTAGTAGCGCATCAATACTATAAGAGATACCCAAGAATGCTGTCAACAAAATATCGATTCGATACGAGATGAGCCTATCAACCCATTCCATCCTTGGAATAGCCTCGTCCTATGACCCTGAAGCAAATTCTGCGATAATAGCCCAATTTTTCTGCCTATCTATGCCGGACTGAACCGGTGTAACTATTTATTCAACAACCGATCTATGAACCAAAACACCGCATTTAAACCTTGTGATTTAGTTATCTTTGGAGCTTTGGGCGATTTGTCCCGCCGCAAACTGCTTATTTCCCTGTACCGGCTTGAAAAAGCCAACCTGATTGAAGCCGACACCCGCATCATCGGCATAGACCAACACGAGGGCGATAATTCAAGTTTCATCGGGATCATCCACCAAAGTTTGCAAGAGTTTTTAAATGAACCGGTTGAAGATCAAATATGGACACGGTTTTCGGCACGGTTTGCTTACCTGAAAATAGATCTAACCCAGCCGGATCAATATCAGCTGTTGAATACCCTCATTGACGGTAAATCCAGGGTTATGGTCAATTATTTTGCCGTCGCCCCGTTCTTATTCACTAATATTTGTCAGGGACTGGCTCAATGCGGTGCTTTAAATAAAGAATCGCGGATGGTGATGGAAAAACCCATCGGCCACGACTTGAAATCCTCGAAAGAGATTAATGACGCCGTAGCCGAAGTATTCAGCGAAAAACAGGTTTACCGGATCGATCATTATCTGGGTAAGGAAACGGTTCTGAATTTATTGGCGTTACGCTTTGCCAATTCCATTTTTACTACCAACTGGGATCACAACACCATCGACCATATCCAGATTACCGTGGCTGAAGAAGTTGGTATTGAAGGGCGCTGGGATTATTTCGACAAAACCGGCCAGTTGCGCGATATGCTGCAAAATCACCTGTTGCAGATTCTGACCTTTGTGGCGATGGAACCGCCGGTCAACCTGGAGGCGCAAAGCATCCACAACGAAAAAATAAAAGTGTTGTCCGCATTACGGCCGATTACCCACGAGAATGTCGCCAGAAAAACCGTGCGCGGGCAATACACCGCGGGGGATCTTAAGGGCAAGCCGGTGCCGGGCTATCTTGAAGAGGAAGGGGCCAATACCGAAAGCACCACTGAAAGCTTTGTCGCGTTGAAAGTGGACATTGATAACTGGCGCTGGGCTGGAGTACCGTTTTACTTGCGTACCGGCAAACGCATGAAATATAAACGCACTGAAATCGTCGTTAATTTCAAGCAGCTGCCGCATAACATCTTTAAGGAAAGCTTTAAGGAATTACCCGCCAATAAGCTGATCATTCACTTGCAGCCGAATGAAGGCGTGGAAATTCAGATGCTCAATAAAATACCGGGTATCGATGAAAACATTATGCTCAAAAAAAACAAGCTGGATTTGAGTTTTTCCGAAATAAAGAAAAGCAAGATTTTCGGCGGTTATGAGAAGTTGGTGCTGGAAGCGATGCGCGGCAATCCGACGCTGTTCCTTAGCCGTGAAGAGATCGAGCAAGCTTGGACATGGATCGATTCGATACAGGATGCCTGGGCGCATACCGATGTTGCGCCGGAACCCTATCCGGCCGGAACCTGGGGCCCTGAGGCCGCTAACAATTTAATTGCCAGGGACGAAAGAGCCTGGGAAGATGAGGCGGATAGATCGATCTAAGCTCTGTAGGGTGCGCATTGCGCACCATTTTTCAAAATCAATAAAGGTACGCGATGCGTACCCTACTTGCCTACGATGAATTGCAAAACCGAAAACTTGACCGTTCAGATTAAAAAGGAACAACATGCATCCCGTATTAGAAAAAGTGACTAACGAAGTTATTGATCGCAGTCGTGAAACTCGCACCGCCTATCTGGCACGTGTTGATGCGGCAGCTAAAAAAGAGCCGCATCGTGCCGAGCTGGCTTGCGGTAATTTGGCTCACGCCTTTGCCGCTTGCGGAGCCGGAGAAAAAATCGATTTGACCGGACAAAAAAAAGCCAATATTGCGATTATCTCTTCTTATAATGACATGCTGTCTGCGCATGAACCGTATAAGGATGCGCCTGCGCTGATCAAGGCGGCTATCAAGGAAGCGGGCGGCGTTGCCCAGTTCGCAGGCGGCGTTCCGGCGATGTGCGACGGCGTCACCCAAGGCCGTCCCGGCATGGAGCTGTCGCTGTTCAGCCGCGATGTGATCGCGATGGCTACGGCGATTGGTTTAAGCCACAACATGTTTGACGGCGCACTGTATTTAGGCGTCTGCGACAAGATCGTGCCGGGGCTGCTGATCGGCGCCTTGAGTTTCGGCCATTTGCCTGCCGTGTTCGTACCGGCAGGGCCGATGCCCAGCGGCTTGGCCAACAAAGAAAAAGTGCGTATCCGCCAGCTTTACGCCGAAGGTAAAATCGGCCGTAAGGAACTGCTGGAATCTGAGGCGGCGTCTTATCACAGCGCCGGCACCTGTACATTTTACGGCACCGCAAACAGCAACCAGATGATGGTCGAGATTATGGGACTGCATCTACCGGGCAGTTCGTTCATCAACCCTTACACGCCATTGCGCGATGAACTGACCAAGGCTGCTGCCAGACAAGTATTGAAATTTACTGCGCTGGGCAATGATTTCCGTCCGATTGGACATGTGATCGACGAAAAAGCGATTGTTAATGCGATTGTTGGCTTGTTGGCGACGGGCGGTTCCACCAATCACACAATCCATCTGGTCGCCATTGCGCGGGCGGCGGGCATTATTATCAACTGGGACGATTTTGACCAGCTTTCCAGAGCGGTGCCGTTGCTGACCCGCATTTACCCGAACGG
>JANYKK010000279.1 GCA_025361585.1 Methylobacter sp. | reverse complement strand
ATTGACCGACATCATTGCGCCGTTGGCGCCTATCGGTTTAGGCGCAGGGCGTATCGGCAATTTTATCAATGCGGAACTATGGGGCAGGCCCACCGACGTGCCTTGGGCGATGGTCTTTCCAAATGCCGGTCCGTTAGCCCGTCATCCTTCGCAATTGTACGAAGCCTTTTTAGAAGGCGTGGTATTGTTTGTGATTCTTTGGGTGTATACGAGTAAGCCAAGACCGGTTATGGCGCCTACCGGCATGGCGTTGTTTTTCTACGGCTGTTTCAGGTTTTTTATCGAATTTTTCAGGATGCCGGATGTGCAATTAGGCTATTTGGCTTTGGACTGGGTGACTATGGGCCAGATACTGTCAACGCCGATGATTTTGATCGGCGCCGGGTTGATTTATTTTGCCTATAAGAAAGCCGCATGAAGCAATATTTAGAACTACTCGATAAAATCATCAACGAAGGCAACCCGAAAGGCGACCGGACCGGCAGCGGCACGCTGTCCCTTTTCGGACATCAGATGCGCTTTCCACTGGCGGAAGGCTTTCCGTTGATTACGACCAAGAAAATTCATTTGAAATCGATTATCTATGAATTGCTCTGGTTCTTAAAAGGCGAAACCAACCTGGAGTTTTTGCATCAGCATAATGTCAGTATCTGGAACGAATGGGCGGATCAGAACGGTGAGCTGGGCCCCGTGTACGGCCATCAATGGCGCTCATGGCCGACGCCCGACGGCAGGCATATCGACCAGATTCAGCAAGTCATCGAGCAACTGAAAAAAACGCCCAACAGCCGCCGGATTATCGTGTCCGCCTGGAATGTCGCGGATTTGCCGGACGAAAGCATCAGCCCGCAGCAGAATGTGGCGCTCGGCAAAATGGCGCTGGCGCCCTGCCATGCGTTTTTCCAGTTCTATGTTGCCGACGGCAAGCTGTCTTGCCAGCTCTATCAGCGCAGCTGCGACACGTTTTTAGGTTTGCCGTTCAATATAGCCAGCTATGCGTTATTGACGCATATGGTCGCCCAGCAGTGCGATTTGGAAGTAGGCGACTTTATCTGGACCGGCGGCGACGTGCATCTGTACCTGAACCATCGGCAGCAGGCTGACTTGCAGCTAAGCCGCAAGCCTTTTGCGCTGCCGACCTTAAACATAAAACGCAGGCCGGAATCGATATTCGATTACCAGTATGAAGATTTTGAAGTCGTCGAATACCAAGCGCATGAACATATCAAGGCGCCGATCTCTATTTAACGTTGTAGGGGCGACCGGCCGGTCGCCCGGTATTAAGCAAGAGCCGACACTTCCCATTTTTTAAGTAAAAAATACCAAACATGAATATACAATACAAAGCGCACCCCTGGCACGGCATCAGTCCGGGCGACCATACACCGGATGTGGTCACAGCCTTTATTGAAATTGTCCCGTCGGATACCGTTAAATATGAAATCGATAAAGAGACCGGTTATCTAAAAATCGACCGGCCGCAAAAGTTTTCTAACACGGTTCCTACCCTTTACGGTTTTATTCCGCAAACCTATTGCGGCGAAAGGGTTGCCGAGTTTGCCGAATTAAAGTCGGGCAAAGCGGTTGCCAAGGGCGACGGAGACCCGCTGGATATTTGCGTTTTGAGTGAACGCAGCGTGACGCATGGCGACATTCTGTTGCAGGCGATACCGATCGGCGGCTTCCGCTTGCTGGATGGGGGCGAAGCCGACGACAAGATTATCGCGGTCATGAAAGGCGATGAGTTTTACCGGCAATGGAATGACGTATCGGATTGCCCCGAGTCTTATATCAATCGCCTGAAACATTATTTCCTGACCTATAAACAGCTGCCGAGCGAGCAGAGCTCCTGCGAAATAACCAATGTTTACGGGCGGGACGAAGCGCATGAGGTGATTAGACGGGCCATGGACGATTATCAGAATCATTTTATTGCCGAATGACGGCGGCATGGACTTGGCTGATTAGCAAAGAACCTTAGCCGGCACCGTCATGCCGGCATGGATGGCGGAGCAGTTGCCGAATCCAGCGCGTCCGGCACCCTGCAAGAATGACAATGTCCCGCAGTTTAAGAGTCTACCACCGGTATTCAAAAGTCGCCGACAGCGTATGCCAGTCGTCGCTCCTGGCCAGCTCGGCGTTGTAGGCGACATTCAGTTGCGCCGTTTCGCTAAAGCGCGTTACCAGATCGGCGCCGACGGCGGCACGGTTGCGCTCAAGCTTAGGGCCGTTGACGCTGTAAGCGGTAGCGGGCGCGGCCGCGAAATCGGCCGAGAGCCGGGAGAAGTTGTCGGCATTCTCGCGCACCCAGGCGGCATGCAGCATCGGCTGTATCGACACACCCCAGCCGGCCTTGACCACTTGGCTCAAGCGCGCGCCAAGCAGTGTCCTGAAGGAATCCTCGTTGGCTTCGCGCACTTTCAGGTTCGCCAGCGCCGAACCGGTTTCGCTGAAGCCGTCCCGGTTCAGATGCAGGTATTGCAGGCCCGCATAAGGCGTCAAGGTGGCCGTGTCCAGCAACGCAATATTGTGGCCGGCTTCCAGCGCCGTGCCGGCGGTAGTGCTGTGGTAATTCGCGGCAGCGCCATCCTCGAACACCGTGCGGCGTGAATCGGTTTGATAAAAACCGCCGGTCACCGTGCCTTTGAGGTAATTGCCGTCACGCTGCCATTTGGCATAGGAGGACAGTTGATAACTATCCATGCCCAGATTGGCGGTCACCGCATCGACATTGCTGCGGGCATAGCTGACCGCCGCGCCCAGCGTCGCGCGCTCGCCAAGTCCGGTGTCGGCGCCCATGGCGAAACCGCCGTTGTGGTTAGCGGCGCGGCCGGCATTGCCGTCGCCTTTGATAGAACCAAAACCACCCAAGCCTTTCATCCAGAAATGCCAGCCGTGCGAGCGTTCGCCATCGACGTCATTCAAGCGGCTTAACAGCAGGTCGTTAAACTGCATGCCCAAGCGGCGCGCCATGAATTGGCCGTGCGCGTGCTGCTCTCCGCTCAGGCTGGCGAGTACGGCAGGCAGTTGCGCCGCGCTCAATCCATCAAGACGGTTGATCAGCCCGGTGGCTCCCCAAGCGGCATACTGCGAATCCAGCATCGAAGCTACTGCTTGCTGGTTGTGGGTGAGCGCGAACGGCATAAAACTGCCTTGATCGATGGACATATCGAGAGCCGTCGAACTGCTGATTATTCTCAGTTGTAGCGCTGCGCCGAGAGTGGACGACCGGATAGCAGCAAAACCGGATGCGATGTTGTCGGCATTGATCAGAGAAAAACGGTTGTCGGCGCTTGGGGTAAAACCGAACAGCAAGTCGAGTGTACCGCCCAGCGTGGCGGTGTTGTTGACCACGATTTGGTCGTACTGGGTGCCGGCGGTCAAGCCGTTAATTTCCATACGGGTAGTGGAACCCGAAGCCAGCGTCAGATTGTTCACCGTGATTCTGCCGGGACTGTTGCCCGGCGCGATGATGCCGCCGCTGTTGACGGTGACGTTGCCGAAGGCCGTGCCCGAACCGCCTAAGGTGCCGCCGCTGTTAACCAAAACATTGGAAGTCGTCGAACCGTTGACCGACAGGATGCCGCCGTTGATATGGGTATCGCCCGTGTAAGTATTTGTGCCGGACAAAATGGTCTTGCCGGTTCCGTTCTTGATCAGACCGCCGCTACCGCTCATTGCACCGGCGTATGTGCCGTCGGTTGCCTGGTCGAAAATCACTGAGGCGTTATTGGTGATTGCCCCCTGCAAACTGGCGGTATCGCCCGAAAGCGTACCGGCATTGACCGTGGTGCCGCCGCTGTA
>JANYKK010000268.1 GCA_025361585.1 Methylobacter sp. | reverse complement strand
CAATAAACTTAAACGTTAGTCAACCTCAACATACGCGGTTCCACAGGCTGCCCGATGTACTGGGCTAACGAAACGCGCTGACTGAAATTGATTTTCCGGCTGTCAATATTAACGATGTTAAAACGGTTTGATGTATTATTTAGACTCCATAAAATAAACGTCCGGCACCAAGGGGTTGGGTATGTTAATCAAGACCAAAGCAAACATCTTAAGCAGCCAAATCACTGACCGGGCGGTTTTTGAATCCCGAAGAGAGTTTATTAAAGCGGCGACTGCGCTTTCGGCAGGGATTATGCTGCCGGGCTTGGGACAGGCGGCGGAAGCGGGAAAATACGCCGATGTGCCGGTCGGGCCTTATTCGGCAAAGTTGCAGGTTACTGATCGCGAGGATGTTACCAGTTATACCAATTACTATGAGTTTTCCTCGAATAAAAAAGATTCGACCGTTTTAGCCAAGCCCTTAAAAACCAAGCCGTGGAGCGTGGAAGTTGTCGGCGAAGTGGAAAAGCCGGGCGTTTACAACCTTGAAGATATTCTAAAAGACAATCCTGTGCAGGAACGCATTTACCGGTTCCGCTGCGTGGAAGCCTGGTCTATGGTGGTGCCGTGGATAGGGTTTCCGTTGGGCGAAATGTTGCAGCGGTTTAGGCCCACCTCGAAAGCCAAGTTTGTCGAATTTACCACGATTTATAACCCGGAAATCATGGTCGGTCAGCGCTCCAATGGTTTGGACTGGCCTTATGTGGAAGGGCTGCGCATGGATGAAGCGATGCATCCGCTGACTATGATGGTTACCGGCATGTATGGCGATGAACTGCCCAACCAGAACGGCGCGCCGTTGCGCTTGATTGTGCCGTGGAAGTATGGATTCAAGAGCATCAAGGCGATAGTTAAAATCCGTTTCACCGAAAACATGCCGGAAACCGCATGGCATAAAAGCGCACCTAATGAGTACGGTTTCTATGCCAATGTTAATCCCGAAGTGTCTCATCCCCGATGGAGCCAAAGCCGTGAACGGGTGTTGGGTAGCAGTATTTTTACCCCGAAGCGTGATACCGAAAAGTTTAACGGCTATGGCGCGGAAGTCGCGGGGCTTTATTCCAGCATGGATCTAACCCGGTTTATCTGATGACGCTTGGCAAAAAACAGTGGGCGGCCATAAAAATTGTTGTTTTTATACTGAGTCTGATGCCATTCGGCTGGCTGGTCTATGGCGCGATTAATGATCAGCTGGGCGCTAATCCGATAGAAGCCCTGCATTTTGGTTTTGGCGACTGGGCTTTGCGGTTTTTGTGCATCGGTTTGGCGCTGACGCCGGTTAAAACACTGACGGGACAGAGCTGGCCGATGCGTTTTAGGCGCATGATGGGCTTGTTTGCTTTTTTTTACGCCAGCCTGCACTTGCTGGTTTTTATTGTGCTGGATTTGTCGTTATCCTGGGAGGCATTTAAAGACGAAGTACCGAAAAGCCCTTATATCCTGATGGGCTTGCTGACTTTTTTGTTGCTGCTTCCTATGGCGGTCACCTCAACAAAAAAAATGCAGAAAAGGCTGGGGCGAAGCTGGTTGACGCTGCACCGGCTGGTGTATGTGGCCGGATTAACGGCGCTGGTGCATTTTTTTTGGTTGGTAAAAAAAGACTATACCGAGCCATTGATTTATGCGGCGGTGATCGGTGCTTTGCTGGGTATAAGAATTATTGTGTATTGCAGGAAGCGGGCTAAACTTTTGAGCCTTGAGCCTTGAGCCTTGAGCCTTGATTTATTTTATCTCAAAAGTCGTTAACACTTCATCCGATGGCAGTTCGGTAACTTCAACGCGATCAACTCGGGCGGTGATTGGGCCTTTGTTGCACCATTTGATGAATTTCTCAATCACGGCGTTATCCGCTTCGGCGATGATTTCAACCCGACCATCGGCAAGGTTCTTGGCACTGCCTTTGATGCCGAAATGCTTGGCCTTGTTTTGGGTGAACAGGCGAAAGTAGACGCCTTGAACCCGACCTGAAACCAGTATTTTAACTTTACGCTTCACTCTTTTATTCTCCAGCAATAGTGGATTTTTGGGTTGCGGACAAAGTCTTCAGGAATAGTCGCCGCGCTGATGTCTTCTACGATAAGGTCGGACAAGGCCTGCTTGTCGATCTTAAAACGTCTGAAGTTAGTGGAGAAGTATAGAACACCTCCCGGCGACAGCAAGGAAATTGCGTTATTAATCAGTTGCACATGGTCATTTTGTATGTCGAATACTTCGTCCATCCGCTTAGAATTGGAAAAGGTCGGCGGATCTAGGAAAATCAAATCGTAGTGTTTACTGGGCTGCTCAGCTTCAGCCGCCAACCACTCCAGACAATCGGCCTGGATAAAATCATGATCTCCCTGAGTGATGTTCAGCGCCAGGTTCTTTTTTGCCCAGTTGATATAAGTGTTGGACATGTCTACGGTTGTTGTCGATTTGGCTCCGCCCATCGCCGCATGAACTGTCGCGCTGCCGGTGTAGGCGAACAGGTTTAGAAAGCTTTTGTCTTTAGCCTGTTGCTGAATCATCATCCGAATGGGGCGGTGGTCGAGGAACAGGCCGGTATCCAGATAGTCTTCAAAATTCACTAGCAACTTACAGCCGCCTTCTTCGATGATGTGGAAGCGGCCTTGATCTCCGTGTTTTTCGTATTGGTCGGTGCTTTTTTGCTTGCGGCGTATTTTCAGGAAAACCTGATCGCTATCAACGCCAAGCACCCGAGGAATTTCGGCCAATAGTCCGGCCAGTCGCTGATCGGCCTTGTGTTGGTCGATGCTTTTGGGCGGTTCGTATTCCTGCACGTTGACCCAGGTTTGATCGCCTCGATAAATGTCGATGGCGACGGCGTATTCCGGCAAATCGGCGTCGTAGACCCGGTAACAGGTGATGCGGTTTTGCTTGACCCAGTTGGACAGTTTTTTCAGGTTCTTTTTGAGCCGGTTTCCGAACATTTCAGCCCCCAGTTCACGGGACTTAATAAGGAAGGGTGCATCTTCTCCCTCTGGAGAGGGCTTTACACTTAAGTCAGTAGTCGCTTCAATTTGCAGAGCAGCGCAGCTTTCGGTCGTATCAGCAATCCGCTGTTCCTGCATCTTGCTGGTCTCAAGCGCCTGAGTTATACGCTCTTCCTGCGATCTGGCCTTGGGTATGAAGAAATTGCGTTCTTCAATATCCATCCGCAGCAGCTTGCATTCCAGTGCGCCGTTGAACAGGGTGATCGGCTTTTGCGAACGTATGCCTAAGCGAAAGCCCAGTTCCGGGTTGCTGATGATCATCGCAGCTTTCCAGCCGATAAAATGCGCCTTCAGGGTTTCGCCGAATTTTTTATATAGCTTGGCGGTTTCCTGCTCGTCGCCCAGGCGCTCACCGTAAGGCGGGTTGCAGATCAGCAACCCCGGCTTCCAGCTTTCGGCAGGTTCAGCGTCCTCAATATCGCGGCGCTCGACATGGATTTTATTTTGCAGACCGGCATTGGCGATGTGCGCTAATGCGGTGTTGATGGTATGGCGGTTTTGATCGAAGCCGACGATAACCGGCAGCTTTTCCATGCCGATTTTTTTGCGTTGCTCGGCTTCCGCGTGTAATTTTTTCCAGCATTCGGCGTCGTGCTTTTTCCAACCGGTGAAGCCGAAATAGTCGCGCAATAAACCGGGTGCGTAATCGGCGGCGATCATCGCGCCTTCCAGCAGCAGCGTTCCTGAGCCGCACATCGGGTCGATTAACGAACCCTGTTGCTTGGCGATTTGCGGCCAGCCGCTACGCAGCAACATCGCGGCAGCCAGGTTTTCTTTCATCGGCGCCTTGATGCTGACATCCCGGTAACCGCGCCGATGCAGGCTTTCGCCGGAAAGATCCAGGCTGAGCTGGGCATTTTCGCCATTCAAATAAACATTGATGCGGATATTGGGCTGTTCGGTATTGATGCTGGGCCGGGTTTGAAATTTTTCCCGCATTTGATCGACGATGGCATCCTTTACCTTTAACGCGCCGAAATGGGTATTGTTAATCGCTTCCGAGTTTTTCGCGCTGAACGATACGGCAAAGCTGTCATCAGGATTGATATGCTCAAACCAGTCTATTTTTTGCACGCCGTTATAGAGGTCTTCCTGGGTTTTTACTTCGAAAGAACTGAGCACCAGTAAAATCCGGTTTGCGGTTCTTGACCACAGGCAGGTGCGATACGCTGTTTCCAAATCCCCCTGAAAAGCGACGCCAGCCAGCGTGGCCTTGATATTGTTTACGCCGAGTGCGCGGAGTTCATCGGTCAGGATGGATTCCATCGCTTTGGGGGTGGTGGCAAAGAGTTGGTAGGTGGGCATAAGGATTTAGGGGGAAAGGCTCAAGGTTCAAGGTGCAAGTTAAAAAAAGAAAGGCACAAGGCCCGCTGTCCTTGTGCCTTTCACCTTGCTTCTTTAACCTGTTTTACTGAATTTTGATCAGCTCAACATCAAAAATCAACGTAGCATTCGGGCCGATGGCACGGCCTGCACCTCGCTCACCATAAGCGAGTTCTGACGGAATATAAAAGCGGTATTTTGCGCCTTCCTTCATCAGTTGCACGCCTTCCGTCCAGCCTGCGATGACGCGGTTTAGCGGGAATGTGGCAGGTTCGCCGCGACTGTAAGAGCTGTCAAATTCTTTGCCGTCAAGGGTGGTGCCTTTGTAATGCACGGTAACGTTATCGGTAGCCGAAGGTGAGGCAGTGCCTGTTCCAGCCGTCAATATTTCGTATTGTAGGCCGCTTGCCGTGGTTACGATATGGGGCTTTTTAGCGTTTTCGGCAAGAAACGCGGTTCCTGCGGCTTTATTTTCTTCAGGGGTGGTGGCCTTGGCCATTGAAAACATAGTGAATCCTATAAGAAGAACGGTGACGATTAAAAGAACTTTTCTCACGACTTATCCTTTATTGTTAACGTAGAGTTTGTAGTTTATCAAAAAAACCAGCCTTTGTTTTCTAAATCGCCTTGGCATTCCCGTAATTGGTTCTGAAACAGTTTGGCGCGTCTGGCTACTTTGTCGGCAATCTGCACCAAGCCCTGTTTTTGTAAATAGCTTTTGCGCTGATAACCGCCATGCCCTTCGTGGTAGGCTAGGTACAGGTTTTTGGCGTCCAGTTTCGATATGCCTAAGCGGGTGTGGCTGATGTTGCAGTACCAGCCGATAAAATCTGCCGCATCGGAGAACTCTTCGCGATCCGCTACCCAACTGCCCGCCTTGGCTTGATAGTCATCCCAGGTTTCATCTTTGGCTTGGGCATAGCCATAGGCGCTGCTGGGTCTGGGTAAGGGGATAAATCCCAGCAGCCAGGGACGCGGCGGCTGGGCATCCGCGACAAAGTGCGACTCCTGGTGCATGATCGCCATTTGAACGGGGATAGGTATGCCCCATTTCTCAAACGAGCTCTTGGCGTCATCATACCAGTCTTCTTTTTCCTTGAAAGTTGAGCATAGATTGTCGCCGTTTTTAGGTGTAAGTGCGGTGCAGGCCGTCAGGCTGAGTAACAAGAGCAGGATTAATGGCTTTTTCATAATGCGGGGATTTTTAATGTTGTGGGCGGTTCCACTTGACGATGCCAGGACAAGAAAAATAATTGTGATATAAAGAAAAAATGCAGTGCAGACACTATAATTGCATCGGGTAGCCTTGTACAGTATTTGAATCGTAGGATAAATGGATAATCAGTGAGGAAATTTAGATGAATTTAGTTTTAGAACGGCCTTATCGGAAAAACTTAACATCATATGGCCTGATTTATATGGGGGGAGAAGAGCGGGAAATCAGCATTAAAGATCTTTCCTTAACTGGCGTGCTCGCAGAAGTAAAGTGTGATCAGGTCAATAGTAGAGATGTCAAAGATATTTTTAATATGCTGTCAGCATCCACCACGATTGATTTGTATCTCCCGGAAATGCGCTTAGCTGGCGAAGCTGAAGTGGTTAGGGTCGATATGTTGAGTGATCATATGTCGCTGGCGCTGGAGTTTAGAAACATTTCCTATGATGTTGATAATCAGCTGTACAAAAGAAAGGTGCATAGAAAAAATATGAAGGCTCCGGGCAAAATCCTACTGAACGGCGAATATCGCGAGTTTACGACTGTCAATGTTTCGGTGGACGGGTTAATGGTCAATCTTGTTGAAGCCATAGACGTCAAAGCGGGTGAGGTAACCGTGTTTGAATTCGATCAGTTGGGCTTGGACGGTGAGATAAAAGTGATATGGGCTGAGCGTACCGCCGACACTGGAACATTGCTCGGCCTGCAATATGTGCATATGGAAAAAACGGCTATAAAGGGGATACCCCGTTTTGCCCGCTGACAAACTGCATAACGGCCTGCCACCAGGGAAGCGCCTGATTGAGTGGCAGGGTGTTGTGGTTCGCACTCTTAAATGACCAGAGTTTCTTAGGCTGGCGTAGCGACTCGAACAGCTTTAGGCTGTTTTTATTGGGGATGATCTCATCTTGTTCGGCCAGCAGCATCGCCGTATTTCCCGAGTAATCTTTTAAGTTCTTAATGTTGTCGAATTTGTCCTTGATCAGCCATTTGGCCAGGAAAAACCAGTAATGGTGCTGGGCGACATCGGCCAGACTGTCAAACGGCGTGACCAGGACAAGGCCTTTAACCGGAACCTGTCCGCTTTGCACGATGCCTGAGGCCACGCCTCCGCCGAGCGATTCGCCCCACAGGAAAACAGGGCCGCCAAAATCGTTTAATGCCTGTTTTGCGGTTTGGATGCCATCGGCAATCAACGCCTGCTCCGATGGTGAGCCTTTTCTGGCCGCATAGCCCGGATATTCGGCCAGGATCACCCGGTAACCCAGTTTTTCCAAAGCATCCAGATAATAAGTCCGGTCGGTTGCCGAACCTGCATTGCCGTGAAAAACGATCACCGTGCCCTTGTTGGTCGTGGTAGCTGTTTTGGCGACCAGTCCCCGGTAATCATCCGTTGACGGCCAGAGTTTCAGGTCGGCTTGATCGGCCAGTTGCTGTTGCTCTGCAAGCGAATAGGTATCGGGGAAATAGATCATTTTTCGTTGGCATAGAAAAACGATCAGCAGGAGCAGTAAATAGATTAGCAGTGTTGAAATCATGGGTTTGATGGTCATGGGTTTAATCGCCTGTATATTTTTGTTTGTTTCGGCCCGAGCCGTTCAGCGCAAAATACTTTCAAAGTTTTCAGTGGGGGAACAATAAATAAAACGCGGCAAAGGAAGTGACTAATGCTTATAATCATAGCAACAAAATTTTATCTAAGAGGATTGGCTCTATGAGTACAATGATTGCCGAACTTTATGATGCTCTTAAAGAGGCAGGCGCGTCGGAAGAAAAAGCCAGAGCGGTTGCTAAAACGATGGCTGACTATGACAGCCGGTTTTAATAAGATTGATCAGGATCTGGCTTTGTTGAAAGCAGAGATTACTATTTTAAAATGGATGCTTGGTTTTCTTGTTGCCGGAATGCTTTCTTTGCTGTTTAAGGCATTTGCAATTTAATCAATAGCAATAAATTAAGCGTGTAGGGCGGTTTCGCGTTAGCAAGCCGCCAATCAATACGAAACGCCGATGACAGTCTGTCGCAATTGCGGCGGATTGCCTAGCGGCGAATCCACCCTACAAATATCCGCCTTACAGCTTTGTGCGGTCAAAGGCCTACAAGACAAATACGTTAGACATCAGCACCTGAACACCATAGGTGAAAGCTTAATTTTTCAGGGTCATCTTTTTTTGCCAGACCTAAATCGTTACGGATAGCCAGCATTAGTTTTTTTAACAATATATCGTGACGTTCAACAGATGGTTTAGGATTTGATTTGCGAATTTCATGCTGGAATGCTTGTAATGCAATTAGCACTTCTTGAGAAGCAATTAAGCTGAGATTGTTAGATGCATGTGCAAAATGTTTTTGACCTTCTGGCGTACTGTCAGTGCCCACGATACCACTAAACGAACTAACTAAATCTCGGTAGTGTTCAAGTTTTTGTTTTCGTATGTCGACTTCTCTTTCCTTGTATTTTGTAAGCCAAAAGGTGAGAGCTGCTACAAAAACTGAGGTAACTGCGGTAAGAATAGCAGCAATAATTGAAATACTCATATGTGTCGTCACCGTAAGAGATGTGTTTCTTTGACAGACTTGCTAAACCAACAGGGCCAAACAGCCGCGTAGGGCACTCCTACTGATCAATCCGATCATCTTCAAGAGCATCAACATCAGGAGCCGAATCCAATACGGCTAAAAATTTATCGCGTCGACCGCGTTTAGCACGTTGTAATAAATAATCTTCAGTCATCAAGGCTGACATTTTTTCGCCTAATGCTAAAGCTACAAATTGGTCAATCGATATATTTTCCTGAGCGGCTAATGTCTGCACACTGTTATAAATTGAATCTGGAATAGTAATGTTTAATTGGGTCATGGCAAGTCACCTGTTTTTTGTAAAAACTCTTTAGGCGTTAAAGCTTGAATAGAGAACTTTTCAAGACCAATAAAGTCTTTTTTATTGAATGTAATAATAAAGTCAGCATCTGCTTCAACGGCTAAATCAAGCAAAAAGTCATCATCGGCATCTTTAAGATAAGGCCGCCAAAGATAAAAGATTTCCTGATTACCCATAATCTTCAGCCATCTTGAGCAGCCGCATGGGCATGGGTGGAGTTCTGGCCGCAACGTAACATAGGCGGGGTAGCATATCCTCAAGGACAAATCGCCGATTAAAGCGATAGCAAAACTCTGCCAAGTA
>JANYKK010000226.1 GCA_025361585.1 Methylobacter sp. | reverse complement strand
GTGCAGATTTCCATCGACGATTTTGGCACCGGTTATTCGTCATTGGCCTATCTCAAACATTTTCCTTTGGATTCGTTGAAAATAGACAAGAGCTTTATCGATGATATTCCTCATCAGCAAGATGATATGGAAATTGCCGCTACGATTATTGCCATGGGACATATGCTGGGCTTTAAAGTTCTGGCGGAAGGTGTGGAGACGGCTGAGCAGCTGGCATTCTTGCAGGATAAAGGCTGCGATGCTTATCAAGGTTATATCAAAAGTAAAGCTGTGCCGGCTGATGAGTTTGTAGAGCTGTTGCGAGCGCAATAGCTTGTACGTCGCCTAAAGCGCCTACTGCTACTGTTGGTGTTTAGCACAGCCTACGCTTCGTTGCTGCCGAAACCAGTATTTTCCGGTATAATTTCCGATATTTTTAACTCAGGGTATAGGTGTTATGTCGGAAATCAATAAAGTTGTCTTGGCTTATTCCGGGGGTTTGGATACTTCCGTTATTCTTAAGTGGCTACAGGATGTTTATGACTGTGAAGTGGTTACCTTTACGGCTGATTTGGGGCAGGGCGAAGAAGTTGAGCCTGCGCGAGCCAAAGCCCAGGCGATGGGCATTAAGGATATTTACATTGAAGATTTGCGCGAAGATTTTGCGCGTGACTATGTTTTTCCGATGTTCCGCGCCAACACTGTTTACGAAGGCGAATATTTGCTGGGTACCTCGATTGCCCGACCGTTAATCGCCAAGCGGCTGATCGACATAGCCAATGAAACCGGTGCGAATGCCATTTCTCACGGCGCAACAGGCAAAGGTAACGACCAGGTGCGTTTTGAGCTGGGCGCTTACGCATTGCGTCCCGATATAAAAATTATTGCACCCTGGCGGGAATGGGATTTAACCTCCCGTCAAACTTTGCTGGCTTATGCCGAGAAACATAATATCCCGGTGGAAATGAAAAAAGGTAAAACGTCGCCTTATTCTATGGATGCCAACTTACTGCATATTTCTTATGAGGGCCGGGTTCTCGAAGATCCTTGGGCGGAGCCTGAAGAGGACATGTGGCGCTGGACGGTTTCGCCTGAATCCGCACCCGATCAAGCAACTTACATTGAGCTGACTTACCGTCAAGGCGATATTGTTGCCATTGATGACGTGCCTTGTTCACCAGCGACAGTGATGGAGCAATTAAACAAAGTTGCCGGTGCTAATGGCATCGGTCGATTGGATATTGTCGAAAACCGTTATGTCGGTATGAAATCGCGCGGTTGTTATGAAACACCGGCCGGTACGGTGATGCTTAAAGCGCATCGGGCGATTGAATCCTTAACCCTGGACAGGGAAGTGGCGCATTTAAAGGATGAACTGATGCCGCGCTATGCATCCTTAATCTATAACGGTTACTGGTGGAGTCCCGAGCGAAAAATGATGCAAACCATGATCGATGCGTCTCAAGCGAATGTTAACGGCAAAGTCAGGCTGAAGCTTTATAAGGGCAATGTGATCGTTGTCGGGCGCGCGTCCGATACCGACAGCCTGTTCGATGAAAGCATTGCAACGTTTGAAGATGATGCCGGTGCGTATAATCAAAAGGATGCCGAGGGCTTTATCAAGTTAAATGCGCTACGGTTGAGAATAGCCGCTGCCAAGCGATTGTAGGGAGACCGGCCGGTCTCCCTACAAGGCAGGATACGCATTGCGTTCCTTGTATTGAGCGCAGGAATGGTGCTTGGCAAATGGTATGCGATGTGTGTCCTGCATGACAGTCTGATATCGCTTGTTTTAGGTGAGATGCATTTAAATAATAATGCGGGATTTGTGCATTAAGCTTGTATAATCGCGAGTTCGGTAGCAACGCATACCGATATGGTTTGTTATGAAAAATAATAATGGTTCGGTCAGGATGGTTGGTTGTCGTAGGTTCCTGGGTTCGAGGGGAAGTAATTAATGAGCGATACAGAGAAGATAAATTCGATAGTGGAGACGTTGCACGGTAGTGCTTCTACGTCTCTGCAAAGAATACCTTCGCATCATGCATTAATGAAAGTTAACAGGCTGCTGTTGGCTATGGTCTGTTTCTTGATGGCTATCGTTTTGGTGGCGGGCTTTTTATTATTTCCAAGCGATAGTTTTTTGAATCGCTATAAAACTGTCACGGCTACCGAAGCCTATGCGGCCGAGATGAATCCGGTAATATCATCTGAAGTAAACGCGCTGAAAGGACAGCTGGTCGGCCTAGTCAGCGGTTCAATTGAAAGCAAATTAAACGCGTTGGAAGAAAGCATCCGGATAGGCACTGTGTCCAGTTCCATAGGCACGATAGAAGATTTGAAAAACGACCTTAAAGTTCTCCGAGCCTATTCAGAACCTGCCAAGAAAGGAAAGGTAGTTGTTTCTAATGAACAGTTAATGCAGGAAATGTCCCAATTAAAACGCCTGATTTATCTGAGTCTTGCTTCTTGTGGGCTGATGTTGGCTGCTGTTGCGGGTATTTGGATTAAAAATCGCAACCGCTTACCTTATAAAGAAACCAAAACAGGCTATTTGGGTAAAGATTAGTTGATAGTTTTTAGGCATAAAAAAAGCCGCCCAAGTCGTAGACTTTGGCGGCTTTTTTGTTTTCTGATCCGAGAGCTTAGTTGCCGCCCAGATATTTGTACAAAGCATCAACTGCTTGATCTTCGCCGTATCCCGCTTTAACAACGGCTGGGTTTTTCATGATTTCAGCGATAGCTTTTGGCATGCCGCCTTTACCTTCTTTCAGAACGTTTTCGAATTTCGCTCTGTCCAGTTGGCCGCCTTTAATCAAAGTAGCTAACTGTGGATTTGAAGCGATGTCGTGGCAAGTGCCGCAACCGCGACCGAAAGCGCGCTCATAAATTTTCTTACCAACATCGCTGGCTTCGTCAGCGAATACCGATCCGCTTAAAGTGATTAAAGCAACGCCTGCTAATGTGACTAATGTTTTTTTCATATTTATCTCTCCTCGTGGTAGTAAAAAAAGAACTGTTGTTTCTTTTTGAAGCAAAAAACAATTCGATTAAAAGTCAAACCAATAAAGGATAGGGAATTTGACGGCAAAATTCAATCGTTTTATTTTTTATTTTCTCTTAGGTCTATTGTCAACAATGGTTATGAGCGATAACTGAATTTTTGAACCAGCTTTTCAATGGGTAAGCGTTAATCCAATGGATGAGTCTGAAACCAGTTCAGCTTGTCATGCAGCGTGACTACCGTGCCGATAATAATCAGGGTGGGCGGCTTTATGTCTTGCCCGGCAACCTTGTCCGGCAAGGTTGCCAAAGTGCCGGTAACCACCTTTTGGTTGGATGTGGTGCCTTGTTGCACAAGGGCGATAGGCAAATCTTCGGGGCTGCCGTGCGCAATCAGGGACTGGCAGATTTTTTCCAGCCCCGCCAGTCCCATATAGATGATAATGGTTTGATTAGGCGCTGCAAGTTGCGTCCAGTTTAAATTGACAGAATTATCCTTCAAATGTCCGGTGACGAAGGTGCAGGATTGTGCATGATCCCGATGGGTTAACGGGATGCCTGCGTAGGTTGCGCAGCCGGAAGCCGCAGTAATACCGGGAACCACCTGAAAATTAATGCCTTGCTGCATCAAGGTTTCGATTTCTTCGCCACCGCGACCGAATATGAACGGATCGCCGCCTTTTAGGCGCACCACGCGCTTTCCGGCTTTCGCTAAATCTGCCAGCAGGGTGTTGATCGATTCCTGCGGCAGCGCATGATTTTGCCGTTGTTTGCCGACATAAATCTTTTCCGCGTCCCGGCGCGCCAAATCGAGGATCTCCGGTGAAACCAGCCGGTCATATACGACCACATCGGCCTGCTGCATCAAGCGCAGCGCACGGAAAGTCAACAGGTCAGGCGCGCCGGGGCCCGCGCCAACCAGATAGACTTCACCGAGATTGGTGTTTTCTTCTTGTTTGAGTAGGGTTTGCTCCAATTGCTGTTCGGCTTCCCGATGCTTGCCGGAGAAGACCAGTTCAGCGACGGAACCCTGCAAGATGTTTTCCCAGAAGATCCTGCGTTGGGCTGGCTGCTTAATATGCTGTTTGACCTTATCCCTGAACTTATCGGCAAGATCAGCCAGTTGGCCGTAGGCTGGAGGAATTATGCTTTCTATTTTAGCCCTGAGCAGTCGGGCTAGCACCGGTGCGGCACCGCCCGAGGAGACCGCCGCAATAATCGGCGAGCGGTCGATAATGGCCGGAAAAATAAAGCTGCACAGTTCGGGATTATCGACCACATTTACCGGAATATTTTGCTCATCGGCCGTAAGGGCAACTAGGCGATTGGTTTCTGCATTATCTGTTGCCGAGACCACCAGCCTGAATTCGCCAAGATCAGCGGGGGCGAAGGGTTTTTGCAGCAGCGTTAGGTTATGAGCTTGTTGCAGGTTTAATACCGCAGGACTTATCTCGCTGGCGATTACGGTGATGTTTGCACCGGCTCGTGCCAGCAATTCAATTTTTCGGGCAGCGATTTCGCCTGCACCGACAACCAAGCAAGCTTGGTCTTTAAGCTTTAAAAATACGGGAAAATAATCCATTAAGTTACGATGATTCTAGGATTTAAAAGAGGATGGTATTATAAGCGCACCCAACTTAGTTGAGACAACTTAAAAACTCATGATTGAATTTAATTTGGAAGTCGATGCCAGCGGTTTAAGCTGTCCCTTACCGTTGTTGCGCCTGAAAAAAGCCTTGATGAACATGGCTAGCGGCGATGTCGTCAAGGTGATCGCAACCGATCCTGCCGCACATCTGGATTTTGGCGTTTACTCAGACCAGACCGGACACCTAATTATTCAATTGATAAAAGAATCCGATAAACAGATTTTTTATTTCAAAAAGAAATGATGTTGGCCGGAAATGCGGTTCGCCATGCCTGAAGTTTTTGTTCATAGGAAAGGGCAGCGTGCGCAGGACTGGACGATGGAAGGCGCATATAGTTGACCGGAACAGCGCTGACGCTAGGCAACACATACTGCCGGTATGTCGACTCCGCCTTTGCACCGTTGAACAACACCGTACGGATCTTGTCATGTCCATCAAAAAAGCTCCGGAAGTCATTAACCGTGATCGAGTCGGCGTCAATTTTTGCATCCAGGCTGCCGACCCGCGTACAGGACTGCAATACATCCCAGAGCGCGATGCGGGCTTTTTTCAACTCATCTAGCCGGGTTTCATAGGCAGCGTTCGGATCAAACCCGAGCAAGTGTCCCATGATTTTCCAGAACGCATTGCGCCGGTTGGCATAATACTGGCCTGCCGCCAAAGACTCTTGTCCGGGCATGCTGCCTAATATCAATATCTCGGCATTAGAATCTGCGATGGGTTCGAAACAGAATAGAAGCGGATTTGTCATGTATCGGATCCAAATAATGTAATAAATCAGGCTACTTTTAAAGTTAGATTTATAATGCCAATAGCGATCAACGCAAGTCATCAAAACAATCTCGAGTTTAAACAAAATGGTTAAACGAAGTATTTTTAGAAAACTGCTCGTTACGATGGTGGGTTTAATTATCGCCTTGTTGACGATGTTGACCATTGTCCAGATTGAGTTTCAAAAAGATGTGTTTGAAAAGGAATTGGATAAACGCATTGTGCTGATGAAAGGGAAGCTGATCGATGGCGGTCATATTCTATCCGATAACTTATCAGAGCAGGTTAAGAATGGCATCGCTTCGGCTAATATTTCCCTGGTCGCCGACCAGTTAAAAAAAGCGGTGCAGGAAAATAAAGAACTTCGTTACATTATCTTGATGGACGCTTCAGGCATAGCTTATATTCATACGCTAAAGCCGCAGTTGGAACAGGGGAGGTTGACGGAAAAAGAGGATTTGTTTGCGATGGCTCAAAAGTCGGTAACGGTTAATGAGTATGTCGCCGACGGAAAGCCCATTATGGAATTTATCATGCCGATTCAAGTGAGCTCCGAATCTTGGGGAGTGCTGCGGCTGGGTTTTTCGTTAGATATTCTAAATCAGGAGATTGTTAATTCACGAAAGGAAAGTACTCGTCAAATTCGCGAGATGATAGAGCAGTTGTTAGTAATCACGGCCATATTTATTCTGGTTGGCGCTTTTGTCGTATTGCTGGTATCTGAACGCTTGTCCAGGCCGCTGATGCATTTAACCTTATTGGCTCACGAGTTGGCTCAAGGGAATTTTACGGTCGGCGACAAGGTGAACAAAAAACGCCAGGACGGTGAAATTGGCGCGCTAACTAAAGCGTTTGTACAAATGGCTGAGAATCTGAAGATTTCTTACGACAAGCTTGAAGAATACAGCCGAACCTTGGAACAAAAAGTAATAAACCGCACTGCCGAACTGGCCAAAGCACGGGATCAGGCGATAGCCGCCGATAAAAGCAAGTCCGAGTTTCTCTCGATGATGAGTCATGAAATTCGGACACCGATGAATGCGATCATCGGGATGAACAGGTTGGCATTGCAGACAGAGCTGACAGCAAAACAGCAGGATTATTTGACTAAAGTACAGGTTGCTTCACGGGCATTGCTGGGAATCATTAACGATATTTTAGACTTCTCTAAAATTGAGGCCGGAAAACTGGAGCTGGAAACTATTCCGTTTAACTTGGATGATGTACTGAATGATCTTGCCAGTTTGATGGTTGGCAAAGCCGAAGAAAAAGATTTGCAGATACATTTTAATGTCGCCGACAGTGTGCCTACGCATTTGATGGGCGATCCGCTAAGGCTGGGTCAGGTGTTACTTAATTTAGTCGGTAACGCAATAAAATTTACCCATTCAGGTGGGATTTTTATCAACGTTGCGTTGGTAGAAACCGGCGCAGATCAAATCAAGCTTAAGTTTTCCGTTAAAGATACAGGCATAGGCCTGACAGCAGAACAAATAGGCGGATTATTTCAGTCCTTTAGCCAAGCCGATAAATCCACCACCCGTGAATATGGAGGAACAGGATTGGGTTTGGCAATATGCAAGCGGATGGTGTCGATGATGTATGGCGACATTCATGTGGTCAGTGAAATAGGGCAGGGCAGTACCTTTATCTTTACCGCTGTCTTTGGGCTGCCCCAGGGAGCAGCCCAAAGACGGGCGGCATCGCGCGATGCGTTTCGAGGCATCAAGGCGTTAGTAGTGGATAGCGACACGGCCTCGCGGGAGGCATTAGCCTTGTATTTGGAAACCTTTTTTTTCCAGGTGACTCAAGCTGGCAGCGGCGAGCAATCTATTCAATTGTTGGAAAATGCCCCGATTGAAAAGCCTTATCAGCTGGTGCTGATGGAGTGGAATTTGACTAAAATGGACGGTATTACGGCTGCGCGTCAGATTAGAAACAGCCGTAATATTGCCAGCATTCCGCACATTATCATGATAACCACCCATAACAGGGACGATATTGAGCAGCGGTCAGCCGAGCTAAATCTGGATGGTTTTTTGGTTAAGCCGGTGCATCCGTCGGCGCTATTTAATGCGGTTGTTGAGGCCTTCGGTCATGACGACTCTTCCATCCTGCAAGCTCATCGCTCGGGGGGTGAAAACGAAGCACTGCATAAAATAAAAGGCGCGAAGCTGTTGTTGGTGGAAGATAACCAGATTAACCAACAGATCGCGAAAGAAACGCTGGAGATGGAGGGTTTTGAAGTTATCGTTGCCACGGATGGACAAGATGCCGTTCAAAAAATACGAGCTAGCTATTTTGATGCGGTATTAATGGACTTGCAAATGCCGGTTATGGATGGTTTGGAAGCAACCCGAATCATACGCTCCGAAGCGAAATTTGATGACTTGCCGATCATTGCGATGACCGCTCATGCGCTGAGCGATGTTAGGGAAAAATGTCTGCATATCGGCATGAACGGCTATGTGACCAAGCCTTTAGACGTTGATGAATTATTGGCAAGCCTCGTTGATTTTATTAAACCGATGCAAAAAACGCCGGATGCTCGTTTGGAGCAAATAGTTCAGCAAAGAGAGCTATTATTGCCGGAACTGTTGCCCGGCATCGATATGCCGCAGGGTTTAAAAAACATGGTAGGAAATGCGCAGCTGTTTTGCGACTTGCTGGTGAAATTTCAGCAAAGCTATAGCGATGCCCAGGCCCGATTGGAGGCTTTATTGCAGGCGGGGGATATTGATTCGGCTTTGAAACTGCTCCATGCCATGAAAGGCGTGGCGGCCAATCTCGCCATGCCGGAATTGAGGTCATCTATAGTCGCGCTGGAACAGACCCTTAGTTCGACATTGGACTATGAACCTAGGCTGTTAACCGACTTTGTCAGTGCTCAAAACAGGGTGCTTGAGTCGGTTGCTCAGTTGCGTAAGGCTAACGGTCAGGAGGCTTAGGGAAGCGCTGAACAAGTTGATTCCATTCATGGTTCGGCAAGGCTCTCCTGAGCATAGTCGAAGGACTCACCGCGAACGGAATCAACAATTTACCGTTCGTCCTGAGCCTGTCGAAGGATTTAATCAAAATGCTTATTCTTTTTTCTGGATTTGGATTCTGTACGGTGTACGGCGATTTTTGGCGCGCGATGACTGACGCTATGATGGCGGGTGTTTTTGAAAAAATTAAATTTGTTTAACGTATTTTGACGGCCGAGTTGCTACTTATTCGTCGAATCAAGAGCGCTTAAAAGCTTAAACTCAAGTTGTATAGCTCGCTTCATCCATTCTTCGCATGATAATTTAAGCTGCCAATTTTCCTGTAGTAACGTGTCGTTATATTCGAGTGAGTGCTTTAAATTGGCTTCTATGGTCTTGAGCAGATTTTCAACTTCACTCAGTGTTTTAATGCTGCTTTTCAATCGCTCATTCAACAAATATTGGGCATCTAAACTTTCGTTTGATTCATTTAATTTTGGCTTCATGTTGTTTTTAAGTTAGCGGTTTTAGTCAATTTAATTCCGCCCAAGCATCATTGTAAAATTGCGCTATTAAAAAGCCGCAGTGATTTTTCGGGCGGGACTGTTTTTTATTTTTTGATTAAAACTCTTCCCACTCGTCACTGCTATTACTTTGGGATAAAGCGGGGGCGGCCGGTTTTTTTACTGCTATCGGAGTAATATTACGTTCGATTGGTTTAACGGGAGCAGTGGCTCTTTTCGAATTTACTTTAAAGAAACCGAGCAACTTGGTCATACTGGCGGACTGCTCGCTCATAGCGATACTGCCTGCTGCCGCTTGTTCTGCTAAGGCTGCATTTTGCTGAGTCATATCATCCATTTGAGCAACCGCCTGATTGACCTGATCAATACCCGCCGTCTGCTCTGAGCTGGCATTCGCAATTTCAGCAACAATCTCGCCAACTTGTGCGACGCTGTTGACGATTTCAGTCAGCGCAGCACCTGTTTCATTGACAAAGGCGGTGCCTGCCCGAACTTTTTGTACGCTGATTTGGATCATATCATTACTTTGTTTAGCGGCATTGGCGCTTCGTTGAGCCAAGTTACGCACTTCGGTTGCAACCACTGAGAAGCCACGGCCTTGCTCTCCGGCCCTGGCGGCTTCTACAGAAGCATTCAACGCCAGCAGATTGGTTTGGAAAGCAATTTCATCAATCACGCCAATAATTTCGGCAATCTTATTGCTGCTTTCATTAATTTCCTGCATTGCCGCGATGGCCGATTTGACCACGTCGCCGCCTTTTTGTGCTAATTGGCTGGCTGAATTGACACCGTGATTTGCGTTTTGCGTGTTCTCTGCATTATTTCTTACGGTGCTGGCTAGCTGTTCCATGCTGGCAGCAGTTTGTTCCAGGCTGGCCGCTTGCTGTTCAGCGCGACTGGATAGATTGTTATTGCCACTGGCCATTTCCTGTGATGAGCTGTCCATAAAATCAGCGGCATCCCTGATTTGAATAATAAAATCGCTCAATTTTGCCAGAGTGCCATTGATATTATTCTTGCACTCGGCATAGACGCCTTGATAATCGTTAGTAATGGCGCTGGTTAAATCGCCTTGCGACATAGCTTCCATCACCCTATTGATGTCATTAAAGGCATTTTCTATGACATCCGTTAAGGCATTGATTTCAGATGACAGGATTTTGGCAAAGCCTTGTTTGTCGCCCATGTTGATGCGGGTGCTCAGATCCCCCGCTTTAATATCCTGCACTAATCGTCCGATCTCTTGTTCAATCAGGACTTCCTGGGTTCTGTTTTGCCATTCGGCAACAAAACCGATGTGTTCGCCGTCATCATTAATAACAGGGCTGGCAATCACCTGCATATGTTGGCCTGCAATAAGCAGCTCTGAACTGTGTGCTTCCTTTAAGTTTTCCAATAGGTGCCGTTGGTGGGCAGGATCCTTATGAAAACTATCGATATTTTCGCCTACCAGGTTATCGGCATTGAAATTCGGTAATTGTTTACGAATATCCTGTTCGGCAGCCTTGAACATACGCTCAACGCTATCGTTGATATAAATGATTTCAAGATTGGTATTAGCCACCATTACGCCGGATTGGACATTATCCAGTGCTTGGTTAATCCGCATGGCTTTTGCGGCGTCGTCCCTGGCTTGCGCCAAATCCAGACTCAAATTCACTTCCATTGAATATAAGGCGCGCTGAAAGTCGCCGATCAGGTCATTCCGGGTTAATTCTTGCACATTGCCAAAACGTTTTTCCGCCAGACGATAAAAAGTACCGATAGTTTTATTTAAAATCGTAGTGAAGTCCTTGATTACATTAAAGCCTATCGCCGATGCAATCATAACTGACGTTGCAACAGCGGCTAATAACGGATAGTTTTGCGCTAAAAACAATTGGTACATCAAGTAGAAAATGGGCATCAACAGTACTGCCAGTGCAGCAGCCATTTTTTTCCAGGCATTCATTTCCTTGATGGACTTGGCCATTATCGCTAAGCGGGTAGGCTTTAATGTTGCTTTCTTGGCATTAAGCAGATTGTATAGCTTTTCAGCTTTTTCAATCTTCTCACGGCTGGGTGCGCGTCGGACAGATAGGTATTCATGAACCTTTCCATTTTTAAACACAGGCATTGCATTCGCTTCTACCCAATAATGATCGCCGGATTTGCTCCGATTTTTAACTATGCCATTCCAGGGTCTAAGCGATTTTAAAGTTGCCCATAAATCTTCAAAGGCGACCGCCGGCATGTCTGGGTGACGAATTATATTATGGTTTGCGCCGATCAGTTCATCACGGGTAAAGCCGGAGAGATCGACAAACTCATCATTGACGTAAGTAATAATTCCTTTTAAATCGGTTCGTGAAACCAACAGTCCACCCTTTTTCATTAGGATTTCTTTATTAGTTACAGGCATATTTATTTGCATTACAACTTCACCTTAAGAGCTAGAACATTCGTTTATTATTGACTTTCATTTTGATCCAAACCTTCTTAGGACATTTATATCCACAGCGGGCGGCGGCGCTTATTTGCATTAACGGGCATCATGACAGTAACAGATGTGACAATATGTTTACGGACACAACATCACACTGATCAATGGTCTGAAATGGTTGTTTTGTGGAGCACTCATGACCACAAGAAGCTGCCGTTTTTTCTTTTGTCTAAAATATCCTCGACATGCCCAATGCAACCGCCGCAATGGCTCCCAACCAGTAGCTGCTCAGACAGCTTTTCTATTGAATCATGGCCGTCTTTAATTGCTTTTTTTATATCCGATTTTGAAACATCAAAACATTGACAAATACGCATAGTAATTTTTTAGTTGTAAGTTACTTATTGTTGGGCTTAACGATCTGGAATGATTTCTACGGCTGGCGAGATCGTGTATTAATCCGCATTGCTGGCATAAGGAAATCATTTTATGTGCCGGAAGCGCTAATTTTATTTAAAGTAGCTGTTGTTAATTAACTAGACCTTTAAAATCAATCTATTGCTTTCATAAAACAACAAAGCTGGTTTGAATATGTTTATGCAAAACAAGACGGCGGGGTATTATCATTAGGCCATATGACCTATTTAGGTAGGTTATATGGCCTGTTTTTTCACGATGTCATTATTCGGTAACACTACCCTGTTATCTTGAAAAAGTTTCAAAGGGTAATTCATTGCATATTCAAGCTGCCCATTATGATCCAAAAGCGGGGCGTTAGAAATCAGACTAGCGCTATCAAAAAGATAAGATTATAGGCTGGCATGCGTAGGCTTATTCCTACGGTAGGTAGGCTAATTGGCTAGCTAATTAACTCTGTCGTCATTATGCTTGCTGGAGTTAAATAGAAAGGGAACGGATTGTTTTCTGGGTAACTTAACCAACAGCACGAAGTTTTTTATTCAAGCAAATCGTTTTTAAACGCGTAATGAATAATTTCGGCGTTTTTGGACATGTTCATTTTTTTCATCAGACGGGTTCGATAGGTACTGATAGTTTTGACGCTGAGTGTCATCTGCTGGGCAAGATCGGTAATGCTTTTGCCGGCACAAATGCCGCTAAAAACCTGGAACTCGCGGTCGGTTAGCGTGGTATGCAGCGGCAGGTTCTGGCTGGGGTTTAATTCTTCAATCAGTTTTTCAGTCATCGCCGGGCTAATATATTTCCCTCCTTTAGCGACTTTACGAATCGCCGCTACCAATTGCTCAGGGCGCTTTCTTTGGTCAGATAACCGTCCGCACCCGCGCGCAGCATCCTGATCGCATATTGATCTTCTGGATACATGCTCAGGATCAGGATCGGCAGGTGCGGAGATTGTTGTTTCGCCAGTTTAATCAATTCCATCACATTTTTGCCCGGCATGGCGATGTCGAGCAGCATGATGTCCCAGCCTTCATCACGAATAAATTTTAACGCTTCATCCCCTGAACCCGCTTCGCCAAATACCTCCATGTCAGGAATATCGGCGAGGATTTGTTTCAGTCCTTGTCTGACGATGGCATGATCATCGACAATTAATACGTTAATCATGATTCGGCCTCTCCATTTGACAAAGGAGGATTAAGGGGGGATTTTAAGTTCATAGTTAATACCAGCGTGGTTCCTTCTCCCGGATTGCTGGCGATAGTGACTTCTCCGCCAAAATGACGTGCGCGCTCATGCATGCCCAAAATGCCGTATTTACCGGTTTTGTGCATCTGTGTCTTAGTCATACCGCTTCCGTTATCCGTTATTTTCATCATCAGGCTATTTGCGTCTATTTCAACATCAATTGTTATATAAGTGGCTTTGGAATGCAGGGCAATATTAGTTAATGCTTCCTGCATAATTCGAAAAACGGCAATATCCCTACCTTCATCCATGACGATATTATGTTCCGGCATTGTCAAAACACATGGGATGCCGTTTTGCTGTCTAAATTCATCAAGCTTCCAATCTATGGCGGCTAATAAACCAATATGATCGAGAATGCTGGGCCTGAGGTCGGCAATGATTTTTCTGACAGAGCTAATGCCATCGTCAAGATGACGATTCATTACCGCTATTTTCTCATGACATAAGGACAAATCTGTTGGCAGTTGTTTATTCAACCAGCTTAAATCTATTTTGAGCGCCGTCAGAAGGCTGCCCAATTCATCATGAATTTCCCGTGCGATTCGGGTTCGTTCATCTTCACGAATGGTCTCCATATGGCCGGATAAATCCCGCAGCGCTACTTCAGCCTTTTTACGGTCAGTTATATCATGTACTGTGCCGATAAAAAAATGACGCTGATCGACATAGAACTCACTGACCCCCAATTCCATCGGAAAAATAGAGCCGTCTTTTCTGATCCCGCTCACCTCACGCCGGGTATCGAGTATTTTAGCTTTGCCGCTATTCAGATAGTTCGTTAAGTAGGAATCGTGCCGACTCCGGTCTGGCTTAGGCATCAGAGTGTTAATACTATGTCCGATCAATTCTTCGGCAGCGTAGCCGAACAGTCTTTCCGCAGACGGGTTAAGTTTTTCAATGATGCCGTGTTCATCAATAATGATAATGCCGTCAGATACATTATCAAAAATAGAGCGCATCCTCGCTTCGCTTTTACCTAGCGCGTATTCCATTTCGACACGATGCGTCACGTCATTCAGCACTCCGACGTAGTGAGTAATCCTGCCTTGTTGGTCGTTTATAGGCGAGATATAGATTTCGTTCCAAAACAGACTGCCGTCTTTGCGATAATTACGCAAAATCGCATGAGCATCGCGGTTGTTTTGCAATGCGGCGCGTAACTCGGCAATATCCGATTGATCCCTGTCGTTATTTTGCATAATCCGGCAATTATGTCCCAACAGTTCCTGCATCGAATAGCCCGTTATGCGCAAGAACGCTGGATTGGCGTAAATAATGGCATAGTCAGTATCCGCCAAGCCGGTAATGACAATACCGTTGCTGCTGGAATTGAATGCATGCTGCATCAGGGATAATTTTTCTTCAACTTTGCGACGGGCGGTGATGTCTTGTAGTACGCCGTATAATTGGATGACTTTGTTATCCATGGGGTCGCGAACCGGCAAGGTATGATCGCTGAAATAGCGAATTTCACCGTCATTAATAATGCCCCGGTACTCGCTGATGTCTTCGGCTCCCGTTAGCAGTTTCTTAAATCTATTTTGAATAATGGAAATATCTTCCGGGTGAATTGGCAATACCCAATCGTGAGCCTGTTCCGCTGATTCAGCGTGGAGCGTTGCATTGCCGATAAGCTGCTTTAAGGGGTCTGTGAGCCATTCGAATATCGGCTTGCCATCTGCGGAAATGCGGATGAAATAAGCGAAATCCCGTGTAAATCTGGAAATGAAAGGATCCCTTCGCCCATTCAGCTGGAATTTATTATCTCTGCGCCGCCCCTTTATTTTTGCCTCAAGCAGGCTTCGTTCGATCTCTTCTAATAAGGTATGACGATTGCGTTTAACAATATAATCAGCCATGCCGATCTTGATTGCCGTGGCTGCTATGTCTTCGCTTCCAGAGTTGGTCAACATAATGACCGGCAAACAGGCATGGTGTGATTTAATCGTTTTAAACAAGGTTAAGCCATCCGTCCAACCGAGCTGGAATTCCGTAATCACCAGATCGAAATCGGTTTCGACAATTTTTTCATCAAATGCAATGCGACTGTCAACCTCAACGATCTGCGCGTTAACAAATTTATCGCGCAGTGTTTTTACGGTTAGGGTGCGTTCAACGGCATCATCGTCAATAATCAGGAATTTCATGCGTACTTTTATGCATCAGGTTGTTGTTGAGCGAGGGCATTGTAACTTTAATTAGATAAGCATCTCTAATAATTCCCTCTGAGTCCCGTGGCTTTTTACTCAGCACGGGAGACTTAAACAAAAGGTATGCCGCATTGGTTTTAATGGTTTCTTGAATCAAAAAGAATCTTTATGCGTCAAAATGGTGCAAAAATAACGTGTCGGCGCAGTTGAATGGGCGATAATGGTGCAATATAACTGGCTCATGTCCGCAGAAGCGCTGGTTTTGGCTATCCGGCCTGCAAATTGCTGTGTTAACCGTAACGTTCTTACTTTAATCAACCAAAAACCAGTCATGCATAAACGTATACTTGATCACCTTAACGCCGCTATCTTGTTATTTGATCGTGACTTGATCCTCACTTACCTTAATTCTGCCGGTGAAATTTTGCTTGCCGACAGCTCACGTCACTTGGTGGGGCTTGGCGCGTCTGAGTTGTTCAAGTCTTCCGATCCTGCACTGTTGATGAATCTACAACAATGCCTAACCATGGCCGAACCGTTGGTAGACCGTGAGCTTTCCTTGGATCGCATGACGCACAGCCTCACCATCAACTTTAGCGCTACGCCGTTGTTGAAGGATGAGCAGGTCAATGAGATTCTGGTCGAATTGCAGCAAGTGGATAATCATCTGCGCATATCCAAGGAAGAGCGATTATTAACCCAACAGAATACGGCTAGATTGCTGGTCAGGGGCTTGGCGCATGAAATTAAAAATCCGTTAGGCGGCTTGCGCGGCGCGGCGCAGTTGCTGGATTTGGAATTGCGCGATCCTGAACTCAAGGAATATACCCGGATCATCATCGCCGAGTCCGACCGCCTGCAAGGATTGATGGATAAGATGCTCGGCCCCAACAAATTGCCCGATAAAAAGGCCATCAATATCCACGAAGTACTGGAGCGGGTCAGGCAGCTGGTTCAGGCCGAGTGCAGCGGCAGCCTTACCGTTAAATCCGACTATGACCCCAGTATTCCCGACCTGCTGGCCGATAAAGACCAGCTGATCCAGGCGATTTTAAATATCGCCAAAAACGCCGTGCAGGCGTTGAACGGCGAAGGCGAAATTATCATCAAAACCCGGATTCACCGGCAGGTGACCATCGGTCGCAAACGCTATAAACTGGCTGTCAAATGCGACATTATCGATAACGGGCCAGGGATAGATGCCGACATGATGAACCGGATTTTTTATCCGATGATTACCGGGCGTGCAGACGGCACTGGGCTGGGCTTATCGATAGCCCAGGCGCTGATTAACCAGCACAACGGCTTGATTGAATGCAGCAGCGAGCCTGGAAATACGGTGTTTTCAATCTTCTTACCGATCACTGCGCAAGGGGAAGGCGGCAATGACTAAATCCGAAACTGTCTGGATCATCGATGACGATAAATCGATACGCTGGGTTGTGGAAAAAGCCCTGCAAAAAGCGGGTATCGTCACCCGCAGTTTTTCCGATGCGGTCGAGTTACTGAGTGCTTTGCAGGATGATCGGCCTGATGCGCTGATTACCGACATTCGTATGCCAGGCATGGACGGCCTTGAACTTTTGGACAAACTTCAATTAAATCATTCGAACCTGCCGGTGATTGTGATGACAGCGCATTCCGACCTGGAAAGCGCGGTTTCGGCCTTCCACGGCGGTGCGTTTGAATATCTGCCCAAACCGTTTGATATTAAGGAGGTCGTCGATCTTGCCCATAGAGCTTGCATTCATAGTCGGCAACAGCAAATCGAGGTGGCTTCGGATGCGTACGTGACTGAAGAAGCGACGCCGGAAATTATCGGCGAAGCGCCATCGATGCAGGAGGTGTTCCGCGCCATAGGCAGATTGGCGCGATCCAACATCACAGTACTGATTAATGGCGAATCGGGAACCGGCAAGGAATTGGTCGCCAAAGCCTTGCATCGGCACAGCCCCCGAGCGGCCAACCCGTTCATCGCGCTGAATATGGCCGCCATCCCCAAAGACCTGATGGAATCGGAACTGTTCGGCCATGAAAAAGGCGCATTTACCGGCGCACAATCACGCCGCGCCGGACGCTTTGAGCAGGCCGACGGCGGCACCTTGTTTCTCGATGAAATCGGCGACATGCCCGCCGAGCTGCAAACCCGTTTATTGCGTGTGCTGGCCGACGGCGAATTCTACCCGGTCGGGTCGTACGCCTCGGTTAAAGTCGATGTGCGCATTATTGCTGCCACCCATCAAAACCTTGAAACGTTGGTGGAACAAGGCCGGTTTCGGGAAGACCTATTCCACCGTTTAAACGTGATCCGCATTCACATTCCGCCGTTGCGTGAACGCAAGCAGGACATCCCTTTGCTGATGCGCCACTTTCTGAACCAGGCGGCGCTTGAACTGAATACTGAAATAAAAGTCTTAAAGCCTGACGCTGAGGCTTTTTTAAGCACCTTGGATTGGCCTGGCAATGTCAGGCAGCTGGAAAATAGCTGTCGCTGGCTGACCGTGATGGCGTCGGGACGGGAAATTCATCTGCACGACCTGCCGCCCGAGTTGCTGGGGACTTCATCGGAAAAAAACGTGGATGAAACCGGCTGGGAAGCCTTGCTGAGAAATTTTATAGACCAGCAGCTGTTGCTTGAAAACGAGGCCGAAATCGCCAAGCAAATCATTCCTGCCGTTGAAACCATTTTGATTAAAGCCGCATTGAACTTTACCCATGGCAAACGCCACGAAGCCGCTATTTTATTGGGTTACGGTCGAAACACCCTGACCCGAAAAATTCAGGAGTTGGGGATATGAGGGGGTGTTATGGCATGCATTTTCTTTCATTCTCAGGAGGATGAATAATAACCTACTAAAATACTGCGACAATATGTCACATTCCATTGCCTACGTATTTCTACTAATATAAGCACAACTCTTGAGATGCAAATTTCCTCCTCGGAATTCAGAGTGTTATATCCTTCTCTAATGCGGCCAAATGGCCGCATTTTTTTTGCCTACAGGGATGTAAGCAAGGGGCGTGAGCTCGACTGCATGGATGCAGGAGGTAGAGCAACGCAGGAGCAGTTGCCGAGGGAGCGGAAGCTTTGCCTGCAAGGACAGTATTTGCTCCTGCATTGTTCTACTACACGCCATCCATGGTGTTAAGCAATATTAGCATTCACCACATCCATGTGGATTATCCTAAAAAATCAGTTGGATTTGATATATTCGGGTTACCGTAGGGGCGACCGGCCGGTCGCCCCTACAATGTCCACAACCATTTGGGTGGCCATTCACAACTTGGTATCTCTTTGAATATTTTCGTGCTTTTTTTGTTTTTCGTGGATCAAATGATTTTTCTAGAATTATGCAGGTAAGGGGCAGGGCATGAGAGGAAGATTTGTATGTCGTTTAGGCAAGTCGGAGTTTGAGACAAAATCAACTAGCTCTGCGACAATCTGACACGCGGCAATTTGCCACATTCCATCATCTAGGTATTTTTACTAAGATACGCACAACTCTTGAGATGCAAACTTCCTCCTCGGAATTCAGAGTTTTATATCCTTCTCTAATGCGGCCTAATCAGCCGCATTTTTTTTGCCTACAGGGATGTAGGCAAGGGGCGTGAGCAGGAGCGGAAGCTTTGCCTGCATGGCAGTGATTGTCATTCTGCTGCATTTCCTCCATCCATGAGGTCAGATGTAGGCAAGGGGTGTGAGCTTTGTCTGCATAAAACTAGACAAGACGAAAGCGTTGCCTGAAGTAAAACGCCGCCCTGACTAAGCCGATCAACACCGGAACCTCCACCAAAGGCCCTATGACAGCGGCAAAAGCTTGCCCGGATTGCAGGCCGAAAACCGCTACGGTTACCGCGATGGCCAACTCGAAGTTATTGCCTGCGGCGGTAAACGACAACGTGGCGCTGCTAATCAGAAAGAGTTTCTGTGCCGATCTTATTTAACGCATCAGCCAATTCCACCCCGGACATCGCATCAACCGGCAACGCCAACATCTGCTGTATCCGTTTTTCCAGGGCTGCATAGGTTGTCTCAAAAGCCGCTTCAATGACTTCCGGGCTGCCGGTGACATGGGCGGGATCGGGCAAGCCCCAATGCGCGCGGATCGCACCGGTAAGATAAACAGGGCATACTTCTCCGTGAGCGTTGTCGCAAACGGTAATTGCAATATCGATGCCTTTGTCGTCGAATTCATCCCAGGATTGGCTGGTAAATCCCTCGGTCGGGATGCCGTGGCGGGCTAAGGTTGCCAGCGCGTTAGGGTTAACCTTGCCGGTCGGATGGCTGCCGGCCGAGAAAGCCCGAAATCGGCCGCCGCCCAGATGATTAATCAGCGCTTCGCCCAGGATGCTTCGGCAGGAATTTCCGGTACACAAGATCAGAACGTTTAACATGGCTTACTCTTTATATCTATATATTTGTATAAACGAATATTATAAGGCAAAAAAATCAGCCGCAATACTTCGCTAGATCGGGGCGGTCACCCATTGCCTGTAGCTGGACGAGGTCTTTGGTATTGGCCGTAAACTGTTTGGCGGCGACATCTAGAATTTCGAACACCCAGCCCGGCAATTCAGGGTTGATCTGGTAATACACCCACTGTCCTTCGCGGCTGTCTTGCAGCAGGTTGCTCTGGCGTAATTGTGCAAGGTGGCGAGAAATTTTAGGCTGCAATAAATCCAGGGCATGGGTCAACTCGCAAACGCAGAGTCTACCTTGTTTATGCAGAAAAACTACGCAGCGCAGGCGTGTCTCATCGGCCAGACATTTAAAGAGGGTGGTAAGCGCGATCATGTGTTGGAATCAGCCCAGCTTAAATCCGACAAAAAATCCTCCAACCGCGCTGACGCCTTTGGTGGTAATGCGGGTCAGGCGGTCAACCAAAAAGCTGCCTGAGCTTTTTGCAGCTTCGGTCGCGGCAGTGGCGGCATGTTGCAGCTTTTCGTCGGTGATATCGATGATGTCGTAATATTCCGCAACAAATAGCAGCACGATGGCCGCCCCTCCCAAAAATAAGGCGGTGCGCAACATTTTTTTTGCGAAATAGCCGGCCGCCAGTCCGATCACAAACGGTGCGCCAACATTGCCGATCAAAAAGGTCGAGGAAAAGATGTCGGTAGAAGGTGCTGCTTCGACTGGATGAGGGGTCATGGTTCTGGTTTTCCGCTGTAGTGGTTATATCGGGTCGGTTTTCATTTTATCACTAAAACTGGTTGCGTCAGAAATCAAAGCTATACTAACAGCATTAACGCAACAACTAGGCCTGGGCCGGGTTTCAAAAACCAGATTGTATAAAGCCAAATCAGCCAAAGCTCTTATATAATCAAGCAAGCTTTTTAATTTTCACTACAAAATTCCGACCGAATATTTAGGTTGGATGAGAACACTATGTATTCAGTTGAAGTTTTTCCATGGAATAAGAATTTTGAGGTTGGCGTCCCGCTGATCGATGAGCAGCACCAAAAACTGGTTGAGCTGTTAAATGTGCTGGCCGGTCATTTGGCTTATCAATCCGATGTACCCACATTGAATAATGTTTTCAATGATCTCGCGGAATACGCTATTTACCATTTTCAGGCCGAAGAAAGCATCTGGCATACGGTCTTTCCTGAAGATGCCTGGGAAACCAAGCATAAAGACGATCACCGGCGATTCCTGACTACCGTAAACAAGATAATGGGTGAAAAAACCCGCAGGCCGCTGGATCAGGTGATTGAGGAAATTCTCACCTTTTTGACCCAATGGCTGGCTTTTCATATTCTGGATACCGATATGCGCATGGCCAAAGTGGTACTGGCGGTGCAATCAGGCACACCGTTGGAGCAGGCCAAGGCGCAAGCCGACCAGGAAATGAGCGGGGCGATGAAGCAATTGATCGAAACCATGCTTTCGATGTTCGATGCGCTTTCTGCACGCGCGATGCAGCTGGCAAAAGAAGTGATTGACCGCAAGAAGGCTGAGCAGGCTAGCCAGGATGCGCTGGATCGTCTTCAGAAAATTGCCAGTCAGGTGCCGGGGTTGGTGTTCCAGTTTCAACTGTTTCCCGACGGCCATTCCTGCATTCCTTACGCCAATGAGGCCATACGTACTATTTACCGGGTCAGCCCGGAAGAAGTCAGCGAAGACGCGAGTAAGATATTGGCTACGCTGCATCCTGATGATCTGGAAAACTTCAAGACTTCCTTCAGGACGTCGGCGCAAGATTTAACGCCCTGGCGTCAGGAATACCGCTTGCAGTTTGATGATGAGCAGGTGTGGTTGTTCGGCAATGCACTGCCTCAACGGCAGGCGGACGGTTCCGTGCTTTGGCATGGCTTTATTACCGACATCACCAATCAAAAGCAGAATGAGGTCGATCTTCGCATCGCCGCCACCGCCTTCGAATTGCAGGATGCGATGCTGGTCACCGATGGCAACAATGTTATTCTCAAGGTCAACCAAGCCTTTACCCGGATCACCGGTTACAGCGCCAGGGAAGTTATTGGCAAAACCCCTAACTTGCTTAGTTCGGGACGGCATGACAGGGATTTTTATGCCGCAATGTGGGATAGCATCAATCGCACCGACGCATGGCAGGGCGAAATATGGAATCGTCGTAAAAACGGCGAGGTGTACCCGGAATGGATTATTATTACAGCAGTGAAGGATCCCGATGACAAGAACGCACAGGTCAATCATTATGTTGCTTCTTTCTCCGATATTACCTCGCGCAAGGCCGCCGAAGAAGAGATCAAACAGCTGGCTTTTTATGACCAGCTCACCAAACTGCCCAACCGTCGTTTGTTGCTGGAGCGGCTTAAACACAGCATCGAAGTAGAACGACGCGACGGCAAACGCTTGGCGCTGCTAATGCTTGATCTGGATCGCTTTAAAGCGGTCAATGACAGTTTGGGCCATTTGGCAGGCGACGAGTTACTGAAACAGGTCGCTGTACGCATCTCGGCGAGGTTGCGAGATGTAGATATTGTGGCGCGTCTCGGTGGCGATGAGTTTGTCGTGCTGCTGGAAGACATTGCCCACGCAGAAGATGCGGCACGGGTGGCTACAGAAATCATTCACGCCTTAAGCAAATCTTTTCAGCTCACCCAGAGCAACGATGTGCAGATTGGCGCCAGCATCGGTATCAGTCTGTACCCTGAGCACGGCGCCAGTTATGAAGTGCTGATGGATCACGCCGATGCCGCGCTTTATCAGGCCAAGGATCAAGGGCGCGGCTGCTACGCTTACTTTTCCGAAGACCAGACGGTCGCAGCCCGTGAGCGCATTGCTTTGGAAACGCGGCTGCGCCGGGCGATAGAACAGGGGGAGCTGCGCATTTTCTACCAGCCGCAAGTCGATATTGCCAGTGGGCGCATAGTTGGCGCAGAGGCATTGGTGCGTTGGCAAGACCCGGTAGAAGGCTTGATTCCGCCGTTACGGTTTATCCCGATAGCCGAAGAAACCGGGCTGATTTTGGAAATTGGCGCATGGGTGCTGCGGGAAACTTGTCTCCAAGGCCGTTGCTGGCTGGATGCTGGTTTGCCGCTGCTAACTCTGGCAGTCAACGTTTCCCCCCAGCAATTCCGTCGCGGGGATATTAGCGCTTTGGTAGCTACCTGTTTAAGAGAGACCGGATTTCCAGCCGAGTGCCTGGAATTGGAAATGACTGAAAGCGGATTATTGGAAAACCATAACAATGTGATGGAGCTTCTGAACACGTTACGCGCTCAGGGTATTCGTCTTGCCATTGACGATTTCGGCACCGGTTTTTCGTCACTGGCCTATCTGAAACACTTCCCGCTGGATGTGCTGAAAATCGACAAAAGTTTTATCGACGATATTCCACACCTGCAAGACGATATGGAAATTGCCGCCACCATTATTGCGATGGGGCATATTCTGGGTTTCAAAGTCCTGGCCGAAGGCGTGGAAACACCTGAGCAGCTGGCGTTCTTGAAGGAGAGAAATTGCGATTTGTATCAAGGCTATATTACAAGCCCGCCGGTACCGGC
>JANYKK010000215.1 GCA_025361585.1 Methylobacter sp. | reverse complement strand
GCGAAAATATTTGGTGCGCTCGGACAGGCGGTGGACAAAGTCCTTTTCCATGCCTGCATCTTCGGGTCGGATCGGCCTGATGGTAATATTGTTGCCATTGGTTAATTGATATTGCTGGATTAGCTCATGCGGATAAGGATGGATCGCCATGTGCGAATAAGAGGAAAGCTGGTGCGATGTTTGCGCTTTAATGCGGGCATCGACCGCTATGACGCCGCGCTCATCGACGATCAGGGGGTTAATGTCCAGCTCCAAAATCTCCGGCAGTTCGCTGACCATGGTTGATACATTCAGCAGCACATCCACCAAGGCTTGTTTATTGGCCGGTGGCAATTGCCGGAATGCTTCCAAGTATCTGGCCGCCTTGGTTTTGGCGATCATCTGCTCAACCATATAGGCATTGAGCGGCGGCAGGGCGACGGCATTGTCCTGCAAAATTTCCACCATCGTGCCGCCCAAACCGACACTGATCGCGGGGCCGAATACCGGATCCCTGACCACGCCGATCATCAGCTCGCGGCCGCTGGCGGATTTAAACATCGGTTCGACGGTCATGCCGACTTCGGTAATCTCGGGGTGTTTTTCTTTAATCGCCGCTTCCATTTCCATGAAATGGCGCGAAACTTCCTGAACGCTGCCGATGTTAAGCCGCACCCCGCCGATGTCGGATTTATGGCTGAACTCGGCCATATTGATTTTCAATACCACCGGGAAGCGTAGCGTTTCGGCGGCAATCATCGCATCCTTGGCGCTGGAAACCTTGATGGTCTGGTTGACCGGAATATGGAACGCGGCCAGGATGGCTTTGGCTTCCTGCGCGGTTAACACTTGGCGGCCTTCGGCAAGCACCCGCTCGATAATCAAACGCGCCCCGGCAACATCGGGCATCGCCAATTCATCTGTAGGGGAAGGAATTTGTTTCAGCAGAATTTGATTCTGGGTATAGCTGGCCAGGAATGAAAACGCATCGACGGCGATTTCCGGGGTGCTGAAATGGGCTACCTTGCTGTTGGCAAACAAATCGCGGCCTGCTTGCACCCGCGCGCCACCTGTCCATGATGCCAGTACCGGCTTTTTGCTGGTCTTTGCGGCTTCGATGACGCATTCGGCGACTTGGGTCGGATTGGTCATCGCCTGTGGCGTCAAAATCACCAGTATGCCGTCGATATTTTTATCTTTAAGACAGATTTCCAACGCTTTCTGGTAACGCTCGGATGTCGCATCGCCCAGAATATCGACCGGGTTGGCATGAGACCAGTGCACCGGCAACACCTCGTCCAGCACGGCGATGCTGGCGGGACTCAGTTCCGCCATTTGCACGCCGACATCTTCGGCGCGGTCGGTGCTCATCACGCCGGGGCCGCCTGCGTTGGTGATGATCGCCAGCCGGTCTTTTTTGACTACGTAATTGTTGGCCAAAACACGGGCCGCGGAAAACAATTCGTTGATACTGTATACCCTGACCACACCGGCTCGCGCAATCGCCGCATCGAACACATTGTCGCCGCCGACCATCGCACCGGTATGCGACATTGCGGCCTTGCAGCCAGCCTCGTGACGGCCTGACTTAATCAGAATCACAGGTTTTAGTCGCGCCGCGGCTTTTAAGCCGCTCAAAAAACGCCGGGCATCGCGTATGCCTTCGACATACATCAAAATACCGGTGGTTTTACTGTCCGTCGCCAAGTAATCCAGCACTTCACCGAAATCAATATCCGCCGCGCCGCCCATCGATACTACCGTTGAGAAGCCGATGTCCTGGGACTTGGCCCAATCCAGAATCGCCGTACACACCGCGCCGGATTGCGACAATAGCGCCAGATTGCCGTCCTTAACCGTGCCGTCGCCGAAGGTGGCATTAAGCTGTCCGCTAGGGCGAATCACGCCCAGACAATTCGGGCCGATGATGCGAATGCTGTAGCGGTGGGCGATGTCCAGAACCTCCTGTTGCAGCCGTTTGCCTTCCACGCCCAGTTCGCCGAAACCGGCGCTGATAATAATCACGGACGTGACGCCTTTTTCGCCGCACTGGCGCATCACGCCGGGGACACTGGGTGCAGGCGTGGCGATCACCACCAGATCGAGATCCTCGGGTACCGAGTTAAGATCGGGATAAGCTTTTAGCCCTAATAAAGTTTCACGTTTGTTGTTGACTGGATAAAGCCCACCTTTAAAGCCCGCTTCCTGCATGTTGAGCAGCAACCGGTAACCTACGCTAGCCTCGCGTTCGGATGCACCAACAATAGCAACGGATTTTGGGGTGAAAAAACGGTTCAAGTAATGAGGGCCCATTGATGCTCCAGAAATAACGGAAAGAAAAATAGATTTTATAGCGCAAAATTCTAGCATTGATGAGCAGTTGATCGGATTAAATTTTAGTGACGGCTTCATCGGCTGTTCAATAAATTGCTACACTAACCTTTTTGCATTGACAGGACGTATTTTGAAACGTTTGATGACACTGTTGCTGTTCGGCGCACTTTTCAGCTTAATGACTTATCAATCGGCATTTGCCCATAACGGAGTCGATCACAACAACAGTTGTTTCCTGAGCGTGGGCGATACCCGATTACGAATCAGCGGTTACCAATTCCAACCGGAGTTGGAAGGCAAACACTTCTGCCATTTTTTTCCTGGACTTGGACAGACAGTACTGGCGGTAGAACCGTTGGCAGAAGGACAGGAAAAGACTCTGGTCACTTTGGAGTTGGCGGCATTGACTTCATGGTTAAACCCCACTCAGGCTTTTACCGCGATTAAACAGCAGCCTGAACAAGCGGGTCTTGCTTCAATCTCGCAAGCCATTAGCCAGCGCGGCATCTACCGGCTTAATGTTACGTTACAGGATGTATCCGGTAATAGACAGCAGCAACGCTTTGTATTTTTGGTGGGGTTTCCGGTGACTAAAATACTGGTGATGATTGCCGGATTATTGGTTTTGGTGATTGGCTTTGTAGCGGTGAGAGACTTTAAAAAGAAGGACAGTTAGCAGTCTAAATAACTTGTCCCCCATCCTATCGCAATGCCATCCAATTAAACGGCGTAGGGGCGAACCATACCGCTAAAATGCTGCAACTACTGTCTAAATGTCGCGGGTGCGGCCCGCACTTATGTTGCCAATGCGCTTAACTTAATCTTATCTTAATGGTGTTGCCCCCTGTCGTAGGTTAAAATACGCCTAATTATAGTCAGGTAGGGTAGCGCGCCAACTTTGTTGGGCGCCAACAGGTATTTTTCAGGCATATTGAATGATTTTAGTAACAGGCGGAGCCGGATTTATCGGTGCGAATTTTGTATTGGATTGGCTGGCACAATCCGACGAACCGGTCATCAACCTCGATGTACTAAGCTACGCAGGTAATTGCGAGAATCTCGCCTCGCTGTCCGGGGATGAGCGGCATATTTTCGTGCAAGGCGACATCGCCGATTCCGCTCTGGTAGACAGTCTGCTAGCTCAATATCAACCTAGAACTATCATCAATTTCGCCGCCGAAAGCCATGTGGACCGCTCCATCCACGGCCCGGAAGATTTCATCCAAACCAACATCGTCGGCACCTTCCGACTGCTGGAGGCGGTGCGCGCTTATTGGAACAATCTGCAAGACGAAGCCAAGCAAAACTTTCGCTTCCTGCACGTTTCCACCGATGAAGTCTACGGCTCTCTCGCTAAAGACGACCCGGCCTTTACCGAAACTCACCGCTACGAGCCCAATAGCCCGTACTCCGCAAGCAAGGCCGCCAGCGACCACTTGGTGCGCGCCTACCACCACACTTACGCCTTGCCGGTGCTAACCACCAATTGCTCCAACAATTACGGCCCGTTTCATTTTCCGGAAAAGCTCATTCCGCTGATGATCGTCAATGCGCTTGCAGGCAAACCGCTGCCTGTGTACGGCGATGGGCAACAAATCCGCGACTGGCTCTACGTCAAAGACCATTGCAGCGCGATACGCCGGGTGCTGGAAGCTGGCAAAGTCGGCGAGGTCTACAACATAGGCGGCTGGAACGAAAAACCCAACATCGACATCGTTCACACGGTTTGCGGCATCCTTGACGAGCTGCGGCCACTTTCTAATACCCAGTCGCCATTATCCAGCTACCGGAATCTAATTACCTACGTTACAGATCGCCCCGGCCATGATCGCCGCTATGCAATTGACGCAAGCAAAATAGAGCGCGAACTTGGTTGGAAGCCCGCCGAGACCTTCGACACCGGCATACGCAAAACCGTGCAGTGGTATCTGGAAAACCAAGACTGGGTAGCCAACGTCCAATCCGGTACTTACCGGGAATGGGTAGAAAAGAACTATACAGGACGCGCCGCATGACGCCTTTTAAAATCCTGCTATTCGGCAAAGGCGGCCAAGTCGGCTGGGAGTTGCAACGTAGCCTTGCCCCCTTGGGTGAGCTGGTGACTCTGGATGCCGATAGCCAGGAACTGTGCGGCGACTTCACCAACCTGGAAGGCATTGCACAAACCATTCGCGCCGTCGCCCCGAACGTCATCGTCAATGCCGCCGCACATACCGCCGTCGATAAAGCCGAAAGCGAGGCGGAATTCGCCCACACCATCAATGCGTTGGCGCCGAGCATTCTGGCCCAGGAAGCCAAACGGAGCGGAGCGTGGCTGGTTCATTACTCCACCGACTATGTATTTGACGGCAGCGGCGACGCGCCGTGGCTGGAAACCGATGCTGCCGCCCCCTTGAGTGTTTACGGCAAAACCAAACTGGAAGGCGAACAAACCATAATCGTATCGGGCTGCCAGCATCTGATCTTTCGCACCAGTTGGGTTTATGCGGCACGCGGCGGCAACTTCGCCAAAACCATGTTGAAACTCGCACAAGAGCGAGACAGCCTGAATGTCATCAACGACCAGATCGGCGCTCCCACCGGCGCCGATTTGCTGGCGGACGTAACCGCGCACGCCATTCGCACAGCCTTGCAACGCCCTGAGGTAAGCGGCCTGTATCACATGGTTGCAGGGGGCGAGACCTCCTGGCATGGCTACGCCAGTTTCGTCATTGAATATGCCCGCCTGGCCGGTATCAACATCAAGGTTGCGCCGGAAGCCATTCAGCCCATACCTGCCAGCGCATTCCCATTGCCCGCCCCTCGCCCTAAAAACTCGCGCCTGGATACCCACAAACTTCAAAACACCTTCGGACTGGCTCTACCCCATTGGCAAAACGGCGTCACCCGTATGCTCACTGAAATTCTTGAGAAACAATTATGACCCCACGCAAAGGCATTATATTGGCCGGCGGTTCCGGCACCCGGTTGTACCCGGTGACCAAAGTAGTCTCCAAGCAACTGCTGCCGATTTACGACAAACCGATGATCTACTACCCGCTCAGCACCTTAATGCTGGCGGGCATTCGCGACATCCTGATCATCTCCACGCCGCAGGATACGCCGCGCTTTGAGCAGTTACTCGGCGACGGTAGCGACTGGGGCCTCAACTTGCAATATGCCGTGCAACCCAGCCCGGACGGTCTTGCCCAGGCCTTCATCATTGGCAAAGACTTCATCGGTAACGCTGCCAGCGCCATGGTGCTAGGCGACAACATCTTCTATGGACATAATCTGCAAACTCAACTTGAAAATGCTACCGTGCGCGACCAAGGCGCAACTATTTTTGCCTACCACGTGCAAGACCCCGAGCGTTATGGCGTAGTAACTTTCAACGAGCAAGGCCGTGCCACCAGCCTGGAAGAAAAACCCGCAATCCCTAAAAGCAATTATGCCGTCACCGGCCTGTATTTCTACGACAATCAGGCTGTCGATATTGCCGCCAACCTCAAGCCATCCGCTCGGGGCGAGCTGGAGATTACCGACCTGAACCGGATTTATCTCGAACGCAACCAACTCAATGTTGAAATCATGGGGCGAGGTTATGCCTGGCTCGATACCGGCACTCACGAAAGCCTGATTGTAGCCAGCAACTTCATCGAGACCATCGAACATAGGCAAGGCTTGAAGGTGGCTTGCCCGGAGGAAATCGCTTATCGCCAAGGCTTCATTAACGCGGAACAACTGGAAAAGCTGGCGCTGCCGTTGGCTAAAAACGGCTATGGACAATATCTGCAACGCTTGCTGAAAGATGGGCTACAACCATGAAAGTTACCCCTAGCGCCATCCCTGACGTATTGATCATCGAGCCCAAAGTGTTCGGCGATGAGCGCGGCTTCTTTTTTGAAAGCTACAACCGCCGTCAATTCGCCGAACTGACCGGGCGGGATGTGGACTTCGTGCAAGACAATCACTCGCGCTCAGTGAAGAATGTATTGCGCGGCCTGCATTACCAAATCCGGCAACCTCAAGGCAAACTGGTGCGCGTAGTTCAGGGAGCGGTGTTTGATGTGGTTGTGGACATACGGCGCAGCTCACCGACTTTTGGTCAGCACGTAACCGAGGAGCTGTCGGCTGAAAACAAGCGCACGCTTTGGGTTCCAGAAGGTTTCGCTCATGGTTTTTTGGTTGTTTCGGATACTGCGGAATTTCTCTATAAAACTACCGACTACTGGGCACCTGAATTTGAGCGCAGCATTGCGTGGAACGACCCTGCCATCGGCATCGAATGGCCCATCCAGGGTGAGCCCACCTTGTCTGCAAAAGATCAGCAAGCCGGACTACTGATCAACTCAGAGCATTTCGATTGACTACACCGCTGATTTAGCCCAATAAAACAATAAACCGAAAACAACCAACTGCAAAAACACTAATCCCCAGAAATAAATCCCGAACAGCACGGCTTTAACCTGTATCGGTTGCTCGGAAGAATTGCGCCTGACGATAACAACGCCTCCCAGAGTCGCCAGCAGTAACATGACGGCTCCGGTTAACGCGATGTTCATGGTTAAGCTCTTACCGGCGGCGGCGCCAATACGACTCGTGAACCATTGCTTTCCGCAGGACTGACTACGCCAGCTGCTTCCATATCTTCAATCATGGTTGCTGCCCGGTTGTAGCCGACTTTAAAGCGCCGTTGCACACTGGATATTGAGGCTTTACGGGTTTCGGTGACAAATTGCACGGCTTCGTCATACAGGGCGTCGCTTTCGGAATCGCCGCCACCGCTCATACTATAGCCATCGCTGGAATATTCGGACGGTTCGCGGGTGATGTCTTCCAGGTAATTAGGCGGCGCGGTTTGTTTTAGAAACTCAACCACACGATGCACTTCATGGTCATCGACAAAAGCGCCATGAGCACGGATCGGGATACTGGTGCCTGAGGGCAAAAACAGCATGTCGCCGTTGCCAAGCAAGGCTTCCGCACCGCCTTGATCGAGTATGGTGCGGGAGTCGATACGCGACGATACCTGGAATGAAATCCGGGTAGGCACGTTAGCTTTGATCAAGCCGGTCAATACGTCAACCGATGGACGCTGCGTGGCCAGCATCAAATGAATGCCAGCCGCCCGAGCTTTTTGCGCCAGACGGGCGATCAGCTCTTCAACTTTTTTTCCGACGACCATCATCATGTCGGCTAATTCGTCGATAACGATAACGATGCTGGGCAGGGTGTGTAAAGTGGGATACTCTTCTCCTTCTTCCAGCGGGTTGATCATTTGGAACATTGGGTCTCTGATAGTCTCGCCTCTTGCCGCCGCATCCTCCACCAACTGATTGAATCCGGCAAGGTTTCGTACGCCCATCTTGGACATTAATTTATAGCGTCTTTCCATTTCGGCAACCGCCCAGCGTAGCGCGTTGCTGGCTTCCTTCATGTCGGTTACGACAGGGGTCAATAAATGCGGAATGCCTTCGTAAACCGATAATTCCAACATCTTCGGGTCGATCATGATCAAGCGCACCTGTTCCGGCGTGGCTTTATAAAGCAGACTGAGAATCATGGTATTGATGGCGACCGATTTACCGGAACCGGTGGTGCCAGCCACCAGTGCATGAGGCATTTTTCCAAGATCGGCAACCATCGGTGTACCGGAAATATCCTTGCCCATCGCCAGAGTCAGCAAGGATTTAGATTTTTCAAACGGCGCCGACACCAATAATTCGCGCAAAGTCACCATTTCCCGTTCCCGGTTGGGAATTTCAAGGCCGACTACGGATTTACCGGGAATAATTTCAACGATACGTACGCTGGTGACCGACAAAGCTCTGGCCAAATCCTTGGACAGTGTGCTGATGCGGCTGACTTTTACGCCTGCCGCAGGTTGCAATTCAAATCGGGTGATAACCGGCCCAGGATAAAAACCGACGACAGTGACGGCGACGTTGAAATCAGCCAGAATATCTTCCACCAAACGCGACATATCTTCCAATTCGGCTTGTGAATAGCCTATGACGCGGGTATCGCGGTGATCGAGCAACTCCAGGGAAGGCAATACGCCTTTGCTGGCGTCATATTTAATAGTCGGTTGTTTTTTGGGCGGAAAGCTGTTCTTGACCTGCTTTTCTACCGGCTTTTCGCTATCGGGAATGGCTTTGGCACCGACTCTTCTCTTAAATTCCGATTTTACAGGATTATTAACCCGCTCCTGTGTCCGCTTGACCGAGCGATCCTGCAACAAGGCCAAAACGCCGCCGCACAAAACTCGACAAATAATCACGGTACATTTGCCGATAATGTCTATCAACGCTATCCATGACAGCCCGGTTACCAAGGTCACACCGGCCAATAAAACCACCAACAGGAATAATGTCGCCCCCGAATTACCGAGCACCACCAGCAATGCATTGCCGGTTTCCTGGCCTAAAATACCGCCGGTGTTGCTGGGCAGTTCAACGCCGATTCTTAACAGATACAAATTCATTAACGCAGAAGCGGAAATAATGGTCGCGATAGAACCTACCCATTGCAGCGCGATAATCGTTTTTTCGCGGCCTTGTCTGCCCTGCGTGTAGATTAGATAGCCTTGCCAGAAAATAATGACCGGAAACAGGTAAGCCGCCAAGCCAAAACAGCTGAGCATGAAATCGGCGATCCACGCGCCGAAAACGCCGCAAGCATTGGAGATGCTCTGCACTGATCCGCTATGCGTCCAGCCCGCATCCTCGTTGCTAAACGTGATCAGCGAAATTAAAAAAAATAATGCGCCTGCAATGAAGCCTAATAAAGCAACTTCACGCAAACCGCGAAAGGTCTTTTCTTCCATCACAGCAGCCATACTCAACAACTCGTCATAATAAATTACCCATAAAACATGATTATAGATCAATAATGAAATGTTTCACATTAATAATATCAGCAATAAACTACAACTCGCACTTTCCACACATCCATAGGCTTTTGCCGATAAAACTGTTTACGAAACACGCTTTCATCTTCATAATAAATTGATCCTTACCCCCATCTACACAGGATTTTTAATGAGTAATTCCAAACATTGTCGTCTTTTGATTCTCGGTTCCGGCCCTGCCGGTTATACGGCTGCAATCTACGCCGCTCGCGCCAACCTGAAGCCGGTCATCATTACCGGCATGCAGCAAGGCGGTCAGCTGACGACGACGACCGAAGTCGATAATTGGCCCGGCGACGTTGAAGGCTTGCAAGGGCCGGATCTGATGGAAAGAATGCTCAAACATGCCGAACGCTTCGCTACCGAGATCATTTTCGATCACATACACACGACCGATTTGTCCGCCCGCCCGTTCACATTAACCGGCGACTCAGGCACCTATACCTGTGACGCGCTGATTATTGCTACCGGCGCTTCGGCGCGTTATTTAGGCATGGAATCCGAGGAAGCCTTCAAAGGTAAAGGCGTTTCAGCCTGCGCCACCTGCGACGGCTTTTTCTACAAAAATAAACCAGTTGCGGTCATCGGCGGCGGCAATACGGCGGTTGAAGAAGCGCTTTATTTAGCCAACATCGCCTCAAAGGTTATCGTCGTGCATCGCCGCGACAAATTCCGTTCCGAAAAAATCCTTTCCGACAAGCTGATTGAAAAATCTCAAAACGGCAATGTCGAGATCGAATGGAATCACCAGCTGGATGAAGTGCTGGGCGACGACATGGGCGTTACCGGCCTTAGAATCAAAAACACCCTGGATGGATCGACCAAGGAACTGGATGTACATGGCGTGTTTATCGCCATCGGCCATACGCCCAATACCGGAATTTTCGAGGGGCAGCTGGATATGGAGCACGGCTACGTCAAAGTCAAAAGCGGCATACACGGCAACGCCACCGCAACCAGTGTTGAAGGCGTGTTTGCTGCGGGCGATGTAATGGACTCCGTCTACAAGCAAGCCATTACCTCTGCGGGCGCAGGCTGTATGGCGGCGCTGGATGCAGAAAAATTCCTTGATGAATTAGTCGGCTGAATACTGATAAACAGGCTATTAAAGTCTTGATTCACCACGAAGAAGAAAAACAGAGTAACAACTTCGTGCTCTCCGTGTCTTCGTGGTGATTGCCTTCCATATGCAACTAACTGTTCTCGATCCGAATAACCCCGAACAAGATTTCCCCTCGACAAACAAAGCCCTCCTAGAACCGGACGGCTTACTGGCAGTCGGCGGTTGTTTGTCTCAAACCCGGCTATTAAACGCCTATCGGCACGGCATATTCCCCTGGTACAACCCCGGCGAACCTATCTTGTGGTGGTCGCCGGATCCCCGCTTGGTTTTATTTCCCGACAAACTGGTTATATCCCGCAGTTTGCGCAGAACCCTACGTAAAAATAGCTTTATCGTAACCTTTGACCAAGCTTTTGATGATGTTATTGCAGCCTGCGCTAATTCACGAAAGGACGCGACTGGTACTTGGATAACAACAGAAATAAACGCTGCTTATAGGCAACTGCACCAAGCCCGATTTGCTCATTCGGTTGAGACTTGGTTAGATGGTGAACTGGTGGGAGGGCTATACGGTGTTGCATTGGGGCAGGTTTTTTTTGGCGAATCGATGTTTCACACTAAAACTGATGCCTCTAAAGTGGCCTTTGCAACCCTGGTTCAACAGCTTAAGTCCTGGGGCTACCAGCTGATAGATTGCCAAGTGCATACCGGACACTTGGCAAGCCTAGGTGCCGAGGAAATCAGCCGCGACTATTTTACCAAGCTACTCAATCAACATTGCAACATCCCTGCCCGACCATCTGCCTGGCAGCCTCTTTAACTGCGCTGTACGCGATAAAGCATAAGGGCAATATTGACCTGCTGGGCAAAATATTTAAAGGCAGTAAAATCTTCTTCGGTTAACGGTTGGTCAGTCAACCCGCGGTCAGCATAAATCAAACCGATCGGTATCTTGTTGGAAAAAACCGGCATCATAAAACATTCGTTTTTCCCAATCACGCTAATGTCATGGAGATGATACAACTTGGCATCATCTGAGGGTTTAGCCCAAAAAGCCTGGGTGCCGGACAGGGCATAAAAGAAAAGGTTGTGCGGTATTTCAGAGATATTGAAAATGACTTTTTGGTCATACATTTCTTTGCGCCAGCCCAAAGACAACTTTTCTTTAAGGATCTTTTTATCGGCACCCAACAGGGAAAAAATAGTTCGATCCATGCCAATGCCCCGGTGAATTCCCTCAAGCACCGTTTCCAGCAACAGGTTAATGTCAAACTGACTGCTGATTATTGACGTTATATCCTGTGAAATTTGAAGTTGCAGTTCTTTTTTATTAATGACTGGAGGAGGCTCCTCCTCGACAACCTCTTGATTTAGGCCGCTTTGAAGAATTTTGGCGGCGTCGGTCGCTCCAAATTGACTGGCGATGTCAGCTGCGGTTGCGGTATTGTTTTGAAGCTTTTCAATGATAACTTTTTTGGATTGATTGGTAAGCGCTTCGATTTTCTTGACGCAAGCTTCGTATTTTTTTGAACCGGTACCCTCTTTTAGCGCCTCGGTAATTTCATACCCCAAATGAACCAAACCTACTCTGGGATTTTTTGACAAGGCCTTGGGCTTGATCGATTCTTCAACCAAGCTGCCTAATTTCCACGCCTTACTTAAAGAAGCGCCCAGATCGGTCAATTTAAAGCCCAGCACTTTTTTCTCTGCTTCTTCGCTACTGTAATTTTCTTTGTTTATCAGTGCTTGAATGCGCTCACCCTGACCGCCGCAAAAGCACCAAAAAGAAATGCTGCCAATATGGTTAAGTAACGTAGCAATAAAAACCTCTTCGGGTGATTTATCGTTCGTCGCCATGGCTATAGACTTTGCGTGTACCGCAGCATGAATGGCCTGGGCTATTTCTTCGTTGGCCTGATGTTTATTAATCGCGGATAGAATAGATTCAAAAAAGGCGCAAACCAGTGTTAATTCACGAATAACATCGGAACCAATCATAATAATGGCACGCGACACCGTCACCATTTTCTGACGCGTTGGGTTGTAATGAGGTGTGTTACTGACTTTTAATAATTTAACGGTCAGATTTGGATCCTGCAAAATAACAGAGGCCAATTCCATCGCGCCTTTTCTGTCATCGCTTAAAATATCATGGATACTGAGCGCCGTATTGGAAAATATCGGCATTTCTTCATTGCACAACACATGCGTCCAACCATTAAGCGTAAGCGGCTCCGCTATAACTTTTGGGGGAATTATTTCCAGCTGATCTATGTCGATTATACTGAGACTTAGAGGGTCGTTCTGTGATGTCATTTATTTCTTACCGGCAATGCCTTAGTTAAGCCCTGCCAACGCAAACGACATAGACTCGCGCTGACAAAGACGATTTTTTTACTTCTGTTGTTGATTCCGTCCATTACGCTAATCATGTTTCATATCGGGATGTTTATAATTTTAAGGCGACTGTCGCTTTAAATAGTTTCTTAAGAAATCTTTCCAGGTAACAATACCCAGAATAACATTGTCGTCGCCGACCACAGGCAGGCAGGATATATCCGCATCCAACATTTTTTGTGCAGCAATATTGCAGTCCGTGACAGGTGTCACCGTATCAACCTGACGCGACATGATCTGATGAGCGCGTTTTGTTAAAGTTTCTTTGTCACGCCACGTTTCTGCCGCCGTATGGATATAAGGACTTAAAGCGCTCAACAAATCGCGATCCGAAATAACCCCGACAAAAGTGTTATCCGATTCATTTTCAACCAACAAATGATGAAAATAAACGTGGTCAAAAATTTCCTTTATCATCAATAGGTCGGTATCCATGTTAACGGTAACCGGGTTAGCGGTCATAATATCAGCGACAATCATAATCTGGAGTCCACCGTGTTTAATCGAACATTTTACAATAACGTGTCAGTAAATATAGCTGCTTTACGGAAATTTACTGATAGATCAGCATAATCATAACCAGATAAAACTCCACTTAAGCTATTTTTAGGCAACATCTCTTCAATATTGGATTTGCACGGTCTTGATCGCCAGCCCCGACGGCTAACCCTCTTGCCGACATAATCCACATGGATGTAGTGAATGCAGATATTGCATAGCGTCATGGATGGCGTGTAGTAGAGCACCAACAGTAGGCGCTTTAGGCGACGCAGGAGCAGTTGCTGAGGAACAAATACTGTCCTTGCAGGCAATCCCCAAAAACCAACAACATTATTGCAGCAAAATACAAGAATTTTACCCAACCCCTTTTTTCGCCTCTAAAAATGCTTAAGACTGTATCGTCAAGGTTCCAAGCTTGTCCTTATTCAATATACCGTCATCAAATAACCAAATAGATCTGGCGATTTTTGTGTTAATGCAACATAACACATGGTTTTCTATGTTTTTATAATGTTTTTAGGTTAAAATAGTGGGCTTTCGAAGCTGGACGAGTGAGCAGCGATGGTGACTCAGATAAATGCACCTCACTCGGCTTTGAGCTACTTACCTATATCCGACGCATTTCATCCGCTCCGATGGCTAGCCGCCACCGCAGTCTTAGGTTGTGTGACAGCTTATGGTGCGTAACTCCCTGCCCCGGTACGAGTCCTCAACTTACATTGTTTGAATGCATATTGAGAGCAGTCACCAAAAAAAGTTTTTTATGCCCAACTTTAGAGTAAAAACATGACAGATTTAGCGCATTACAGAAACATTGGCATCTTCGCTCACGTCGATGCTGGTAAAACAACGACCACCGAGCGGATTTTAAAGCTTACCGGTAAAATCCACAAAATCGGTGAAGTGCACGATGGCGCGGCAACCACTGACTTCATGGAACAGGAGCAGGAGCGCGGCATCACCATTCAGTCTGCTGCGACTACCTGTTTCTGGAAAGACTACCGTTTCAATATCATCGACACCCCAGGGCACGTTGACTTTACTATTGAAGTTTATCGTTCACTGAAAGTTCTTGATGGTGGTATCGGCGTTTTCTGCGGCTCAGGCGGCGTAGAGCCCCAATCAGAAACCAACTGGCGTTATGCCAACGATTCTGA
>JANYKK010000310.1 GCA_025361585.1 Methylobacter sp. | reverse complement strand
TTCCAGCGACTAAAGACCAGCGAAGTATTGATGCCGCCGAACGCAAAGTTATTGCTCATCACGTATGGGGCATCAATATTGCGTCCTTCACCCATGATGTAATCGAGATCGGCACAACGGGGGTCTGGATGCTCAAGGTTGAGCGTCGGGTGGAACCAGCCTTCCCTCATCATGTGGATTGCGGCCATGGCTTCCAAAGCCCCGCAAGCCCCCAAGGTATGTCCGGTGTAGCTTTTAATGCTGCTGATGGGGGTTTTGCAGCCGAATACTGAATGTGTGGCTTGGCTTTCAGCGATGTCGCCCAGTTCGGTGGCGGTACCGTGTGCGCTGACATAAGCGATTTGATTGGGTTCGAGATCAGCATCCATTAAAGCTTGACGCATGACCACCTGCATCGTTTCTGCGTGGGGCTGGGTGATGTGGGAGCCGTCGACATTGGTGGAAAAACCCGCTACCTCGGCATAGATATGAGCGCCCCGATCCAGAGCGCGGCCCAATTCTTCCAACACCAAAGTGCAGGCTCCTTCGCCGAGCACCAGCCCGTCGCGGTCGCGGTCGAAGGGACGGGGGGTGAGCTGGGGCTCATCATTGCGGGTGCTGGTGGCGTACAAGGCGTCGAAGGTCGCCGCCTCAGTCGGGCAAAGTTCTTCCGCCCCGCCTGCCAACATCACATCCTGTAGGCTGAATTTGATGGCCTCGTAGGCGAAACCTATGCCCTGGCTGCCGGAGGTACAGGCGCTGACGGAAGGGATGACCCGCCCGCGCACCTGGAAAAACAGGGCCACATTTACCGCACTGGTGTGGCCCATCATTTTAAGATAGGTGGTCGCGTTGAGATTGCCGATGTCATGGTTTATCAGCATTCTGCCGAAATCGGCGATGGCCGGAGTCGAACCCACCGAAGAACCGTAGGCTACGCCGAGTCGCCCGCTGCTGACGACGGGATCACCGAGCAATCCTGCATCGGTCAGAGCCAGTTCCGTGGCGCGGGTGGCCAGCAAAGAGACACGTCCCATGCTGCGGGTGTTCTTGCGGGTGTAATGGGCAGGCAGGTTGAAGTTTTCTACCGTAGCGCCCAGGCGGGTCAGTAGGCCGTTGTACTTCTCCCACTCCGGCAAATAGCGTATGCCCGAGCTGTAGGACTGGAGCTTTGCGCGCATCTCGTCCCAATCGTTGCCGATCGGAGAAAAGCCGGCCATGCCGGTAACTACTACGCGTCGGCTCAAAACATGCCTCCATTAACTGAAATAACTTGGCGGGTGATGTAGCTTGCGTCTTCCGACATCAGGAAAACCACCAGCGCGGCGACTTCGTCCGTGGTTCCCAAACGTCTTGCGGGAATGGTCGAGACTATTTCATCCAAGGGCAGATCTTGCATCATGTCAGTTTCGATCAGGCCGGGAGCCACGCAATTTACCGTGATTTTGCGTTTCGCCAATTCCACTGCCAATGCCTTGGTGGCGCCGATGATGCCTGCCTTGGCGGCGCTGTAATTAACTTGGCCCCGGTTGCCGATCAGTCCTGAGACCGATGACAGCGTAACGATGCGTCCCGGTTTGCGCCGTTGGATCATCGGCATGACCAGCGGGCTGAGCACATTGTAAAAACCGTCCAGATTGCTGCGTAAGACCAGATCCCAATCTTCCCCGCTCATCGCAGGAAAGGCGTTGTCCCGTGTCAGGCCTGCATTGCACACCACGCCGTAATAAGCGCCGTGGGCTAATATGTCGGCTTCAAGCGTGTTTTGCGCGGCGCTACGGTCGGCCAGATCAAAGCTGATTACACGGGATTGCCTGCCCATTTGCATGATGCTGTCTCGGACTTGCGTCGCGTCGGTCAAACGGCTGTGGCAATGCACCACGATGTCGTAACCTTCGCGGGCCATGCGCAAAGCGATGGCCTTACCGATGCCACGGCTCGATCCCGTGACTAAAATGGTTTTTTGGCTCATATTCCTTTTCCGGCGAGAAATTGTTTTGAATTTTGGGGCAACAGGACATTAAGCTGCGCGGTCGCGTTGATAGCGTCAGCTTCGATGGTGCAGGCGAACACCGACATTTCATTGGCTGCTTCAATGATCTTTTCTGCCCGTACGCTTAGATGAGCGCCGCAGGGAAAGCTGCCGACCGAGCATTGGTAGTGCCGGGTGCCTAATAAAAATCCCAACACAATTTCCTCGCCGCGACATTTTCTATGGTACCCGGAAAATGCGGCGATGGCTTGCGCCATGTATTCAAGGCCGACCCAAGCGGGAACGGTGTGATCGGGGCTGGAAAATAACCCATCATCCCGCACCGTAAGTTCGACGACGATAGAGTCTTCGCCGACCTCCACCACCCTGTCCAGTAGTACCATGCCTTGTGACTGGGGAAGCAGTGATTCAATAGGGTAAGGAAAAATAGCTGGATTTTTAGGAATAGCCAAGGAGCAAAGAGACATTGTTGCCGCCGAAAGCGAAAGAGTTGCTAAGGCAGTATTGTAGTGGATTAAGCTTATGGTTTTCAAGCGTGACCAATCCAAGCTGCGCCAGTTCAGGATCCGCTTCGCCATCCCAAAGATGCGGCGGCAAACGGTTTTCCTCGTTCAAACCGGACAGGAGCAGCCAGCACAAACCGGCTTCGATGGCTCCGGCTGCGCCCAGGCAATGGCCGGTGGCAGGCTTGCTTGAGCTGCAAGGCGTCTTGCTGCCGAATAACTGCGCGACTGCCAAGCTTTCCATCGCGTCGTTTTGCCTGGTCGCCGTGCCGTGCAGGTTAATGTAATCGATTTGCCCGGGAGCAAGGCCCGCATCGTGGAGGGCGGCTTGCATCGCCGCATAGGCACCGGCACCGTCGGGGCGGGGCGCGGAAATATGATAGGCATCGGAACTGGCCCCAACACCCCGTAGGGCAATGGGTGCGGGCTCCCGGCTCATCAGGAACAAGGCCGCGCCTTCCCCTATAACGGTGCCGTCGCGGTTTTTGCTGAACGGATTGCAGCGGCTATTGCTGAGCGCGCCTAAGGCGGCGAAGCCCTCCAAGGTAGTGCGGCACAGCGCATCACAGCCGCCGACCAGCACGGCATCGCAGACATTCAGCCGTAACAAGCGGCGGGCCGAAGCTAACGCGTTGGCGCTGGACGAGCAGGTCGTCGAAACCGTATAGGCCGGGCCTAGTATATTCAGATAGCGGGCTAGGAATTCAGCTGCCCCACCCAACTCCTGCTGCTTGTAATGATAGGAAGATGGCATTTGTCCCGTGGTTCGCAACTCGTCAATGGCCTGCTCACCCTCAGCGATACCGGAGGTGCTGGCGCCTAGAACTAAGCCGATGCGGTCTGCGCCGTAACGTTCGATCATGTCCCTGACGGAGTCTTCGATTTGTCCCAAGGCCTCCAGCAGGATGCGATTGTTGCGACAGTTATAGCGCATCAGGCTTTGAGGGAGCGGAGGCGGCTCGGTTTGCAAACTCAGCGCCGGAATGTCGGAATCCAGCCAAGGGACGGGAGTTGCCTTAGGGCACTGACCAGAAAGCCATGCGGTCAATACTTCAGTCTTGCCGCTACCCAGTGCGCAAACTATCCCTAAATCATTTAAATACAAGGGTAGCCTCACTAGCAGAAACGGCACTCATAAAGGTGGGCAGTTATCAGCGATGGCATCGATCTTCTTGCTGCAACGTTGGGTCATCGGGTTGGTCTCGTCCCAGGCAAACCCGGCGAGTATCGAACAGATCATCGATTTAATGTTAGCTAACTGGCGTTGTTCGAAAATAATCCGCTGGAAGCGTCCGTCGTACCAAGCATCCACGTAGGCACGGAAGACATTAATGCCACTACGCAAAACTTGCTCATAATCGGCCTGCCAGTCCACCGCTAAACCGCGCAAATGTTTGTCTACCAGAGGAACCGCTAAGGATGCGGATTTTAAGGCAATGGTGACGCCAGAGGAGAACACCGGGTCAAGGAATTCCCCGGCATTGCCCAGCAAAACATAGCCATCGCCATGCAAGTTTTTAACATCGGCGGAATAGCCGCCAATCCGGTTGGCCGGGGTGTCGAAACGGCATTTTTTCAGCAACTCGGCCAGCCTGGGTTCTTCCATCGCCAATTCCTGCAAGATTTCCAGCGGGCTACCGGTTCGAGTTTCCATGAAATCCATAGGCATCACCACGCCAAAGGAGCTTCTGCCATTACTGAAAGGGATCAGCCAATACCATATTTCATGGAATTTAGGGTGAATGGCGATCAGGATTTTGTTGCGGTCATAATCCGGCGCGGTAATCCGGTCTTCAATATGGGTGAACAGTGCTTGTCTTGGCGGCAGGGAAGAAGGTGTTTCAAGATTAAGCAGGCGGGGCAATACCCGTCCAAAGCCGCTGGCATCCATGACCCAGGAGGCCGTCCAGTCCCGCTGCAAACCGTTCGCGTCAATACTGGTCAGTCGCGCCTGACCGGGGGTATTAAAATCTGCCGCCACGATGCTGTGCTGATAATGGATGAGTACACCGCAGTCTTCGGCGGCCTCGGCTAATGTTTGGTCGAATCTGGCGCGTGGCACCTGATAGGTGGTAGCCCAGCCGGGGGTGAACTTTTCTGAAAAATTGAATTCTGTCAGCTTGCCCGCATAGGAAAAAGCCGCGCCATTTTTAAACTGGAAATTTTCCGCTGCCACCTGCTCCAACAGACCTGCGTCCTCCATGAATTCCATACAATGGGGCAGCAAGCTTTCGCCTATCGAAAAACGCGGGAACAGTTCCTTTTCCAGGATCACTACCCGGTAGCCCAATTTTTTTAGCTTGCAAGCAGCCATGCTTCCAGAGGGGCCAGCTCCGATAATCAATACATCTGCGTCCACTTTTGGTTCTCTATTAAAATCCGATGATGTGTATTATCCACGAAAAGCATGAAAGGTACGAAAGGCATGAAATAAATCAATGTGAGGAATGTGACTGTGGCGATTCTGTTACATCGGATCTACGTAAAATATAGCGATCTGCAAGTTTGCCGGAGACACGATTGCCATTATTGTCGAGCTGAATCAGCATATTTTCGCCGACAAAATATTGCCGTGTAGTTGAGCCATCGCGCGACGTTAACACAAGCGTATTGCTTTTATCGCCCGAAGTAAATTTCCCTTTTTCTACAATGTCTCTTTTTGATTGACCAACGTTTTGGGTAATCAGGATATAACTGTTATTTTTGTTCAAAGCGAGCGTCGATTTAATACCCTTGCAATCATCGCAGGGCAAAAAACCGTAGTAAACACCGGGCCAATCAACGCTGTTTTCTGCATGATTTATATTCGCTGTCTCAGCCGTTTCTGCAAAAGCGAGGCTATGATTTGAAAAAAATGCGATAAAAAGAAAGAAAGCCAGGATTTGTTTAAAGTGTTGTTTAAATGTGCGCATATTTATTCCTAAGCAAATCGACATGGATAGTAAAGTAGAATGGGGGTAATGTAAAACTGTAACGGAACCTAATATACGCCGTCATTTTTACTGTTCCTATGAAGAGAGATAAATTCCAACGCCTATCAAGAAGAAAAAAAGCAGTAATCGACGTTGTGCATGTGTGGTTGTTTGCTAAGCGAAATCGCCATGCATCAGTTAAAATAAACGAATAATTAGAGCCAAAGTTCCTCCCGTAGAATCCAATCCATGCAGAAATCTCCGTCATCCATCGATACTCCCCACCGAATGCCCCCAACAAACGAAGCACTCTTCGCCCTCCATCAGGGCAAATTGATAACACGCGGAAACTTATGGTCTGACGTCAGGGAAATGGCGAGAAGCTTGCCAGACAAGCCCTATGTGTTCAATTTGTGCGAAAACCGCTACTTGTTTTGCTTGGTTTTATTGGCGGCTGCCAGTCGGGGGCAGATTTGTCTGCTGCCTCCTTCCAGTCAGATGGCTGTACTTAGGGAAATCATCCTCGATTATCCCGGCGCTTACGTAGCCAGTGAACGTACCCCAAACCTGCCCGGCTTGGAGTGGTTCACGGTGGAAGCGCCAAGGTCTGAAGGCACTGCCTTGGAACCCCGTTTTGATTGGAATCGTACTGCGGTGATCGCGTTCACTTCGGGAAGTACCGGCAAGCCCAAGCCCTGTGCCCACAACCTGGCGACGTTCAGAATTTCGGCCAACATGGCCGTAAACAGTCTGGGGTTCGGACAGCAACAACTGCTGATGGTTTCCACGACACCGCCGCAGCATATGTATGGCTTGGAATCCTCGGTGTTTTGGCCGTTGTTTTCCAGTCTGATCTTGTATGACGGACACCCATTCTTTCCCGAAGACGTTCGCCGCGTAGTCGAGACCGCTTCTAGCCCTGTCGTGCTGGCGACTACGCCCACCCATTTGCGCTCCCTGAGCAAAACCAGCGGATCATGGGCCAATCTCGCCGGTGTGTTATCCGCAACAGAGGCATTATCCGATCAGCTTGCCCGCGAAACTGGTGCTATTTTAGGGCAAGCTCCTAGGGAAATTTATGGCAGTACCGAAACGCTTTCGTTTGCCTGCCGGGAAGTCTTGCGTGGAAGCCTGTGGCAACCTTATGTGGGCAGCCGATTGATTCAGCAGGATTCGGGGCTTGCTTATCTGGAATCCCCTCATTTGCAAGTGCCAATCCTGCTGCAAGACACTTTTAAGATTGAAGCGGACGGGCGCTTTGCTGTATTGGGCCGGGATGTCGATATGGTTAAGATCGGCGGCAAGCGCGCTTCCTTGTCTGAGCTGAACCAACGGCTAAAGGATATAGCAGGGGTGGAAGACGGGTTTTGTTTCGTCCAGCAGGGCGGGATCAGTGGCGGTCGCCTAGCTGCCGTGGTGGTCAGTCGGCTAGCCAAACAAGGTATTTTGGAAGGATTGCAGACTTATGTGGACAGTGTTTTCTTGCCGCGAAAAGTTTACTTTGTCGATAGTATTCCTCGCAACGAGGCAGGTAAGTTGACTAAGGCCGAAATGGAAAAACTTTTAGCGGGTTTGGTCTAGCAGACTGGGTTGGGTGTAATTATAAAGTGTGGGTTAAACTCAAGATAAACACTCACTCAATAGATATTCCGCTTGTGTATCATCGTCATCCCGGCAGGGATTGCCGGGATCCAGAACACAGGGATGTGATAGAGCGTCCGTATGGAAAGTGCTTGATTGACCTATGTAATTCCCAGTTGTAGGCTTGTGACTTGATTTAGATGTCATCCATGGCCTCTTGGCAACTGCTCCTGCGTTGCTCTACCTCCTGCGTCCATGCAGTTGTGGATCCCGGCAATCCCTGCCGGGATGACGTGTTGTGTAGATACCTACGCACTCAAAGAATAGGTGTGGAGAATAATTTTCTATAAAGCTGCACTTTTAAGTGCATTCGACATTTGTTACTCATATGGAAATCTGTTAACTTTCCTCTAACTTAAGCCCTGTATGGGCTACCTCCAAACCATCCTCATAGAAGAGACTCAATGCGCGGCGTTCACAACGAATCCAAAAAAGAAGCTTACGATGTTGTAGTCATCGGCGCAGGGATAGGCGGGCTGAGCACGGCCGCTTTGTTGGCGAAGGCAGGGAAATCCGTGCTGCTGGTGGAAAGGCACGACCGTCCTGGCGGTTATGCTCATGGTTTCAAACGGCGCGGATTCCATTTCGATTCGGGCGTCCATCTGGTCAGCGGCTGCGGCTCTGATGGCTACCTCAACGGCAGCACCATCCATAAGATTTGCTTAGCGGTGGGGATAGATCCGCAAGCTATTTTTATTTCTATTCCTGCTTATGCACGGGCAGTTTATCCGGATTTTGAAATACCTTTGCATACTGGTGAGGGTGCTTTCATTACCGGCCTAACCGAACGGTTTCCCGAAGAAAAAGACCAACTGCTTGCCCTGGTTCGTCTTTGCCGGGCATTGGCGGAAGAAGCCATGGTTGCGGACGAGATACTGGAGCAGGGCAGGTCTGCCACCCTCTCACCGGCACTTGCTTTGGCCAATTTGTTCCGTTACCGACGCACGACGCTGGCCGAGGCGCTGGATGAGTTCCTTGTCGATCCGCGCCTAAAAAGCGCCTGTGCTTCCCTCTGGCCTTATTTGGGTTTGCCGCCCTCGAAGCTGTCCTTTTTGTATTGGGCCAGCATGATAGCGGGTTATACCTACGAGGGAGGGTATTATTGCCAAGGCAGTTTCCAGGCTTATGCCAATCTTTTGGTTGCTGCCGTGGAAGAACAAGGCGGCGAGATGTTATTGAATTCCAGTGTGCGGCGCATTTGCGTGGAACAAGGCAAAGCCTGCGGCATCATATTGGAGAACGGCCAAGTTATCCGGGCCGAGACGGTGGTTTCCAATATCGACGCCCGCCAGACCGCCGACTTGTTAATCGGACGGGAACATTTGCCGGAGGGCTATGGTGAGGGTTTGGCGAAACTGAACTCCTCATTGTCGGTTTTCGTGAGCTACGTGGCTACCGATCTGCAACTCGCCGAACAAACTCATAGCCATGAGTCATTTTTCTTTGATTCGTTTGATCATGAGGCTGGTTATGCGCTCACCTGTGAAGGCCGACCCAATTGGTTTTCCGCTACTCTTCCGACATTGGCCGATCCATCTTTATCTCCCCAACAGGGCCAGCATGTCCTGCTGTTGACCACGTTGTGCCCATATGAAATCGGATCATCCTGGCGTCAAGCCAAGCAAGGGTTTCAGCAGCACCTTTTGGAAAAAGCCGAGCGCCATTTTCCCGGCCTCAATGACCACCTATTATTGGTGGAGTCGGGTTCGCCCAGAACTTTGGAACGCTACACCCTCAACCATCAAGGCGCGGCCTACGGTTTTGCGCCCAGCCCCGATCAAGTCGGCCCGAACCGCCCCGGTGTGCGCGGCGTCTTGCAAGGTCTTTATCTCACCGGGCATTGGACTAGGCCGGGCGGCGGGGTGGCTGGCGTCAGCGTCTCCGCCCAGCTCGCCACGCAAGCCATACTTGATATACCCAAACAGGAAGATTTCTGGAAGTTTTTAGGGCTTGATGTTTAGCTCAGAAAGATCGTAATTATTTAGCGCATAGAGAAATGGAACGCGGATGATACGGATTTGGACGGGTTTACGCGGATTTTTAAAAGCTGAATCTATACTGTTCCTTCGCTGCGAGACAGGAGTCGAGTAGTCCCCAGAAGCGATAGTGCATGTGTTTTCACGAAGCGCTTTTTGCGTAGTGAAAATACAGGCTTTCCCGACATCGCGTCGAGTCATTGCGAGAAAGATGTTGGATACCCCTTGC
>JANYKK010000199.1 GCA_025361585.1 Methylobacter sp. | reverse complement strand
CTACGCCACATTCGCAATAACAATAGCTCGTTTCGGAGCGGGCAAGCCTTCGCAAGTCAGTTGCGGATTTTCCGCATCCAAGAAATCTTTCAGCGAATGGAAGGTCATCCATTCGGTAGTGTGCTGCTCTTCAACGCTGGTTACGGTAACATCGACCAAGCGGATATTTTTAAAGCCACAGCGTTTTAGCCAGCTGATCAGGGTGTCGCAGCTGGGCAGGAACCAGACGTTGCGCATTCTGGCGTAACGGTCTTCGGGCAACAAAACCTGACCCAGGCCGCCGTCAATAACCAGGGTTTCCAGCACCAGTTCGCCGCCGGGTTGCAGGCAGTCCCTTAATTCCATCAGGTGATCGATAGGCGAACGGCGGTGGTACAGCACGCCCATTGAAAATACCGTATCGAATGCCTTGAGGCCATAAGGCATGTCTTCTATGCCCATCGGCAGAACGTAAACCGGCGCTTCACCGTACAACTTTCTGACCAGATGAAACTGCATCACATTGAGCATCATGGGGTCGATGCCAACCACCATCTTTGCTCCGGCACCCAGCATGCGCCAGCAGTGATAGCCGTTACCGCAACCGACATCCAATACCAAGCGGTGTTCTAGCGGCGCGATGTGGTCTTTCAACCTATTCCATTTCCAGTCTGATCGCCATTCGGTGTCGATGTGGATGCCAAACAAATTGTACGGGCCTTTGCGCCAGGGATGCAGGGCTTTTAATTGGCTTTGTAGGGGCGAATTCATTCGCCCTGGACGACTAAAGTCGCCCCTACAATGTCCTTCGGTCAAATCATCCGCACAACCAATTTGCACCGCATCGGCATCCAACTCTCGATGTACGGTCGGTATGTGCGGTACGCTATCGACCAACGCCTGCCATTGCGCTAAATCTCCGTGTTTGGTTTGGTCAAAGCCTTGTTCCAGCTGTTGCGGCAGCTTAGCCCAGGCCTCGGCCTTGGCGTCGATCAGCGCATCGTATAAAGGTTGATAGTCGATCATTTCAGCGCGATGATCGAGGCGAAATTGAAGTATTGAAACCAGACTTCGGCGCTACTGAATCCGACTTGCTGCAAGCGATTTTGATGTTGGGTAAAGGTTTCAGGTATCAGCACATTGTCCAGCGCCGTGCGTTTCTGGCTGATTTCCAGGTCGCTATAGCCTTGGGCTTTTTTAAAGGCATGATGCATTTGCGTCTGCAATTCCTGCTGCCGGTCATCGTCGAATTTGAGTTTTTCCGACAGGATTAAAATGCCGCCGGGCAACAGGCCCTGATAGATTTTTTGCAGAAACTCAAGCCGGTCTTCAAGCGGAATAAACTGCAAGGTGAAATTTAAAACCACCACCGAGGCATTTTCAATCGCAATCTCGCGAATGTCTTTACACAACACCTCGACTGCAACCGGCGCTTGGTCTTTTTGTAATATTTCCTGAAAGCGCGTCACCATCGCAGGGGAATTATCGACGGCAATGATCCGGCAGTTTTCGGCTCCAATCTGGTGGCGCATGGACAAGGTTGCCGCGCCCAGAGAGCAGCCCAGATCGTAACAGACGCTATGCTCGCGGGCAAAACGTCCGGCCAACAGACCTATCGCGGAAATAATTGCGTTATAGCCGGGAACGGAGCGTTGAATCATGTCCGGGAAGACGCTGGCTACGGTTTCGTCGAATTTAAATGCGCCGACTTCGCCGATGGGGCTGGCATAAATGGAATCTTTCGGGGAAGTCATAGCTTAACAAACAAAAACCGCGCTGGGCGGGACGGGCGGGGAATGAACAAAAGGGCGACCGGTCGGTCGCCCCTACATCTATTTTCTTTCAATGAATCAGGAATTTGCCGCCGGTTTTGCCGCCAACGCTTCGGCATTGCGTTTAACCAGCCCTTCAATCACTGCGTTTAACGAGCCCTTGGTTTCAACTTCACTGGCAAAGGTAGAGCGATAGTTAGTCACCAGACTCACGCCTTCAATCATAATATCGTAGGCCTTCCATTCGCCATCGCTAAGCAGCATCCGGTAATTAACACCGATAGGCTGGATGCCGGGTTGCAACACTTCGGTTTTCACTATGACTTTTTTCTCGTCAGCTCCCATTTCCAGCGGCAGGAAACGGACTGACCAGTCATTAAATTCCACGAACGCGCGGGAATAGGTTCTTACCAATAAAGTCTGGAATTCACGCTTAAACCGTTCACGCTCATCAGTAGTCGCTGTTTTCCAAATTTTCCCCAGAACTAATTCAGAAATTCTGTCGAAGTCCGTATGCGGGTAAATAACTTCGTTAACGAATTGTGTGATTTTGTTAAAATCCTTGGTAAAGGATTTATCCTGCATCCTTTCCTGCAATTGCACCGAAGCTACCTGTATCGCCTGTTGAGGAGGCAACAAATCAGCCGCAATCGCCTTAGCTACAGGCATTAAACCCATTAACACAGCAATTAAACCAAATATTGCAACTTGTTTTGCTTTCATAAAAACCCCTAAAATTAAACCGATGTATGCTTTTTATCTTCAAGTAATCAGCGTGGTAATTTCCCTGATACAATAAACCGCATAAAAGCCAAGCCTTAATGACTTAGAGCAGTAATTTGATATTCCCAACCCTTAGAGCTAAGGATAAGATGACATATAATAACATCAATTTCCCTCAAACACGCATGAGAAGAATGCGTTATAACGATTTTTCCCGTCGATTAATGCGCGAAAATCGCCTGTCTGTTGACGACCTGATTTACCCGATGTTTGTCACCGAAGGCTCCAATCAACGGCAAGCCATCTCATCCATGCCGGGAGTGGAAAGGCTCTCCCTGGATTTACTACTGGAAGAAGCCCATCAGCTCTATACGCTGGGCATCCCTGCCATTGCACTGTTCCCGGTAACGTCTGTCGATAAAAAATCGGAGCAGGCAGCCGAAGCCTATAACCCTGACGGCTTAGCTCAGCGTAGCGTACGGGCTTTAAAAAAAGCCGTCCCTGAATTGGGCATTATTACCGATGTCGCGCTAGACCCCTTTACTACTCACGGACAGGATGGACTGGTTAATGCCGACGGCTACGTGATGAATGATGAAACCATTGAAGTGTTGGTTCGGCAGGTGCTGTCCCATGCCGAAGCCGGAGCCGACATTGTCGCGCCTTCGGACATGATGGATGGTCGTATCGGCGCGATAAGACAGGCGCTGGAAGCTGGAAATCATGTCAATACGCTGATCCTCGCCTATTCAGCAAAATATGCTTCCAGCTTTTACGGCCCGTTCCGGGATGCGGTGGGTTCCGCCGGGATGCTGGGCAAGGGCAATAAATACAGTTATCAAATGGATCCGGCCAACTCCGATGAAGCCCTGCGCGAAATTCAGCTGGATTTGCAGGAAGGCGCGGACATGGTTATGGTCAAGCCCGGCATGCCCTATCTGGATATTATCCGCCGGGTAAAAGACCAGTTTGGCGTTCCGACCTTTGCCTATCAGGTCAGCGGCGAATATGCGATGCTCAAAGCCGCGTCCATGAACAGCTGGCTGGATGAAAAACAAGTCGTAATGGAATCCCTACTGGCCTTTAAACGCGCCGGCAGCGACGCCATTTTGACCTATTACGCCAAAGATGTAGCCCAGTGGCTGCAAGATTAATCCGAATAAAAACAACTAACGCGGAGCCTATTTCATGTCAGAAGATATTCTAATCACCGAAAAAAAAAGATTTCATATTGAGGAAGCCATTTTGGTTTTGCTGCTGATCCTGTCGCTGGTCGGCATCGGCATCATGGACTTTTCCCCCGCCGATGGTTACGGCTATTGGCTTATTATGATGCTGCTGTTCGGCCTGTTTGCGATGATTATCGGCTGGGTACAATCCAAGCACCGTAGCGAGGATTTCAAGATTATCCTGCGCGAACAATCCATGCATTGGGCGACATCGTTGCTGGTTGTTGGCGGGGCGTTCTTAATCCATCAGTCGGGACGTATAGCCGAGGAAGATGCAGGGCTGATTATCCTGTTGATTTTATCGCTTTCGACGATACTTGACGGCCTGCGCGTAGGCTGGCGCTTTAGTCTGGTCGGGCTGTTCCTGAGCGTTGCCGCCGTTGTTTCAGTCTATACGCCGCACTTTCTGTGGGTAGAATTGGGCATCGCCATCTTGATTGTTGCGGTGACCATTGCATGGGAATTGTGGACGGAGAGAAAAACACAATTATGACTTTAATTGACCGCTACGCGGTGTTTGGACACCCTATTAAACACAGCAAGTCGCCGCGCATCCATCGGCTTTTTGCCGAACAAACCGGGCAAACGCTTGAATATACCGCGCAAGAAGTCCCTGCCGAACAATTTGAGACTACCGTTGCGCGGTTTTTTGCTGAGGGGGGCAAAGGCTTAAATTGCACTGTGCCGCTCAAAGAACTCGCCTGGAACTACGCCAGCCATAAAACCGAACGCGCCCAACTGAGCAAAGCCGTCAACACGCTTGCGCTCCAGCCGGACGGCTCCATATTGGGCGACAATACCGACGGCATCGGACTGGTAACCGACTTGACTGCCAATCATGGCATCGCCTTATCGGGCATCCGTATCCTGATTTTGGGGGCCGGTGGTGCCAGCCGTGGCATCATTCTGCCAATACTTGAGCAATCCCCGCAGTCCCTGGTTATCGCCAACCGCACCATGGATAAGGCCATCAAGCTGGCCGCTGAATTTCACGGCAAAGCTCACGCCCCTTACCTACATCCTGTAGGCAAAGGCCCTATCACCGGTTGCGGCTTTGATGATTTAGAAGATCGGCAATTCGACTTGATTTTAAACGCGACCTCAGCCAGCTTGAGCGGCCAGTTACCGCCACTGCCGACCGGGTTGTTAGCGGCAGGCGGCAACTGTTACGACCTCGCCTACGGCAACGAACCGACGGCTTTTGTGCGCTGGGGACGGGGAAATCATGCGGCAAAAAGCCTGGATGGTCTGGGCATGCTGGTTGAGCAGGCGGCGGAAGCTTTTTTTATCTGGCGGGGAGTTCGGCCCGAAACAAGGCCGGTTATTGAGCTGCTGGATTCTGAGCGGCAGCCGTGAAATGGGCGACCAACCGGTCGCCCCTACTAATGACCTACAGTCCTCTTAAACTCAAGAAAGCGTTGTTATCTCATTGCAAATTTTCGTGCTTTTCGCGGACGAAATTATTTTTCTAAATTTAAATATTCATTTTTCAACTGGATATACTGCTTGGACGAATATTCCAGAAATTCCTTTTCAGACTCCTTTAATGGCCTAGCCTGCTTGGCAGGGGCACCCACATAAAGATAGCCGCTGTCCAGCTTTTTCCCCGGAGGAACCAGCGCCCCGGCACCCAGCATCACATAATCCTCAAGCACGGCGCCATCCATGATAATCGCGCCCATTCCGATCAGGCAGTAATCGCCAACGGTGCAGGCATGAACCACCGCTCTATGGCCGATAGTAACGCCTTTGCCGATGGTTAACGGATAACCTTGAGCCGTATATTTTCCGGCGTGAGTGACGTGCAAGACCGAACCATCCTGCACATTAGTGCCGTCGCCGATAATGATGCATTCAACATCGCCCCTGACCACTGTCGTGGGCCATATCGAAACATCATCGCCCAAAGTTACGTCGCCAATCACCACGGCGCTGTCGTCTATAAAAACCGACCGGCCGATTTTAGGTTGTTTATTGTTAAAGTTCCTGACTGCCATGTTAACCTCGTTCAAGCACTGCTTAACTATTTGGATTACGCCTGCACCCGGCTCAACGCAAACAGCGCCAACGCCATAACAGTCAAACTGGGAGCAACTGCGATAAACGGGGGACTAAGATCGTAAATCAACCCGAGATGTCCGGCGATTTTGTCGACGATATTAAAACCCATACCGATAACGACACCTATCATCATCCTTGCGCCAACGTTGACGCCACGTTTAACGCCGATAACGAACGGCGCAGACACCAGCAGCATAACGAAAACAACCAGTGGGTTGATCACGCGTCCCCAGAAAGCCAGTTCAAACTCCTGCGATTTTTGATGATTATCCTTTAAAAAATCGATATACATCGCTAGGTCATACATGGATAGGTCACGCGAGTTGACCACCACAATCTCCAATAAATCCGGGGCAACGGTCGATTGCCAGATCTGCTCGCTTTGGCTGCTTGCAGTCATCTGCTGCAATGAAACATCCGATTGCCTGATTTGCTCCAGTTTCCATTGCTGATTGCCTTGAAAAACAGCCTTGTCTGCATGGGTTGAATAGCGCAAATGCCGCTGGTCATCCAGCTCATAAATACTGATGTCAGCCAAACTTCCGTCATCCTGCACTTTCCGTACATTAATGAATTTTTTGCCTTCACGCAGCCACAGTCCATATTTGACATTCATCACAACCTGCTCATTCTGGGCGGTGACCTTAACCAACTGCGCAGCCCGCTCGGCATCCGGCGCTACAAACTCGCCGATGGCTATTGAAATGGCGACTAAAATACCGCCCGCCAACATAACCGCCCTGATAATCCCCATAATGGACAAGCCCGCCGCGCGCATTGCGATAAGTTCGCGGTTATTGCCCATCGCCCCCAAAATAAAAAGACTGCCCAATAAAGCAGCTGCCGGCATCAATTCATAAAAAACAGAGGGCGAGGTCAGGGCCAAATAATAAAAAATCTCTGTTAAGCCGTAATGTCCTTTGCCCAGATCCTTTAGCTGATCACTAAAGGTAAACAGATTGAACAAGGTCAATAACAATAAAACGGCAATGAAAGAGCCCTTTAAGATTTCCCTGACTATATAGCCCGTTAATACATTCACTTGGACACCTTTTCACGAACTTTCAAGATAAGCCATTGCCAGCCGTACAATCTTGCCAATAAGATTCCGCCTATCAGCAACAACAGGGCATTGACGCTAACAATGCCCAGCCAAGGCTGGATGACTTGACTTGTCACCCAGCCTTGGCTAACGCGAATAAGGTTGCCATAGCTGAAATAGATTAAAAACCCGACCAGCATATTTCCGTAAACACCGCCTCGAGGCGACATCTGAGCCAAAGGCACGGCAATAAAACTCAGCAACACAATCCCCAGCGGAATAGAAAACCGCCGCTGCAATTCGGCAATATCGGTTACTTGCTCCGAACTCGCCAACGTCTCAGTGCCTATCGACTCCTTGCCGAAAGTAGTGGCCGATTCTTTGCTCTCCAATCTCACTGCGTATTCGGCGAACTGTTCAAATACAAAGTTTACGGTTCCCGGCTGTCCCTGCACGCGCTCACCGTTTTCCAGAATGACATAACGACCGTCTGGCAAATCTTTCATTCTGCCCAGATCGGCATTAATAATCGCCAAACGGTCTCCCTGCCTGTGTTGGACAAAAACTTGATGCATTTTTTTATCGTCATCAATCTTTTCCACATAAAAAACCAAATCGCCTTGGCTGTATTCGCTGAACTTTCCGGCCGCAATCCCCCGAAGATCGGCCGACTCCTTATCTTGGTGCAAGAGTTCCTCCATCATCGCTTCCGCCCAAGGAGAGACATAAAATGACATACCGGCCGACAGCAGCGTTAACGGAAAAATCACCAGAAATAATGCCCTATAAACCGTTCCCGATCCGCCTCCGGCAGAGGAGACTGCCGACATTTCCTGATCCCGGTACATTCTGCCCAAGACCATCAACACCGCCATAAACAAGGCAGCTGGCAAAAAAGCGGCGCTCGCAATAATCGTTTTAAGACCCAGAACCGTCATTAAGGTTTGCTTGGATACCTGTCCTTCGACAGCCTTGTCCAGAATCCTGATAAACTGTCGACTAACGATAATCACCACAATCACCGACCAAACCGCCAGCAACGTCCGTAACAAATCCAAAGCAACCATTTTGTCCAAAACGGTGACCAACTTACGCCGTCCCATTTTATAGCCTTTAGCCCAATTCGCTTCCAAGCGTGTCTCCCCCAGTCAAAACCGCGTATGTGTTGTACATCGAAAATAAACGGCGCAAGGTCAAAAATATACCGACCTTTGCCTTTAGCTTGTAAATTATGAACCATTTTATAGGAAACAAGCTATTTAAGAAGCTGCTCATTATTTTACAGCGGTATTTGGCCTGATTTAAAACACGCCATGCACACCAAAGACGCGAATTAATACATTGATTTAAAATGATTTTTTAATTATTTACCTTGATAAAAGGTGCGCCGAACGCCGGATTGTATTATCCTTGCAAACATTTAACTAAAACCAGCGGCCCTAAGGAACACCAAAACATGTCACCAGCATCTTTCCGTCAATACTATATAAACGGAGTAATCATCATTGTTACCGGTTTTATATGGTTTCTGTTGCTGGGGTACCGCGACCTGATAGAGCCGGATGAAGGGCGTTACGCCGAAATCGCCAGGGAAATGCTCAATTCCGGCAACTGGATTACCCCGCGCCTGAATGGATTCAAGTATTTTGAAAAACCGCCTTTGCAGTATTGGGG
>JANYKK010000190.1 GCA_025361585.1 Methylobacter sp. | reverse complement strand
AGCAAGGGGTATCCAACATCTTTCTCGCAATGACTCGACGCGATGTCGGGAAAGCCTGTATTTTCACTACGCAAAAAGCGCTTCGTGAAAACACATGCACTATCGCTTCTGGGGACTACTCGACTCCTGTCTCGCAGCGTTGGATGACCGGGTTATTGCGGCCATTACGCAAGTACCCCGGCATGAGTTCTTACCTGCGGATTTTCGCTACCTCGCCTACGATAACGGCCCTGCCCCCATCGGCTCGGGACAAACCATTTCCCAGCCCTATATCGTCGCCCTGATGAGCGATTTGCTGAAGACCAAACCTACCGATGCCATTCTGGAAATAGGCACAGGTTCCGGCTATCAGGCGGCCGTACTGTCGAAATTGGTTAAACAGGTTTATTCGCTTGAAATAATCGAAGAGCTATCCACCCAAGCGCACCGCCGACTTAAAAAACTGGGCTACAACAATGTGACGGTACGCACCGGTGACGGCAGTTTCGGCTGGCCTGAATATGCGCCCTATAACGGCATCATAGTCACCGCTGCCGCAGCTGATATTCCCCAACCCCTGATCGACCAACTGCGTCCTGGCGCCCGGTTGGTCATACCGGTAGGATTGCCTTACAGCTATCAGGAACTGATGGTTGTAGAAAAAAAGGCCGACGGCAAAGTCGAGATCCGCAATGTACTGGGCGTCAGTTTTGTGCCGCTAGTCTGTGGCTACGAATCCCCATTAAACAGGCCGGAGCAATAGCGATGTCATCCAATCTTAACATCCTGAAATGGCTGTTCGCGCTGGTACTTATTTTCGGCGGATTTACCGTTTACAAAATTTTCGGCGTGCTGGCAGCCGACGTCGGCAATAAAGAATACGTCTGGCTGCTAAAGATTATCTCCGAGTTCGGCCTGTTCACATCGGTAGTGATTTCAGTGGGTTTTTTTCATCACTGGATAATCGCCACCGAAGAGCGCAAAGAAACCGAGAAGATATTTCATAATGTACTGACCAAGTATATCGACGAAACCGTTATCAATGCCAAGAAGCGGGGGTTTTTAGGCATCACCGAGAAAGAGTTGGATTTTTCAGAAATCATGCACGGATTGTATCCCGGCGATTATGTGTACTGGCTAATCACCTTCGATCCCCGCTACAGACATTATTGCCGGGAATTTGAACTCGCCATTAAAAAAGGCGTCCATTTCAGAATGCTTGTTTTGAAGGATGGCCCGACCTCAGAACACCATGCGCAGGAAATAATGGGCTTCGGCGCCGAGGAGTTCCGGCAATATAACCGCTTGTTTTTGTCCTCGCTGGAAGATATTGCAGGACGTATTCATGAAAAAGACGAGGGGACGTTAGGCGTATTTGTCTACGATTACGACAACCTGCCCAGTACGCCTTTGTTTATGGTTCTCCGCAAGAAAGCAAAAGCCCTGGAAATATTTAACAGCTTTTACCTGTCCGAGCCGATAGGCAGAATGCCTTATTTGCATTGGCAGTCTGAACTAAAAAACGACAGTGCTTACTTTTTCGAATCGGAACAGTGGAGCATGCCGGATCTTTTTTTGGATTATTTTCACCGGCGCTGGATGGTGGAAAGACATAACTTAAGCGTGGCCGATAAAGAAAGCTCGCCCTACAACGATTTCGTCTATGCGCCTGCTACGGCCAAGAAAAAATGCCTTAGTCTTAATGGCGAATCGGATCCGCTGAGTAGTTCCGATAGTCAGTGATGTCCTGTTATACTAAAAATTCAGTTATGCTCATCGTACATCAAAATTCGACACCTTTGCTCCCTCTCCTGCTGGAGAGGGTTGGGGTGAGGAGATTCAAGAAACCGAATTTTGAAATGCAAACGGTATAAGCATTCAAAATCCCGTTCGCCCTGAACCCAGTCGAAGGGTGAGCGGGATTTTGAATTTCGCTTAACGGTTACCAAAACGCTGTGCTACACTCGACTTGCAGTGAGTATTCCGCCGCAAACCAACCCATTACAACCGACAGGAACCCGTCATGCACGAGCAAACGCTTAAACAAGAAGCCTTGGAGTCTCTCCAGCGTCTGCCTGACAATGCCGACATTGATGAGATCATGTATCAACTCTACGTCATCGAAAAATTGCGCAAGAGTCGCGAGGCCATCAAACAAAACCAAGTAATTAGCCACGAAGACCTGAAACGCGAAATTGAACAGTGGTAATTATCTGGTCAAAACCGGCATCTGAAGATTTGCGCCTGATTCACCAGTACATTGCCCATGACTCCAAACACTACGCTACCCGAGTGGTTCAGGATATTGTCAACAAAGTAGAAAACCTGATCAACTTGCCGCGCCTTGGCAGAGCAGTACCCGAGATCGGCGAGCAGAATGTGCGGGAAATCGCCATGTACTCTTACCGCATCATGTACGAATTGATCGGCGACACCATTTATATTCACGGTATCTTTCACAAGAGAAGGCTTTTCAAGCCGGAAGATTTGCAACGGTAGGCAAACGTCACCTGCTTCTGCGAAGTGGATGCTTTGTAAACCCCGTCCCGCTTGGTGACTTAATCAACGAGTTTGTTTTTGCGGTGTATTTTTATTTTCCATGAAAGATTGCTATCAATAGCGCTATTGATATAGCATCTGACCTAACGGATTATCGGGGTGGCATTGTACACCACTTTACCCCGGCAATTTAAATTCAATATACACCTGAAAAGGTGCCTACTAACGTTATGCCTAAAGGAGAGTTTTGATGTTCACACATATGGTGCCAGTCAAGAAGTTAAGTCACAAAGCTAGAAACACCGACTACGAACTCCTCGTATATCAGGTCGAGGAAACCGGCGAGTACCGAATCTACGTTGCAAAAGGTGGCTTTGGAGTTGGGGACATTTTCACGGCCTCTCAAGAAGTAGTTCAGGACGCAAAAAGCACAGCTGGAATCGACATTGTTGAAGGCCTCATTTCTACTGCCATTGATGACATCAACAGAAATGAATTTGGTCTTTACTAAAAGGCATAACCCTATGCTCAAGCGGGACTGCGTAAAAGTGTGCAGCCCCTTAGCTCCACGTTATACCCAAATACTTCCGAGGTCAGCATGAGCAAATATGGTGAAGACGTAACAGTAGCCTTAACCGGGCAACAAATAGATTCACAAGCAGGAAACTTATCTCCAAACATAAGCGCAAGTCTAACAGGTGAGCAAGTGTCTGCCGAACAAGCTGAATTCACTCACACTGAAATAGTTCATTCCAAAAAAGAAAAATCTTGGTTTACTTGTCTCAATATAGTTGTCATGGTTATTATGACCATAATTGGCGCATTGTCTATAGGAGACCCTGTTTATGGTAGCGTTATTGGTTTGGTTGTTGGGCTTCTTTTTATCGTATGGGGAAAATATGCTAAAGATAAAAAGAAGGATGTAACAATTTCATCACGCTAACAGCCCATATATTTAATATACAAATCTATAGTACCGTAGGCTGGGTTGAATGCAGTGAAACCCAGCATTATTCGCATCAAATCTGGGTTTCGCGTTGCTCTCGGCAATTGCTCCTGCATCCATGTTACCCAGCCTACAGAAAAAGTCTAACCGCCGACAGGCTATCAACCCTGATGCAATTTAAGCTCGTGCAATTGCATGTTGATGATTTTAAGCGCGGCCAACACTGCTGCAAAAACCTGGTTGGAATGCACGGCACGGGTCTTGCGCAGTTCGCTGCCACAATCCCAGGTTATCACGCACTCGGTTAAGGCGCTGGTGTGTCCGCCTCTGGGTATGCGTATTTCAAAATCGGCCAGTGCGGGCAGGGTGTAGTCATGCTGCTTCATGATCTTGTTCATGGCATCGACAAAGGCGTCAAAGCCGCCGTTGCCGGAGCCTGAGCTAACATGCATGGCGCCGTTTACTTTGATCCGCAAG
>JANYKK010000153.1 GCA_025361585.1 Methylobacter sp. | reverse complement strand
TTCGCTTTCCATTCCTGTCAAAGCCTGCTACCAAGCCCCGAAGAAGCCGACCATTATAACCAATCCAACTTTCCAGTCAACAGCCATGCCAACTTTATTTACCGCTATTTACTGGCTAACAATTCACAAAGAATTTACTCTGCAAAGAGATCGAGCATCGGACGATTAATCAATCGGCGTCAAGCCGTTATTTTTACTCGCGCAAACTTTCTTTTTCCCACCTGATAAACATGTTGAGCGCCTACCGGAATTTCCAGCTTTTGATCAGAAACTTTCTCCCCGTCAATCTTAACCGCACCCTGTTTTATCATGCGATTAGCTTCGGATGTGCTTTCCGTTAACCCTGCATCCTTTAATAGGTTCGCTATACCGCAACTTGCACCTTCAACCTTTAACTCCAGCTCATCCATTTCATCCGGCATCGCACCGCGTTGAAATCTGGCTTCAAAGTTTTCCAATGCCTTGACGGCAGCGGCTGCATCATGGAATCTTTCTATAATTTCCTGAGCCAACTTTACTTTGTAATTCCTCGGATTCGCACCTTGCTTGCATTCTTCCGCCCATGCGCTTATCTCGATCATCGGACGAAAGCTCAATAATTCAAAGTAACGCCACATCAATTCGTCCGATATCGACATGAGCTTACCGAACATGTCATCGGCAGAGTCGGCTATGCCAACATAATTATTCAGCGACTTGGACATTTTTTGCACACCGTCCAGCCCTTCCAAAATAGGCATAGTCATGACAACCTGGGGCTTTTGTCCAAAAGCTTCTTGCAGTTGCCGCCCAACCAGCAGGTTAAACTTTTGATCCGTACCGCCTAATTCCACATCTGCTTTCATCGCCACTGAATCATAGCCCTGAATTAAAGGGTACAAAAACTCATGTATCGCAATGGGCTGCCCGCCTTTAAAACGCTTACTAAAATCATCCCGCTCCAGCATTCTGGCCACGGTATGCTTTGCGGCCAATTGAATCAAATCTGCCGGGGACATGGCATTCATCCAGCTTGAATTAAACATCACCAGCGTTTTGGTCGGATCCAGAATTTTGAATATTTGCTCTTCATAGGTTCTGGCATTGTCAATCACCTCGTCACGGGTCAATGGCTTGCGAGTCGCATTTTTCCCGGTCGGATCGCCTATCATGCCGGTAAAATCACCGATCAGAAACAAGACCTCATGCCCCAAGTCCTGAAACTGCTTCAATTTATTAATCAATACCGTATGCCCCAAATGCAAATCGGGAGCAGTTGGGTCAAAGCCCGCCTTGATGCGAAGAGGCCTACCCTCTTCAAGCTTTTTAATTAATTCTTGTTTGACTAAAACCTCATCAGCCCCTCTAAGAAGGTGCTCCAATACGTCCTCTTGCAATGCCTTTCTCCAAATATCTACGAATAATTCATTATAGAATTAATAATCAACTCGCAGAATAAAAACTTTGTGCCGCCTATAATTGGTAAAAACCTTTAAAACAGCTTAAAATGAGATCATAAATTCATTAAATACCTTCTGATTTTAGCGCAGCCTAGTGAAAAATAGAATCTATACATCCTTGCTCTTTGGAATATGCGCAGCCGTTTCAATAACTGGTTACACACAAACAAAACCGGCAAGCAAACCCGCACCAGCTAAGACTGCCACACACGCAAAACCTGTTGACAAGAAAAAACCTACGACTACTGTTAAAACCGAAACTAACAATAAAAAACAGCCTGTTACACAAAAAGCCACCCATAAAAAAGACGCTATTACTGCGATTAAACTAGCCGCTCAAAGAAAATCTGTCACGACCTCCAAGTCTATTAGTCAAAAACCAGCCATCGTTTCTGCCGAGTCAAAAAACAACAAACAATCCGTTGCAACATCGAAGTCGAGTCAAAAAAACCATTCAATTGCTTCGCTTAAGTCCGATAAGCCAGGAACCCAAATACATACCGTTATTGCCTCTAAATCAATCAAATCAGTCTTAATAAAGTCCGTCGACCACAAGAAATCGGAAAAAAATAATTCTACCAAGTCGGAATTTGACGATGACGAATCAGTCCAAGTCGCTCATACCAGCAACGACAAACCATTCCACCCCATCTCAATCGAGCATTTACAGGCTACACAAACCAACACAGCTCATGTAGCCATAGAGACCTCCTTATTTCTGGATGGACTCGAAGCAGGCTTGTCAAAAGAGCTGATCCTGCAACTTGCCGAGATTTTTGCATGGGACATCGATTTTGCCACCAATCTACGCCCCGGCGATCAATTCACGATTGTGTATGGCAAAAAAATAGTAGACGGCAAGGAAACTGATAGCGACGAAATCATTGCCGCCGAATTTATCAACCAAGGCGTGTCTCACACGGCCGTCAGATACATCAACGAGACTGGAACCAGCTATTACACGCCAGACGGCGAATCCATGCAAAGGGCCTTTTTAAGTGCGCCGGTTGATTTTATTCAGATCAGCTCCCCTTTTGACCCCCACCGCAAGCACCCGATACTTAACAGAATTCGGGCTCATAAAGGCGTTGATTATGCGGCAAGAACGGGAACGCCGGTAAAAACAACCGGGGATGGAATTATTACCTTCTGCGGACGTAGTGGCGCTTATGGGCAAGTCGTCATTATTCAACATAATGATCGCTATGAGACACTTTATGCCCACCTGTCCGATTTCAAAAAAGGCTTAAGCGTTGGCAATCATGTTAAGCAAAGCGATGTTATCGGTTATGTAGGCCAAACAGGCCTAGCCACTGGCCCTCACTTACATTACGAATTTCATGTCGATGGCATTTACCAGAACCCGGAGACGGTCAAAATACCGCATTCAATGCCTATCAGCAGCGCATCGCTGGCTGATTTTAAAGCGCAAACTCAAATGTTCTTTGCCAAACTTAATCAGGTCAAAGCTCAAAATCTAGTTGCGAAAAACCACTCGGCAAATACCCTGCCTCCTGCATCCATGCAACCGTCTCGTTACGATTAATTCACGCAATGCCTGAGCTTTATATTGGACTCATGTCCGGCACCAGCCTGGATGGGATTGACGCAGCTTTGGTCGATTTTACTGGCGACAAACTCCGGCTTATTGAATTCAAATACCAGCCCTTCCCCACCGAACTTCAAAATACTATTCAACGACTTAGCAAGCCTGACGCGCTGATCTCGCTCAAAGAGTACGGCGCAATGGATGCTCGGCTTGGCCACTTATTCGCAGATATTGTTAATGCCTTGCTTGCCAAAGCCGATATTCCAGCCGCATCGGTCAGCGCCATCGGTAGCCATGGCTTAACCGTCTACCATGCGCCCGCTGACAAATTCTCTTTTTCCCTGCAAATCGGCGACCCCAACGTTATTGCCGAAAAAACCGGCATTACCACCGTGGCCGATTTCAGACGCCGTGATATTGCAGCCAAAGGCCAAGGCGCGCCACTGGTTCCAGCCTTTCATCAAGCGGCCTTCCAACACCCTGACGAACACCGCTGCATCGTCAATATCGGCGGCATCGCCAATATAACCGCGCTGTCTAAAGATCCATCCGCACCCGTCATCGGCTTCGATACCGGCCCCGGCAACACCTTGATGGACTTATGGATCAAGCTGCAACGAAACCAGCAGTACGATAAAAACGGCGACTGGGCCCAAACCGGCAACATCAATTATGATTTGGTGAATATTTTAAAACAAGATCCTTATTTCAATCTTGCCCCGCCCAAAAGCACCGGCAAAGAGCATTTTTCGCTAGCCTGGGTTTACCAGTATTTCGACGCATTCAGCTACAAAGCCGAAGACGTACAGGCCAGCCTGTGTTTTTTAACGGCAATAACGATTTGCGATGCTATCAAAAAACACGCGCCGGATACCGAGCGGGTATTGATTTGCGGCGGCGGCAGTCACAATGCCTATTTGCTGGAACTCATGCAACAAAACATGGAATGCCCTGTCGAATCAACTGAACGCTACGGCCTGCATCCCGATCATGTCGAGGCGATGGCTTTTGCATGGCTAGCTCGGCAAACACTAAACAATCTGCCGGGCAATCTTAAGGAGGTCACAGGAGCAATTAACTCTGTGATTTTGGGGGGGATTTATCAGGGAAACAAAAAGGGCGCAGCTTCCGCTCCCTGCTTACGCTAAGCGCCTACTTCCCTGTAGGCGACATCCTGTCGCCCGACGAGGGGGAGAAACTATAAACTTACGCCGAAAAAGACGAACCGCAACCGCAAGTCGTCGTCGCATTAGGATTGCGGATCACAAACTGCGCACCCGACAAATCTTCTTTATAATCAATTTCAGCGCCGGTTAAATATTGAATGCTCATCGCATCAATCAGCACCGTGACACCGCCGTTTTCGACGCAAGTATCGTCTTCATTGACTTCCTCATCAAAGGTAAAACCGTATTGAAAGCCTGAACATCCGCCGCCTGAGACATAAACCCTCAGCTTCAAGTTATCATTGCCTTCCTCTGCGATTAGTTCGCCCACCTTGGCGGCGGCGCTATCAGAAAAAATTATCGGGTTTGACATATATTTAGCACTATAAAAAAGGAGTTAAAATAATTATGACTATACCTAGCTTTTTAGTCAAGAATTATGGATAAAGAGCGATTATCTTTAACCCTGAGCCTTCCTGTAGCCCAAACATCAGGTTCATATTTTGCACCGCCTGCCCCGCTGCGCCCTTAACCAGATTATCAATCACCGACAGCACCACGATAGTTTGACCGCCCTGCGGCTGATGTATCGAAATCTGGCAGTTATTGCTGCCCCGGACATTCCGGGTGTCGGGATGCGAACCTTGCGGTAGCACATCCACAAACGCCTCATCAGCATATCTTTTTTCGTACAAAGCCTGCATATCGTCCAGGCTTCCATTTGCCTGACCATATAAGGTAGCGTGTATACCACGAATCATCGGCGTTAAATGCGGCACAAAGGTCAGCCCGACCGATTTTCCGGCTACCAACGCAAGCCCTTGGCTGATTTCCGGTAAATGCCGATGACCGCCGACCGCATAAGCCTTAAAACTCTCGCCGGTTTCGCTCATTAAGGTTGCCAACTCCGCTTTACGCCCTGCCCCGCTAACACCGGACTTCACATCGGCAATCAGATGCTTAACATCGATCAAATCATTTTCGAGCAACGGCAAGAAGCCCAGCTGTACGGCTGTAGGGTAACAACCAGGACAAGCGATCAAATTAGCTTTTTTAATCGCCTCACGATTTAGTTCCGGCAAGCCGTAAACCGCTTCCGCGATTAAATCGGGACACGTGTGCTCCATGCCGTACCATTGGCTCCATTCCTTTGCGTCTTTCAACCTGAAATCGGCGGACAGGTCTATGACTTTTACGCCACACGCCAGCAACTGTTCCGCCATCAGCATCGCCGTGCCGTTCGGCGTCGCAAAAAATACCACATCGCATTTGGCTAGGGTTTCGACTTCAGGCAAGCTAAACACTACATCGATAGCACCTCGCAGACTGGGATAAAGCGCATCCACCCTCAGCCCTGCGTCGGCGCGTGACGTGACAACCGACACCTCGACATCCGCATGCAACGCCAAAATCCGCAATAGCTCAACGCCGGTGTATCCGGTTCCGCCCACAATACCTGCACGAATCATCGTTTTATCCTGCCCACACATTGTTTATGAAAATAACTGGCGCATATAATAACCGCAACTTGGATTATTGACGATGTTGTGACTATGCCGCTACCCGAACAAATGACTGTCATTGAAATCGACAACGGCATTTTAAAGCCGGTTCCGCGCGCCATACCGACGCCATCGGCCAACCAAGTGTTGGTTAAAGTCGAAGCTGCCGGTGTCAACCGACCCGATGTGATGCAGCGCAAAGGCCTGTATCCTCCCCCGCCCGACACATCCGACATTCCGGGGCTAGAAGTTTCTGGAATCATTGTTGCACTGGGCGACAACATCAACCATTTGAATATCGGCGACCGAGTCTGCGCCTTGGTGACCGGCGGTGGTTATGCCGAGTACTGCCTAGCCTCGGCGGCGCTGTGCCTGTCCGTACCGGAAGACCTGTCTTTTACCCAAGCCGCCGCATTGCCGGAAACTTTTTTTACCGTCTGGAGCAATGTCTTCGACCGCGCCCGGTTGCAGCCCGGCGAAACGCTGCTGGTGCATGGCGGCTCCAGCGGCATCGGCACGACGGCGATACAACTGGCCAAGGCCTTTAGCGCCAGGGTTATCGTCACCGCAGGCTCAAAGACCAAATGCGAATTCTGCCGACAACTCGGCGCCGATGCCGTGATCAACTATCAGGAGCAGGATTTTGTCGAAGAAATCAAACAGCTTACCGATAATCACGGCGTCGACGTTATCCTGGACATGATCGGCGGCGACTATTTTCCGCGCAACCTAAAATGCATGAGCGATGATGCCCGGCTAGTGCAAATCGCCATACAAAACGGCGCAAAAACCGAACTAAACCTGTTGCCGGTCATGCTTAAACGCCTTACTATCACAGGCTCAACTTTAAGGGCCAGGGACGATGACTTTAAAGCCGCCATCGCAGCCCAGTTGCGGGCAAAAGTCTGGCCCTTATTGGCATCCGGCCAAATCAAACCGGTTATCCATTCAACTTTTGCGCTAACCGATGCCGCCTTAGCCCATCAACTCATGGAAAGCAACCAACACATCGGCAAAATCATCTTAACGGTATAAAACTATGACTTACACGACGCTTGTTTCCGCACAAACACTCCAGCAACAGCTTGACAATCCCGACTGGATCATCGTTGACTGCCGGTTCTCATTGGCGGATACCGAAGCCGGTGCTAAAGCCTATCGGCACGGACATATCCCCAATGCCCGCTATGCCCACTTAGACAAAGACTTGTCCTCGGCGATTACAGACTTTACCGGCCGCCACCCATTACCAAACTTCGCTTTATTGGCAAAAAAACTGGGCGGCTGGGGCATCACCAACAGCAGCCAAATTATTGCTTATGACGATGCAGGAGGCGCTTTTGCAGGCCGCCTATGGTGGCTGTTGCGCAGTCTGGGTCACGACAAAGTTGCGCTATTGGATGGCGGCATCAAGCACTGGCAAAAACAAGGACTGCCGATCACCACAACCTTGCCCACCGTTAAACCCGCCACCTTCAGGCCGTACCTGAACGAAGCCGCTTGGCTGAATGCCTTACAGGTGCAAAACAGTCTG
>JANYKK010000132.1 GCA_025361585.1 Methylobacter sp. | reverse complement strand
GTCGGTCGCGTCCTTGATTTGATGGATGATGTCTTTGAGTTTTTCTACCGTGGTATTGGAGCTGTCTTTGAGTTGTCCGAAAGTGCCATGATAGTCATTGGTGATGGTTTCGGTCAGGTCGCCACGGGCTAGGGCGCCCAGCACACGCACCACTTCATTCAGGCCGGTTTCGCTGGTGTCCAAAAGCTGGTTTAGATTTTCGCCCAGCTCGCGCAGGAAGCCTTCCTTGTCCCGTAAATCGATTCGCTTGCTAAAGTCTCCCATAACAGCCGCAGCCACAATGGTGGACACCTCTTTTTCCACGGCGACTTCGGCGGTGCGATCCTGCCATTCGGCTACCGAACCCAAACGCTGCCCTAGTTCATTGATGACCGGGCTGGCCGTTACCACCATGGAACGACCGCCCAGTTCCATACTGGCGGTATAGGTGCCGGTCAGGGACGCGAGCAGTTTTGCCTGATGCTTTGGATTCTTATGGAAGTTGTCGATTTTGCTGCCGACCAGCTTGTCCGCGGAGAAGTTTGGCAAATCTTTGCGGATGCCTTGTTCGGCTTTGCTGAGTATATCGCTGACCGATTTGTTGACGTAAATGATCTTGCCGTCGTTGTCTGCAATCATGACGCCGGTGCTGACGTTATCCAGCGCAATCTTGACGCGCAGGCTTTCATCGGAGACGCGTTTGGTTTCGGCGACGTCAAAGCCCAGTTTGGTCTGCATCGACTTGATGGCCTCCATGACTTTGCCGACTTCATTGTTGCGTTCTATTTCGATGATATTATGGTAATTGCCCTGGGCAATTTGGCCGAAGTGGGTGATAGATGCTTCCAGCGGACGAATGATGATGCGAATCAGCGTAAAGCCAAGCCACAGGACTAACGTAATGCCCGCCGCGATCAACCCAATGGAAACGGTGCGGATAGCTTCATGCCGTGCCTGGGTTGCACCATACTCTTGTTTGGCGACATCCAGCTGCAATTGCATTAATTGCTGGATGTTCTCGCCGACCGGCAGGTAAAGGCGGTTGACTTTATCTGCCGCAATCTTGGCCTGTGCCAAGTCATTAGCCTTTAATGCTGCGATAGCCAGTTTTAGTCCCTCCGTTACGAAATATTTCCGGTTCTCGGCAAATTGCTCGGCCAGTACTTTTTCCACATCAGTTAACTGCGTGGACATATATCCCTCCCAAAGCCGGGTGATCTTCCCGATGTTTTGCTCCACGTCGGCGGTGTTTTTCTGGATCGCTTCGGGTGTGGGGTTGTTGAGGCTGGCGGTAATAGCCAGTCGATTGGTCAGCAGCAGTTTTTGAATTGAGGCGATTTGGCTGATCGGCAGGGTGCGGTCTTCATAGACGGTGCGCAGGCCTTCTTTGGCCTTGCTCATGCCGAGCAATCCTATGCCGCCGATAACCAGTAGCAATACGGACAGCAGGCCGATAATTGCGATTAGGCGGGATTTGATATTGAAATCCTTGAGTAATCCGAATGAACCAAAAATCGTAGATTTAACGACTTTGCCGTCCTGGATTTTCAGGTTGCCAGCCTTGCCGGTGCGGAATAATTGGTAAGCCGCATCTGCGGCTTTGATTTGTTCGCGCTCAGGTTTGCTGCGGACAGACATGTAACCGACCAGCTTATCGTTTTCATGGATAGGCGTGGCATTGGCCAGCACCCAGTAATAATCGCCGTTCTTGCAGCGATTCTTGACGATGCCGGTCCACGGGCGGCCAGCTTTCATTGAACGCCACAAATCCGCAAAAGCTTCGGGCGGCATGTCGGGATGGCGCACGATATTGTGCGATACCCCCATCAGTTCTTCTCTGGAGTATCCGCTGATACGAATAAAAGCATCGTTGACGTAAGTAATCACGCCTTTTAGATTGGTATTGGAAACGATAGAGTCACTGTCGTTAAGAATGTGTTCCACATCGGTTACTTGCGTATTCATTTTCATGGGGTGTTTGCCGGTTGAATTGCTGGTTAATTGGTAACTACTGAATAGTTACGATTTTTTTAGTTTCATGATTAAAATTCATCCCAATTCCAATCGCCGTTAGCAATGGCAAACGCCATCTGTTGAGGCTTCGATTTGGCTGTCGCTGCGTTTTCAAGGCTGCACAGGGCATCGCTGCTGGTGTCCCAGATGATATGTTCCTTGTGTTCCCGGTGATTGCGTAAGCGTTGGAGTTCCGGCGCTGCGGCGACCGCGTCTTCAATTGTAAAAATAGGGGTCGGTTTGTCATCTGGGATAAAACTGCTTATTGGCTGAGCTACGGCAGCGTCTTTATCTATTTTAAAACCGCTTACCGTGACGACCAGATTTTGCGCTTGCTGTTCCAGTGATCCCGCTGTGGCGGCGGCTTGCTCCACCATGGCGGCATTCTGTTGGGTCATATCATCCATTTGGCTGATGGCTAGATTGACCTGTTCGATACCGGCGCTTTGTTCTACCGAGGCGGCGGCTATTTCCGACATCATGCCGGTGACGCCATGGATGGAGTTGAGGATTTCTTCCATGGTATGACCCGCCTGGGCGGCCAGTTTGCTGCCATCGTCGATTTTTTCTACCGAGTCTTCAATCAGGGTTTTGATTTCTTCGGCCGATGCTGCGGCGCGTTGCGCAAGGTTCCGCACTTCGCCAGCTACGACCGCGAAGCCTTGTCCCAGCACTCCGGCGTGAGCAGCTTCTATGGAGGCGTTGAAGGCGAGGATATTGGTTTGGAAGGCGATGTCGTCGATCACTGTAACGATCTCCTCGATTTTTTGCGAAGATGCTTTTATCGCATTCATGGTGCTGACGACTTGACCGACCACCACGCCGCCTTGGCTGGCAATATCGGCAGCGTCTATGCTGAGCTGGTTGGCCCGTTTGGCGTTCTCGGTATTGGCTTGTACGGTGGAGGTCAGCTGATGGATGCTGGCGGCGGTTTCCTCCAGACTTGCTGCCTGCAATTCGGTACGGCGCGACAAATCATGGTTGCCGGAGGAGATTTCTTTTGCCCCGTTGTTGATGCAGTCGGTGGCGTCCTTGATTTGATGGATGATGTTTTCCAGTTTTGCCACGGTGGTGTTGGCGTTGTCCTTAAGTTGCCCGAAAGTGCCTTCATAATAATTGGCGATGGTTTCGGTCAGGTCGCCACGGGATAGCGCGCCAAGTACGCGAACCACATCATTAATGCCTGTTTCGCTGGTGTAGAGCATCTGGTTCAGGCCTTCGCCCAGTTCACGCAGAAAGCCGGTTTTGTCGTGTATGTCAAAGCGTTTGGAAAAGTCGCCCATACTGGCCGCAACCACGATAGTGGACACTTCTTTTTCCACGGCGACTTCGGCGGTGCGGTCATGCCATTCGGTGACGGTGCCGATACGCTGATCTTGCTGATTGATAACCGGGTTGGCAACGATGGTCATGGTGCGGCCGCCCAGCGGCAGGTCTTCACTGTGTGTACCAGTCAAGTCGGCAAGCAATTCCGCTCTTTGTTCGGGATTCTGGTAAAAGTCGTCCATATTGCTGCCGACCAGGGCTGTAGTCGAGAAGGAGGGAATTTGTTTGCGGATTTCTGCCTCTATTTTCTCGAATGCGTTTACCACCGATTTGTTGACGTAGATGATGTTGCGGTCATTGTCTGCAATCATGATGCCGATGCTGGTGTTGTCCAGGGCCATTTTGATGCGCAGAATTTCTTCGGCTGCTTTATGCTCCGCCGTCCTGCGGGCCAGCAGTTTTTGTTGCATGTTTTTTATCGCATGCAGCAGGCTGTCTTTGTCACCTTCATCCAGTTGTATAGACCGGGACAAATCGCCTGCGGCAATTTCCTTGGCGATGCCCTTGGCATAGAGAGGATCGATGCCGATTTGCTTGCTCAGATGGCGGGTTAAAAAGAACGCGATGCCCAATGCCAGGGTGATAATCGCCAGCGACATCGTCCACAACACGGCTGATACCTGATGCGTGGTTTCGGTAATGCTGTTGACGTGAAATTTGGCGGCGTTGACCTCGGCATTCCTGAGCTTGATCATTTGCGAGGACAGCTTGTACGATTCATGATCGAAGTCCTGCATGATCGCATTACCGGCTTCCAGGCCTTCGTCGGTATAGGCTAAGGCCATGCGCTTGCCGTCCTGGTAAAACCGGTCGAAGTTTGCTTCAAGTATGTCTACTTCCTTGATCTTTGCGGTATTGCCGACGATATGCTCTCGGAACTGCGATAAACCCTGTTTGAAATCCTGGACGGATTTTTCCGCATCGTCATACCCGGCAGCAGAATGGGAGGCCGAAACGTCGGATAAAAACTGATGCACCAGTACAATATCGCGCGCCATTTGTCCCATCAGCAGGGCATTGGGCAGCAGGGTGTTGTTGATTTCGGTCAGGTCGCGATCCGTGTTGGATAAGTTAATTAAACTCGATGCTGAAATGACTATCATCAGACTGATGATGGCAAGAAAACCGAGCAGTATGCGGGCTTTGAAGCTGATAGTTTTAAGCATGTTGAACCTCTTTAGGGTGGGGTTTAGTTACGCTCGTTCCCAAGCTGGAGCTTGGGAGTCAGCACACTTAATTAACGGCATGCAGTTTGGTAGCTGGACTTCGTACTGCGGGTTGAAAGTTTTCTGAATTTTTTGCGCTCATGCGTTGGTTAATAAACAGGCTGTTGCCGCTGG
>JANYKK010000102.1 GCA_025361585.1 Methylobacter sp. | reverse complement strand
GAAATGGAAATCGCCGACTATATTGTGATCGAGCGCGACGGCCTGATTATTGGTTGCACCGCGCTGCACCCGGATCTGCAAAGCCGGTTCGGCGCGATTGCTTGCCTTGCCGTGCATCCCGATTATCAAGGTTCGCGCCGGGGCAATCGGATGCTCGAATATGTCTATGGCAAGGCTGGCGAACTCAAGCTGAAGAAATTATTTGTGCTGTCTACGCAAACCATGCACTGGTTTATCGAGCGGGGATTTTTATCGTCGGAGATTGCCGATCTTCCCGATCAGCTCAAGGTTCTGTATAACCCGCAAAGAAATTCCAAAGTACTTTGTAAAGCTATTGCATAGACGATGATCGATAAGTCCGCTTGCATATCAATCCTGCAACTATCCGATTTGCATATCCTGGCGGAATTGGAAGATAAAATGTTTGGCATTAATACCGAGCATTATTTTCACGCCTGCCTTGAACAGGCCGTTCGACTGCGCTTACAACAGGCCGATACGGGAAAACAGCATTTCGATTTGATCTTGCTGACTGGCGACTTGGCGCAGGAGCCGACTGCTGCAAGCTACCACCGCATCTTAACCGCCCTTGAAGCCTATCAAACTCCATGCATCTGTCTGCCCGGCAATCATGACGATTATGCGTTAATGCAGCAGGTGTTTAATACCGATAGCATCAACTGTCGTAAACAAGTTTTTTTGGATAACTGGCAGCTGATTAGCTTGAATAGCCAGATACCAGGAGAACCCGGCGGTCGGCTGTTAAATGAGGAGTTAGAGTTTCTTGAAAACTGTTTAAGTGAAAACCAGGGTCGTCATGTGCTGATCGCAGTCCATCATCATTGCCTGGAGACTAAAAGCCCCTGGATGGACACCATGATCATCGAAAACAGCCGGGAATTATTGGCGATAGCAGACAAATATCCGCAGGTAAAAGTCATCATCACCGGACATGTCCATCAAGTCATGGATATAAAAGCCAACTCCTATCGGGTATTGGGCGTTCCCTCTACCTGCTTTCAATTTACGCCCAAAAGCCCTGAACCCGCAGTAAACGATGCGGCTCCTGGTTACCGACTAATAGAGCTGTATGCCGATGGGCGGGTTGAGTCTGAGGTTGTTCGTTTAGTCGAACCGTTGGTAGGATTGGATGTCGATGCGCCTGGCTATTAGGCGCATCCTACCTTTTGCGCCGTCTGCTTTTAAACCGTTCAAAATCCTTAGTCAAATACCCTGAGGCATCAACCGGGACGGTGTCTGCGGTCAAAATAGCGCCCAATTCGCTCATCGCTTTGAGATAAACTTTGCGCTTGAAATAGACCACATCCTTAAGCGGCTCCCAGTAATCCACCCAGCGCCAATCGTCAAACTCCGGCTTGGAGCACTGGTCGAAACGCACATTGGATTCATGCGTGATCAAGCGCAGCATATACCAGATCTGCTTTTGGCCTATGCATAAGGGCAGGGAATTCTTGCGGATATAACGCTCGGGCAATTGGTATCTCAGCCAATAGCGGGTACGGCCAAGCACCTGGACATGCTGTTCTTGCAGCCCTGTTTCTTCGCACAACTCCCGATACATCGCGGCTTCTGGGTCTTCATTCGGATTAATCCCGCCTTGCGGGAATTGCCATGAGTTTACACCCATTCGTTTTGCCCAAAACACGCGACCCTCGTCATTGCAAAGGATGATTCCGACATTCGGCCGGTATCCTTTAGAGTCAATCATGTCAAAACCTGTGTCTTTACCTTTCCTATATCTTTATTCCGGCTAATGGTAAAATTGCGGATATAGGTCAGTAAGTTAATTTAATGACCGCATTGTTCCATAAATAAAGTGCTTACGCCATAGGGCAGGTTCTTTTTAATTACTCAAGACAGGTTTAACCGTGAGCTTAGCGATTTTTGATTTAGACAACACCCTGATTGCCGATGACAGCGACTACCTATGGGGGCAGTTTCTTGTCGACCAGGGCATTGTCGATAAAAATTATTACGAAAGCACCAACGCCAAATTCTACGATGACTACAAACAAGGTACCTTGGATATAGTTGAGTTTCTTCGCTTTTCTCTAAAACCCTTAGCGGACAATAACCCCGAGCAACTTTACCAATGGCGGGCGCAATTTGTAGAAGAGGCCATCAAGCCGCTGTTGCTAGAATCCGCGCAACAGCTGATCGACAAACATAAAGCACGGGGCGACACCTTGTTGGTTATTACCGCAACCAACCGCTTTGTGACCGAGCCGATAGTCCGGCTGTACGGCATTGAAAATTTGCTGGCGACCACACCGGAATTTATTGATGGACGCTATACCGGCGGCGTTAACGGCATCCCCTGCTTTCAGGGCGGCAAGGTTACGTTGCTGGAAGCATGGCTGAAAAATTCAAGCGAAACTATGCAAGGCAGTTGGTTCTACAGCGATTCCCATAATGACTTGCCGCTGTTAAAGCTGGTGGATAATCCGGTTGCGGTCGATCCCGATGAGAAACTGAGCGAATTTGCGACTGCCGCCAACTGGCCGATCATCAGCTTCAGAAACGGCAAATGTCCGACGGATCATTTTCATAAATGAAATCATATTCACCACGAAGGCACGAAGTATTATTTCTTCGTGTCCTTCGTGCCTTCGTGGTGATGTTTTTTTAAATCGATTCTACTAGCACTCAATCTATCAAAATGGCTACCATGATGACATTCCCAACCATTGAATCTTTCGTCGGCAACACGCCTCTGGTCAGATTGCAGCGTTTGCCTGGCAACACCAGCAATACCATTTTGGTTAAGCTGGAAGGCAATAATCCGGCCGGTTCGGTAAAAGATCGCCCTGCGCTCAGCATGATCAAACATGCGGAATTAAGAGGTGAGATCAAACCCGGCGACCGCTTGATTGAAGCGACTAGCGGCAACACCGGCATTGCGCTAGCGATGGCGGCGGCGATCAAGGGTTATAAAATGACCTTGATTATGCCGGACAACATGAGCGAAGAACGCCGGGCGTCGATGAAAGCCTACGGCGCCGAAATCATCCTGACGCCTGCCGCAGGTAGCATGGAAGCGGCGATTGATTTGTCCAGGGAAATGGAAGCGGCAGACAAGGGCAGGGTTCTGGATCAGTTTTCCAATCCCGATAATCCGCGAGCCCATTATGAAGGCACCGGCCCTGAAATCTGGCGCGATACCCAGGGGACAATAACTCATTTTGTCAGCTCCATGGGCACGACCGGCACGATCATGGGTACGTCAAAATTCCTGAAAGAACAAAACGCTGAAATTCAAGTTATCGGCGTACAGCCCGAAGGCGAGTCCAAAATCCCCGGCATCCGGCGTTGGCCCAAGGAATACCTGCCGAAAATCTATCAGGCTGACCGGGTAGACCGGATTATCGATGTCGATCAGGTTTCAGCTGAAAACGTTACCCGCGCTTTAGCCGCCCAAGAAGGTATTTTTGCCGGAATCTCATCCGGCGGTGCAGTTCATGCGGCGCTGAGACTGTCCGAAGAAGTCGAGGATGCGGTGATCGTGGTAATTATCTGTGATCGGGGCGACCGGTATTTGTCTACGGGTGTTTTTCCTGGCTAATGAAAACCGCTCGTCCTGAGCCCAGCAAAAGATTTGTAGGGGCGACCGGCCGGTCGCCCTCGATAATGAACAGGCTCATCCTGACCATTATCTTTATTTTTATATCCCCAATCGCCAATGCACTGGAGACCATATCGCTGAATATCGGAACCCTTGCCGGAAGCCAATGGAAGCTGGAGGGTATTAATATCGCCCTGACCGATCTGACGCAAAATCCGCAAAAGCTTGCTTTAACGATAACCAAGTTAAGCCTGCCCAAACCATACGACGACCTCAATCTGGTCAACATCCGCTGCACTGCGTTCACTTGGCAAAACAAAGAGCTGTTGTGCGAACAGGGCAGGGCGCAGATTCAATCAAAGCGCTGGCAATCGCCAGCCGCCAATTTTTCTTTCCATGTCACGGAAAAACGCAGCTCATTCAAATTAGCCGATTTGCACTTGGCTGGTGGAACCGTTGCGGTTGAGGGCGTAGAACAGGGCGAGCTGTGGCAGTTGCAGATCAACGCTAAAGCTGTGGATGGCAAGTTGATTCAACAGCTGCTGCCGCAGGAACGCTTCAAACTAAAAGCCGGTAAAATCGATGTTAAGTTGAATGCGTCCGGCAGTCATGCTCGGGTACAGGAATTTACCCTGACAACCGGGCTTAAGGATTTGACCGGCCAGACCAAAGATGGGCGCTTTGCTACCGAAGCCTTATTGCTGGAGACAACGCTGAGCGCCAAAAATATTGCCCCAGCTTGCGATTCTTGTCCCCCTCTCCCTCAGGGACGATTTGCATGGCTGCAGGAGGTAGAGCAATGCAGGAGCAATTGCCGAGAGGGCCGGGGTGAGGGGGTACAGAACAATAATAACTGGCAATGGCAAAACCACGTTGAGTTTAGCGGCGGCGCTTTATATGTAGAGCCTTTATACCGGGAGGCAGCCGGGCAAAATATTGTCTTAGATGCCCAAGGCGACTGGAGTCCATCAAGCAAACAAGTCGAGGTCAATTCGCTAAGTTACCGTCATTCAAAAGCCGGGGAATTAAGCGGCAGCGCAACCGTTAAATACAAGGATGGCGCAAGCATTGAAAAAGCCGAACTCTCGTTGAACAGCGACAACTTGCAGGACTTATCCGCAGCTTACCTGAAACCATTTTTTGAACAGACTGTATTGCAGGGTGTCTCACTCGCAGGCCATTTAAAAGCAAACATCTCCATTATCGACCAAGCCTTAACCGGGTTGGCGGCAACTTTTAACCATCTCGATATTAAGGATGCCGCAGGCCGAGGCAAAATTAAGGGCGGCACGGGTATGCTTAACTGGTCGAATGATGAAGCTTTCAATCAGCCATCGGAAATTGCTTGGCAGCAATTACAGGTGCGTGCTTTACCCATAGGGTCGGCCAAGCTTTCGTTCCTGAGTCGGGCTGACAGTATCCGCCTGCTAAAAAAGACCCTACTGCCTTTTTTGGGTGGCGCAATCGCTATCAACCAATTCAGCTGGCAGGCCAAAAAACAGCAAGACCCCGAGCTGTCCTTTGAGGGCGACGTAAGCGATGTGTCGCTTGAACAACTAACTGGACGCCGTTATCCGGCACCATCAGTGGACGTATTCCCCGAGTCCAATACAGCAACAAAACCCTGAGCCTGGGCGGTGAACTGATCGTCAAAGTTTTCGACTGCGAGATTAAAATCAGCAATCTGGCCTCGTCGGGATTGTTTACCGATTTCCCCAAGTTTTACAGCGACCTGGAAATCGACAACCTGGATCTGGATCAGTTAACCGGCAAGTTTAAATTCGGCGGCATTACCGGCAGGTTATCGGGCTATGTCCGGCAGCTGTATATGGAAAACTGGCATCCGGTCACTTTTTTCGCGTGGCTGGGTACGCCGGAAAACGATGATTCCCGGCACAGGATCAGCCAAAAAGCGGTACAAAACATCGCCAACATCGGTGGCGGCGGCGCGGCTGATTTACTGTCCAAAAGCTTCTTACGTTTTTTTGAAACCTTCGGCTATGACAAGTTAGGTCTGGGCTGTTACCTGCATGACGGCGTGTGTCAGCTGATGGGCGTCAAGGCCACAGAATCCGGCTACGCCATTATCACCGGCGGCGGCCTACCGCGCATCGACGTAATCGGTTACAATCCCCGCGTTGACTGGAATGTGCTGATGGAGCGGTTGAAGCGTATTACAACATCGGATGAAGTTATTATTAAGTGATGTTTAGTGTATAGGATGGGCCAAACACCGTGCGGCCCATCTATCGCAGGCCTGTGTGGATGGGCTTTGCTTTGTGCCTCAATGCTATAACGCGCAATCTGTAGGGCGTCAATAGCATAGCGTATTGCGCCGTATGGCAAGACTATCATTCGGCGCAATACGCGAAAGCCGCTATTGCACCCTACGTGCTTATTCTCCAATAGGCGACGGATTTCGGTCTAACCTGCCGGATTATCAAATTCCAAAATATCGGGCAACGAGAAGATGTCGTCCGACTCGACTGACGGTTGGAGTGCGGGCTTCGCCTGTAAGCGCAAGCAAAGCTTGCACTCCATTAACAAGGTCATGGCTGCGTGTATTTTGGACTGTTTTGTCAGCTCCTCATTCCCATTTTTCTTATTACTGACGGCGGTCTGCCGCGATCCGTTGCGATCGGCTATAATTCGCACCTGGATTGGAATGTGTTGATGGATCGAGTGCAACGTATTTCGACATCGGGCGAAGTTATTATTAAATAATCAGGAGACCGTTATGAGAAAAATATCCGTATTAAGCGCAGTATTGTTGACTGCCTGCGTCACCATCAATATTTATTTTCCCGCTGCTGCGGCTGAGAAAGCGGCGGATGAGATCATCAAAGATATTCAGAATGTCGCGCCGCAAAAAGCGGAACCCAAGCCTAAGGCCGGTTTGTCGGATTGGCAGGTGAGCCTGTATCGGATGATCGATACGGCCATCAATGTGGTGGTGTCGCCCGCTCAAGCCGATGAGGCTAACTTGGCAATCGATAGCGCTGAAATCAGGCAGTTGCGCGCCGCTATGGAAAGCCGCTTCGCCGGTCTGCAACCTTTATATGCGGCGGGAGTTATAGGCATACAGACGGACGGATTGCTGGCGGTCAGGGATGCTGAAAGCGTGCCGCTTAAAGACAGGAATCAGGTCAATAAACTGATCGCAGCAGAAAATGCCGACCGGCAAAGCCTTTATCAGGCGATAGCCGATGCCAACGGTCATCCCGATTGGGCTGTGCAAATTAATCAACTTTTGCCGGTCGTTGGGTGAGCAATGCCCAATCAGGCTGGTGGTATCAATCCTCAGGAAGCTGGAAACAAAAGTAAACATGGCAAATAGAAAAAGAGTTAAAAAACCGTTACCGGCAGAGCCGGTTAAAATCACAATTGAATCGTTGGCTCATGACGGACGCGGCGTGGCGCATGTCGATGGTAAGGTGATATTTATCGATGAGGCGTTGCCGGGCGAGGAGGTGGAGTTTGTTTATACCGAAAGCCGCAAGGATTATGCGGAAGGCAAGGTCGTCAAGCTGTTAAGCCGAGCCGCCGATCGGGTTGATGCGTTGTGCGCGCATTACGGAGTATGCGGCGGTTGCAGTTTTCAGCATGTCGAATCGGCTGCGCAAATCAGAATCAAGCAGGATTTGCTGGTTGATCAGTTCAAGCGCATCGGCAAAGTTGAAATACCCGAGCTTTGGCAACCGCTGGAAGGCCCGCATTGGGGCTATCGCAGCAAAGCGCGGATGGGCGTTAAATATGTCGAGAAAAAGAACCGTGTATTGGTCGGTTTCAGGGAAAGACGGCATCCTTACTTAGCTGAAATTGAAAGTTGCGTGGTGATGAATCCTATCGTCGGCACCCGGTTGATGGCTTTGTCGGAAATGATCGGCGGTTTGACCATCAAGGATAAAATTCCGCAGATCGAAGTGGCTATCGGCGATCAGCAATGCGTGTTGTCGTTTCGGGTTTTGGAGCCGCCGACCGATGCCGATAAGGAACGGATGCGCGAGTTTGCCCATCAGCATGACATATCGGTATGCCTGCAATCCAAAGGCCCGGATACCATTGCGCCGCTGGACGGCGAACCGGAAGTCATACCGACTTACGCGCTGCCGGATCAGGGTTTGGAGTTTAAGTTCAGACCCGCGATGTTTACTCAGGTTAATTATGAAATTAACAAGCAAATGATCAACCGGGTGCTGGAGACCTTGGCGTTGAACGAAAACGACACGGTGCTGGATTTGTTTTGCGGTTTAGGCAATTTTACCCTGCCGATGGCTAAATTTGCAGGTAGCGTGGTCGGCGTGGAAGGCGATCAACCCTTGGTCAATCACGCCAAGGAAAATGCCCGTCACAACGGCATCGAAAACGTCGAATTTTATGCGGCCGATTTAAGCAAGGATATTTCCGATCAACCCTGGGCTAACCGGAAATACAACAAAATTATGCTTGATCCTTCCAGAGCCGGTGCATCCGAGGTCTTGCATCATTTTAAAAAATGGCAGCCCGAGCTGATCGTCTATGTGTCCTGCAATCCGTCAACGCTGGCTCGCGATGCCGGGATACTGGTTAACGAGCTGGGCTATAAGCTGGTTAAAGCGGGGGTGATGGATATGTTTCCGCAAACCGGACATGTGGAGTCGATGGCTTTGTTTGAAAAATAAAAAAGCGCCATTTTTTATGTTTTATGGTATAGAGGCAATGTAAATAATTACAAAATAAAAACAATAATGAGGTGGAGAGATATGCAGCGATTATTAAAATTAAGCGTCATGGTTTTGCTGATGCCGGTTTCGGCTTTTGCGGCATCGATGAGCATTCAGGTTGAAGAAGGGCAGGTCAGAAGCACGCCGTCTTTTCTGGGGGAAATTGTCGATAAAGTCGTATACGGCGAATCGGTAGACGTGGTTAAAGAGCAAGGGCCATGGCGAATGGTCAATACCAAAAGAAAGCCGGGCTGGATCCACCAGTCTGCGTTGTCGGAGTCTAAGGTCGAATTGGTGCCGGGCGGTAATGTCAATGAAGGCGCTAGCGGCAAGGAAATCGCATTAGCCGGTAAGGGATTTAACCCGGAAGTAGAAAGCGCCTACAAGGCGGCGCATCAGCAAATGAGTTTCGCCTGGGTTGATAACATGGAGAAATTCACAGCCAACAATGCCGATATTGAGCAGTTTATCAAGCAAGGCGGATTAAAGGGGGCTGGATTATGATGCGCTCATTATTAATAGCATTGCTGACGGTCGGCTTGGCGAGTTGCGCAGACATGAATAAGGTGGTCGGTACCGTCGCTTCGGTTGCGGGCGCCTCCGGGTATGTGCCCTACAGTAGAGAGATAGGTTCTGCGGTGCGGGCTGGCACAGCCGTTGCCAAAACCATGGAAGACATTACCCCGTCGCAGGAGTATTACATCGGCCGAACGGTCAGCGCAGGCATAGTCAATCGTTATCCTGTGAAAGCTAATCCGGCCGCCAATAATTACCTTAACTTGCTGGGGCAGGTGCTGGTGATGGCGTCGGACAAGCCGTCAACCTATAAAGGCTATCATTTTCTGCTGCTGGATACCGATGAGGTTGTAGCTTTTGCAGCACCTAGCGGTTTTGTTTTTGTTTCCAAAGGCATGGTCAAGCTGTGCAAAAATGAAGACGATCTGGCGGCGGTACTGGCGCACGAGATCGGCCATGTACAACATTCGCATGCGCTGGCAGCCATTTCGACCAGCCGCATTACGTCGGCATTGACCATTATTGCTTCGGAAGGCGCTCAGGCAGCAGTGGGTGGGTATGTCGGAGAATTAACCCGGTTATTTGAAGGCAGTATTGACGATATTACCCAAACGCTGGTCAATAGCGGCTATGCTCGTGGGCAGGAAAATGAAGCGGATGCCTCAGCCATTAAAATCATGCAGCGTGTCGGTTATGATCCGGCTGCGTTAATACGGGTTTTGGAAACGATGAAAGTTAAGGTTCAGCCGGGCTCAACCGGTTTTACTTCAACGCATCCGCCAGCGGATGACCGGATCGCCGATATTAGGCCGTTGCTGCCGCAAAGCTTAACGGCGATGGTTGCGAATGCAAACCGCGACAAGCGTTTTGGCGAGATGTTGAGCGCTCTTTAAAGGTGATCTCCATAAAAAACATCCCATAATTACGCATTTTCTTTCACCACGAAGGCACGAAGGACACGAAGAAAAAACATAAACTTCGTGCTCTTCGTGCCTTCGTGGTGAATCTTTTCAGTTTGCGTAACATAAAAAATTATATGGCCTTAACTACCTCCATAAAACTACGTTCCGCGTTGATTACAGGTCTGACGGCGGTATTGCTAGCCCAGATATTGCAATCAAACAAGCTTCTGGATCAATGGGAATACACCACTTGGTCGTGGTGCGAGAAATTACTGGCGCAACCTTCCCCTTATACCCAAGATATTAAAATCATCCTACTGGATCAGGCGAGTCTGGATTGGGGCGCGTCCGTCAATGGCTTATCCTGGCCCTGGCCGCGCGAAGCCTATGCGCCGGTCATCCGGTTTTTGCAGCGGGCCGGTGCCAAAGTCATCGCCTTCGATGTGTTGTATACCGAGGCATCGGTTTACGGCGTCGAGGACGACCAGGTGTTTGCAAATGCGATGGCTGACAATAAGGTCGTGTTGCCGGTTTTTTTAGGCGAGCAAGCCAAGCAAAGGGCAAATTGGCCTACTACTGTTGCGCCCAGTTCGGTCAAGATTCAGGGGCTGGAGCACTGGCGAAAACAGGCCGATATGAGCGCGGTTAATAAAACCCACGCTACTTTTCCGATAGACCGATTGGCCAATGCCGCTCATTTGCTTTCCCATGCTGACGAACTACCCGATCCTGACGGGGTGTTCAGACGCGCTTCGTTATTCCGTGTTTTCGATCAGCAAATAATACCCTCGATGGGCTTGGCGGCCTTACTGTTAGGTAAGCAAGACAGCACCTTGAGTTTTGACAGCTCGTTGCACTATCAGGGCAAAAGCATCCCGACTGACGCTCAGGGGCAGATCATTTTAAAATTCCGTGGCGATACTGGTACGCATCAGGCTTTTAG
>JANYKK010000021.1 GCA_025361585.1 Methylobacter sp. | reverse complement strand
GCATATTCCTTTCATTTCTTTTACGTGAGGCGTCAATCAACCAGCGCATCGCTAAAGCCATCCGTCGGGATGGACGCACTTCAACTGGAACCTGGTATGTCGCACCGCCAACACGGCGAGATTTAACTTCAACTCTAGGTTGAACATTTTCCAGAGCCTTTGATAGCACTTCCAGCGGCTCACTATGACCTTTACTTTCAATCACATCCAAAGCGCCATAAACAATCCCTTCCGCGATTGATTTTTTGCCACTTTCCATAATCATATTCATGAATTTAGTCAGCATTATGCTGCCAAATCTTGGATCCGGAATGATCTCTCTTTTTGTAGCAACTCTTCTTCTAGACATTTATCTCACCAACCAACGTTTAGCCTTTAGGCCGTTTTGTTCCATACTTAGAGCGACCACATTTTCTGTTAGTCACGCCTGATGCATCCAAGCTACCACGAACAACGTGATATCTCACACCTGGCAAATCCTTGACACGACCGCCTCTTATCAGAACCACGGAATGCTCCTGAAGATTATGACCCTCGCCACCAATGTAGCTGCTCACTTCAGCCCCATTGGTCAGCCTAACCCTAGCCACCTTACGAAGCGCTGAGTTTGGTTTTTTGGGCGTTGTCGTATAAACGCGAGTGCATACACCCCTGCGCTGAGGACAAGCCTCCAATGCAGGAACATTGCTTTTTTCTATTTTTTTAGCACGAGGCTTACGAACCAATTGGTTGATCGTGGCCATAACTTTGTTTACTCCGATTACACAAAACTGTCTGATAATAAAAGAGCCGTCGCACATATTAAACGCCGACGGCACGTAAAATTCGACCCGACCCAAAGCACGTTAGCTCATTTGAGCAGAGTATATTACTTGTTAATGCTTAACTGGTCAAGTCTATATTTAGAAATGAGCACTGCAATAAATTTTTAGATATTCAAAGCCTGTTTAAGCGCTTCTTCTACATCCCCGGCATCTACAGTTTGAGGCGCTTCACTTTCCACCATTTCATGCTGGGCAAATCTGTTTTTTCTGCTTTCATGATAAGCCAAGCCCGTTCCTGCAGGAATTAACCGCCCAACAATAACGTTCTCTTTCAGACCTTGCAAACTATCACTTAAGCCTCGTACTGCCGCATCCGTCAATACGCGGGTAGTTTCCTGGAAAGACGCTGCCGAAATAAACGATTCTGTCGCTAAGGATGCCTTGGTAATTCCAAGCAGCACAGAATTGTAACTGGCCGGAATTTTTCCTTCCGCCTCTACCTTATCGTTTTCTTCTCTCATTGCGGCACGCTCAACCTGATCTCCTTTCAGGAAGCTTGTGTCACCCGACGCAGTAATTTCAACCTTTCTAAGCATTTGACGAATGATAGCCTCAATATGTTTATCATTGATTTTTACGCCCTGCAAACGATACACATCCTGGATTTCCTTAACCAGATAGTTCGCTAACTCCTCAATTCCTCTTAATCTGAGGATATCGTGCGGTGTCAATTCACCTTCTGCTATCGTTTCGCCCTTTTCGACATACTCGCCTTCAAATACCGTAATGTGACGCCATTTGGGTATCAGTGTTTCAACTTGCTCACCTGCTGTATCAGTTATTATGACCCGCTGCTTGCCTTTGGTTTCCTTCCCAAACGAGACTGTTCCACTGGTTTCTGCAAGAATGGCCGGGTCTTTTGTTTTCCGCGCTTCAAATAAATCAGCAACTCGCGGCAAACCACCGGTAATATCTCGAGTTTTACTGGACTCTTGCGGAATCCTCGCTAAAACATCACCAACCTTTACTTCTCCGCCGTCTTTGATCCCGGCAATCGCTCCAGCAGGTAAGAAATATTGCGCGGGAATTTCAGTCCCTGGCAAATAAATTGCGTTTCCTTCACTATCAAACAGCCTCACCATAGGCCGCAATTCCTTACCTGCACTACCCCGCTGCTTCGGATCAGTGACGACTAATGAACTCAAACCGGTAACTTCGTCGGACTGCTTTTGTACGGTGACGCCATCTACGAAATCAATTAACTCGACCACACCATCAACTTCGGTAACAACCGGATGCGTGTGCGGATCCCAGGTTACGATGATATCGCCAGCATTAATTCTGGAGCCTTCCTGCACGGAAAATACCGCACCGTAAGGAATCTTATAGCGCTCTTTTTCCCGGCCATAATCATCAACCACGCCAACTTCGCCTGACCTTGACACTGCAACCAGATTTCCTTCGCGATTAGTCACCGATTTCAAATTGTTAAGGCGCACAGTACCCGCAGATTTAACTTGCACATTACTGATTGCAGCGGATCTAGATGCCGCACCGCCGATATGGAAGGTACGCATAGTCAACTGAGTACCCGGCTCACCGATTGATTGCGCCGCAATAACACCCACCGCTTCACCAATATTTACCAAATGGCCACGACCCAAGTCACGCCCATAACAAGCAGCGCAAACACCATGCCTGTTTTCACAGGTGATGATCGAACGAACCATTACCTGATCAATACTATGCGCTTCAAGAACGGACACCCAATGCTCATCCAATAATGTACCACGAGGCGCGACTACAACCTCTCCAGCCGGATCCATAATGTCATTAACAGCAACACGGCCTAATACGCGCTCCGACAATGGCTCTACGACGTCGCCGCCCTCAATGATTGGCGTCATGATTAACCCGTTAGTCGTGCCGCAGTCATCACCATTAATAACCAAATCCTGCGCCACATCGACCAGTCTTCGGGTCAAGTATCCTGAGTTTGCAGTTTTTAATGCTGTATCCGCCAGACCTTTACGAGCACCATGCGTAGAAATAAAGTACTGCAATACGTCCAAACCTTCTCTAAAGTTTGCCGTAATAGGCGTCTCAATAATCGAACCATCCGGCTTGGCCATCAAGCCACGCATACCGGCCAACTGGCGAATCTGCGCAGCAGAACCCCGCGCTCCCGACTCGGCCATCATAAATATAGAGTTGAACGATTTTTGTTTTACCGTATTGCCTTTAGCATCGACAACCGACTCTTCACCCAGCCCATCCATCATAACCTTGGCTATCTGGTCATTAGCATGCGACCAAATATCGACCACCTTGTTATATCGTTCGCCGTCTGTTACCAAACCGGAAGCATACTGGCTTTGAATTTCGTTAACTTCAGCATCGGAAGCCTTGATAATATCGACTTTCTTGGCCGGAATTACCATGTCTTCGATACCGAACGAAACCCCGGAAATCGTTGCATACCTGAAGCCGAGATACATCAGCTGATCGGCTAGTATGACGGTATCCTTATTGCCTAAATAGCGATAACTGTAGTTAATCAAGCGCGATATGTTCTTTTTGGTCATATCGCAGTTAACCAGTTCGTATGGCATACGGTCTGGAACCACTTCCCAGATTAATGCGCGACCCACAGTAGTTTCTACGCGATGCGTTTTATCTTCAAGCTCACCATTTTCATTCGCTACTTTTTCGGTGATGCGCAATTGAATCTTGGATTGTAATTCAATTGTTTTAGTTAGCAGAGCCTTGTGAATTTCACCGACACTGACAAATATACTGCCATCGCCTTTTGCGTTAATTTTTTCACGACTGATGTAATAAAGCCCCAATACCACGTCTTGTGACGGATTGATAACAGGTTCGCCGTTTGCTGGGGACAAAATATTATTTGTCGCCATCATCAGTGTTCTGGCTTCCAACTGAGCTTCGATAGACAACGGAATATGCACGGCCATCTGATCGCCATCAAAGTCGGCGTTGAACGCGCTACAGACCAGCGGATGCAATTGGATCGCCTTGCCTTCAATCAAGGTAGGTTCAAATGCTTGGATCCCCAATCTATGCAGAGTTGGCGCACGGTTTAACAAAATCGGATGTTCGCGGATAACTTCTTCAAGAATATCCCAGACCTCGGCGCCTTCCCGCTCAACCATCTTCTTTGCAGCTTTAATGGTTGTAGCTAAACCGCGAAATTGCAACTTGCTGAAAATAAACGGCTTGAATAACTCTAACGCCATTTTTTTCGGAAGTCCGCATTGGTGCAGCCTTAGCGTAGGCCCTACAACAATAACCGAACGGCCTGAATAATCAACGCGCTTACCCAAGAGGTTTTGTCTAAACCGTCCTTGCTTGCCTTTAATCATGTCCGCCAATGATTTAAGCGGCCTTCTGTTGGTACCGGTAATCGCACGACCGCGACGGCCGTTATCCAGCAACGCATCAACAGACTCCTGCAGCATGCGTTTTTCGTTGCGAACGATTATGTCCGGCGCATTCAAGTCCAACAACCGGTTCAAACGGTTGTTTCTGTTGATCACCCGGCGATACAGATCATTCAAATCAGAGGTTGCAAATCGACC
>JANYKK010000007.1 GCA_025361585.1 Methylobacter sp. | reverse complement strand
ATTGCATCTGCCCGATGCTTCGCTTGCGGTTTTTTTCTTTGCCGGTTTTTACCGCAAAAAGGCCTTATTCCCCTTCTTGCTGATTCTGGCCGGATTGATTGACACCATCGCCATATCAAACGGCACCAGCAGCTGGTGCGTATCGCCCGCCTACGTTTTCCTGATCCCTACTTATGCGGTCATGTGGTTTGCAGGCCGCTACTGTTCGGCATTTAAGTCGCTGAAACCAGCCGAACTTTTAATGCAGTTTGGCGTGGCGGCGCTGGCGACATCGGTTGCATTCGCCATTTCAAACGGCAGTTTCTATTTGCTTTCAGGACGTTATCCTGATTTATCCTGGGGTCAGTATTTTTCACGGGTAGCCCAGTATTATCCGCCTTATGTTGGTTATACGGTGGGTTATGCTGTTGCAGGTTTGTTAATCGTTAAACTATTCAATGCGTTGTCTGTCACGCGACCCAACTATGAAGAACTTGACAGAAGGAGTTGATTTTTATCGTGAAGACGGCTGGGTAATTTACACAGCCGAATACCACTTGAAACGCGGCTATTGCTGCCATTCAGGGTGTCGTCATTGCCCTTACGGCTATGATAATGATACACAACAAAAACCCGAGGCCTCTAATGGATAGACAAATGACAACGGCAACAATTGACTCAACCGCCATCAATCGTGAGACGGTTGAAAATCTGGGCGGCACAATTACTGAATATACGCACTTCGAGCCGACCGAAGAAAAGATGAAAGAGCTGTCGCAAGATCTGTTCTCGAAAAACTGGAATAAGATTGTCGTTGGCCCCTGTGTTGAAGGTGCTGTCTTTGAAGTACGCTTTACAGAAGAGCCAAAACTTTCTTACCTTGATGGCTATCTAACCGTTGACCTGGGTCATTGGCATTTTCATCTTTGCATTGGACCGCACAAGAATTGCCCATCTGAAGAACTGAGAAAAAATCGTCCCGTTGCCAAAATTGGCTTTTTTGAAATGCGTGGCGGCAAATGCGGCGGTGGACGCAGTTGGGGATTGCGGCTGTGGAACGGCTTTGGCGACCAATTGACAACAGTTTTTTTGCCTTCACCGTATTTGTCTGATGAGCAACATGTGTTGCCTGAACCAAAATGGGAACACCTAGATCTTTATTATAGTTTGCGCGAAAAGTATTTGGCTGAACCAAAGCCGGAAAACTTTAAGCCTACAGATGCGTCCGATGTTAAAAAGCCGCTTTTGCATTATTAGCTTTTGCAGGGCTTGTAACATTATGGCAAGCCATTGCGACCGATATGGGGGCTTCTTTAACGCGGTAAGGCACATATGTAGGGTGCAATAGCACAGCGTATTGCACCGCATGGAAAAGCTACACAACACGGCGGAATACGCTATCGCTATTCCGCCCTACGCGGATTCTTAACCCGCTTCCTGCTCGCTTTCTTTCGCTTTATCAACCGACCACAGCCAGGTAGGGTACGCATCGCGTACCTTTTGGAAGTTTGATTCATGGATAAAATTTGAAAATGGTACGCGATGCGTACCCTACTCGGCTTAGGCTAAATCTCAAACCTATCAAGATTCCTAAACACCAATGACGGATTTACGCCAAGAGTATCGCGGAAGCAGCGGTTAAAATGGGCTGAGTCTGTAAAGCCAGCTTCTAAGGCGGCGTAAGTCAAGCTATCAATTTTATGGAACGTTTCTATAGCTGAAATCACTCGTCTCCACATCCTATAACGCCGGAAGGGAATATCTGAATATTCTTTAAACAAATGCCTAAACCTTGAAGCCGAAATCCCTATCGAAGCCGCCAAGTAATCTTGGCTAAAGTCATTGCCTGGATCATTTTTAAGTGTATGCAAAATACTGCTAATGCGTGGGTCGACAATGTTAATGGCAGTGTCATCCGTATCCAGTGCAGTAGGCTGGGTAAAATGCAATGAAACCCAGCGTTGTTCGCATCAAATCTGGGTTTCGCGTTGCTCTCGGCAATTGCTCCTGCATTGCTCTACCTCCTGCATCCATGCAGTCGTACCCAGCCTACTGTACTACGACAACTACACCTTAATCTGTTTTGCCCAAATCGACATTTGACTCCCAGCCTCCGCCCAACGCTTTGTATAACGCAGCCAATGCCGTCGCCGTGGCGGTTTGGCTTTGAGCTAAGCGACTCTGATCTTGCAACAGGCGCAATTCGGCATCCAGCACGGTCAGGAAATCGCTGACGCCTTCGGCAAAACGCAGATGCGCCAACTCATGGGCTCTTTCGCTGGACTTGGCTGCCGAGGTTAATAAATCGCGCCTATTTCGCTCCCGGTTGTAATTGACCAGCGCGTTTTCGGTTTCTTCCAAAGCACTCAGCACCGTCTGCTCGTACTGCGCCAAACTGGCCTCGGCACGGGCATCGGCGGCTTTAATTCTGGCATAAACGCGACCCAAATCCAGTGCCGCCCAAGTGATCTTCGGCCCCCAGGAATTGGCATCCGAATTGGCAGCGCCCAAGCCCGTAAAGTTTTTAGCCTCAAGCGAGATAGTGCCGACAAATGTCACCTTCGGGAACAAATCGGCGGTAGCGACACCGATGCGGGCGGTAGCCGCTGCTAGCGCCCGCTCGGCAATACGGATGTCGGGGCGACGGCGCAATAGTTCAACCGGTTGACCGATGTTGATGGTCTTGGGCAATTTGGGCAGCGGTGCGGACTGCGATAGTTTCTCCGTCAAAGCGCCGGGAAGCTGCCCGGTAAGTACGCCAAGACGGTGAATAGCCTGATGAACAGCATTGTCCAGAGGGGGAATGGTAGACA
>JANYKK010000382.1 GCA_025361585.1 Methylobacter sp. | reverse complement strand
TCATCAACTTCCGTGGGCGCAAACCCACGATTGACGCCTTACTCAGACATAACGGCATCGCGGCATGATCTACAAAGACCTGCGCGACTTCATCAAACAACTGGAAAAACAGGGCGAACTAAAGCGCATCACCGTTGAAGTCGATCCGTACCTGGAAATGACCGAAATTTGCGACCGCACCTTAAAAATGGGTGGCCCCGCGTTACTGTTTGAAAATCCCAAAGGCGCGAATATCCCGGTGCTGGCCAACCTGTTCGGCACGCCGCGCCGCGTCGCGATGGGCATGGGCGCGGAATCCGTCAGCGAATTGCGCGGCATCGGCGAACTGCTGGCTTATTTAAAAGAACCCGAACCACCCAAAGGCATGAAAGACGCATGGGAGAAATTCCCGGTGTTCAAGCAAGTGCTGAATATGGCGCCTAAAATCGTCACTTCTCCGCCATGCCAGGAACTGGTTCGGGAAGGCGACGAGATCGACCTTAGCGATTACCCTATCCAGACCTGCTGGCCGGAAGACGCCGCCCCCTTGATTACCTGGCCGCTGGTCATCACTAAAGGCCCGAACAAGGAACGGCAAAACCTCGGCATCTACCGGATGCAAGTCATCGGTAAAAACAAAGTCATCATGCGCTGGCTGGCTCACCGTGGCGGCGCGTTGGATTTCAAGGAGTTCCAGGCCGCCCATCCCGGTCAGCCCTTCCCGGTTTCCGTGGCTTTAGGTGCTGACCCTGCAACAATACTGGCCGCCGTCACGCCGGTACCGGACTCGCTGTCCGAATACGCCTTTGCCGGTTTATTGCGCGGCAGCAAAACCGAAGTCGCCAAATCGCTGCTTAACGATTTGCAGGTACCGGCCAGCGCCGAAATCGTGCTGGAAGGCTTTATCTATCCCGGTGAATTCGCGGCTGAAGGGCCTTACGGCGACCACACCGGCTATTACAATGAAGTCGCCGATTTTCCGGTATTCACCATCGAACGGATCACCCAGCGCCAAGCGCCGATCTACCACAGCACCTACACCGGTAGGCCGCCCGACGAACCGGCCATCCTGGGCGTTGCGTTAAACGAGGTCTTCGTACCCATATTGCAAAAGCAATTCCCGGAAATCGTCGATTTTTATTTGCCCCCCGAAGGCTGCTCCTACCGTATGGCCGTGATCAGCATGAAAAAGCAATATGCCGGTCACGCCAAACGGGTAATGCTGGGCACTTGGTCGTTCCTGCGCCAGTTCATGTACACCAAATTTGTAATCGTCGTCGATGACGATGTCGATGTCCGCAATTGGCAGGATGTGATCTGGGCAATGACCACCCGTATGGATCCCGCCAGGGATTTGACGATACTGGAAAACACCCCGATAGATTACCTGGATTTCGCGTCGCCGGTTTCGGGCTTAGGCTCCAAGGTCGGATTCGACGCGACCAACAAATGGCCTGGCGAAACCAACCGGGAATGGGGCCGGACTATCGTCATGTCACCGGAGGTGGTCAAGAAAGTGGATGAGATGTGGGGTACGTTGTTTTAATCATGCTGGGACTTTCCCATGCGTAGGATTTGCAAACGCAGTACTGCGCATCCCCTTGCGCTGGACATTGCTGATTTACCGCCCGCCGGACGGGGCATGTTGCCCCGTCCGAAACGTTTTTCGTTGATTAAGTTTAGCCTCTTAGCTCAGGCATCGCAAAAACGTTAGGGGTGGGGTTACAAACCCCGTCCCGCCTGGGCAGTGGTAGTTTACGACCCCTTTGAGACATTCGGATATTGAATTAAGCCTCCCAATAGCCGTCATTGGTTCAATATGCGAGGGCTTGATAACAAATTATTTATTCAATTTGTAAATCGATTTTTTGATCTATCCAATTAAATATATTTTTATCAATGGGAAAGCATGCGCGTGTATTTGGTAAACATATTGATTTCGACATTCTTAACATGAATTTTCCTTTTTCAACGTAACGCTCTAAATACAGAATGGCAGATAGACCTGATGGTAGTGACGGTAGTATTTTATTTCCTTTTTTCGGGTTCTGAAAAAAATCTGGTAATGATTGATGATGTTGCGATCCTAATCCGCTGAAGTCTGAATAGTCGAAAACAATAAGAACGTGAGGTTTATTTTGCGTTTTGCTCCATTCGATTTGGCCTTTTTTACCGTCATCTGTCCATTTTCCATATATTCGTGTTAGCTCTTTTTCAAAAGAAAACTTACCACCACATTCGTGAAGTGTTGTGATTTCACAATTGAAAGGGATTGGCGAGGTAATTTCAAAGTCCGGCCTATGTTCGTCTTTTTCTTCTACGACCGGTATCGCTGTTAGTTTCCAATTGAGTTGTAATGCTAAGTTGTACCAGAATAATTCATTAACTGCTGCACGATGAACCCGATTATCATGGTTCTCAAGATTGCTTTTAAAGCATTTTGGTTTTTCTGGATAATTATTAAACCATTCATTGATTTTCGATAGGTATAAGTCACCGTATCCATCAAAGTCATTTAACACTTCTGTTGCCCATGAAGAAGAGCATGGCTTTTTGGATCTCCAGGATGCATTGAAGCATTCATTTTGTTCGCTTTTCATTATCATTTTTTCCAATGCTAAGTTAACTTAATATATCGCTTTTTATGGTCAAACTTACTCAACATTTCTCCATAAAGGCCATTCGTTACAGCTCGTAGGATGGGTAGAAGCTATAGCCGAAACCCATCATGATCAATCATCTATGCGATGGGTTTCGCGTTGCTCTACCCATCCTACTTTGCTGATTGACGCTTGATTTTCCAGCCGACGCTAGCAGCGCGGCAAGAACACGTTTGACCTTTGCCGAAGGCCATTGACTCATGCGGCAACGAGTTCAATGTTGATCGGCATGGGACGGCTTTCACCGGTTTCGATGCGCTCGGCCAGTGCGCGAAGGGCTAGTATTTCAGCTTTAGCCATTGCTTCGTCGGCGGTAGCGCCATACGTTAATACGCCGGGAATTTCGGGAACCTCCGCCAACCAACGGCCATCGTCTTCACGCTCATACTCAATATGAAAATTCATGATGTCTCCAAAAATGAAAAAGTAAATATACCGGAAACGCTTGTTTTCGCTTACGCTCAAACAACCTTATTCCGGCCTACTCAGGATATTGAATCAATCCGGCTGACAATCTCGCTGGACGCCAATTCCAAACCCTGCTTATAACATTCGCTGGCTTTGTCTTTATTGCCTTGGGCAAACAGCAGATCGCCGAAGTGTTGATAAGCCGGAACGGTAGGCTCTATTGATAGGCTTTTGGTCAGGTAGGTTTCGGCTTTTGGATAATCGCCGCATTTCATGCTCAGCTTGCCCAGCACGGTCAGGAATACCGCATCCCGTGGGTGCATCGGCAACCATTGTTCGGCCGTTTCAAGCTGTCTTGCGACATCTATCGATTGGACATTGCCGAACAATACCACCAGCGTTTGATCCCAGGTTGTCGATAAGGCTCTGGACAAGCCGCCTTCGACCTTTGCTCCCGCGCCTGCATCAATCATTGCGGCAAAATAGATCGCCGAAACGCCTTTTA
>JANYKK010000354.1 GCA_025361585.1 Methylobacter sp. | reverse complement strand
GATGAATTTCGCGGCATGGGCGATCACATAGTAGGCGACGTTGTGGGCAACACCTTCACCGATGGTCAAAGCGCCGACACAACGGGCCTCGCCGCCGGGCGTATGGGGGCAGCAAAACGGGTCGGAGGCCAGGTTCCATTCGAACACGACCCGACTCCAATTGCGTATCGAACCGATCAGCACATTTCTGACATGCCACATCAAATCTCCCCCGAACTGCCCGTCTATGCCCACCCACTGCTCGGTGAAATACAGTTTCATCTCCGGGTAAGCCTGATGCATTTCTGAAAGAACCGAAATGTCGCCTCCGTATAAATGCCAAGCCGATCCGGTCAGGTAACGGCGCGCTTCGGCATCGGCGAAAACTTCCAAAGGGTACTCCGGGACATCGCAATTGTGATCCCAGCAAAACAGTTCCACATAACTCAATCCGGCTACCTGTAAAGCAGGCCCCAGATGATTTTTGATGAACTCGGCCTGCTCGGCAGCTTCCATGATCATGCTGGGTTCGTTTTTGAGGTTTAAGGGTTCGTTTTGCGGGGTGATGGCATGGATGGTGATGTCTTGCTCCCGCATCGCTTGCAGATATTTGACCAGGTAAGCGGCGTAAACAGCGTAGCAATCGGGCTTCAGTTTGCCGCCGATGAAACTCTGGTTTGTCTTCATCCATGTTGGCGCTGTCCAAGCCGTGGCCATGATTTTTATCTTTGGGTTGATCGCCAAAATTTCCCGTAACAGGGGAATGACGTCAATATCTCCGGCCTCGATGTCGAAATGGGCAAGATCAAAGTCCGGTTGTCCATCCGGCCTGTCGTTATAGGTAAAGCAGCGTTCGCTCAGGTCAGACGCGCCGATGCTCAGACGCAGAAAACTGACGCCGATGCCGTCGCCATCGGGCAAGAACAGTTCATTCAGCAATACGCTCCTGTCAGGCGTTGTTAAGCGGCTGATCAGCATCGCGCTGCCGCCGGTCAAGGAAAACCCGAAGCCTTCGATGGCCTGATACTTCTGCGCACTATCCACCGTTATCGCCGGGGTTCCATTGGCGTTATCGGCAAAGCGAAGGTCATCCGCCTGCCGTTGCAACAAAGAGGTTTGGTCAGCAGTGGTCAGCCAGACTGCCACAGAAGAAGGGTTTACATAAAGGTTGGTTGGTTCAGGCATGGATGTCCTCTGGACGGAACAATATTCAATATATAAGTCAATGTGCTAAAGATGAGTATAGTCCTGATATGTCCTAAGCGAACTGTTGCACAATCCGCATTAACTGTTGATGATTGTCAATCCACCCTCAACGACAAGGCAGTCATAATTTCGGCGTTCTCCCTTTTCGGGTCAATCACCGTATCCAGTATAAATACCCGGTCGTTGGCGATGCCGCCTTTTTGCACGATATATTTGGCAATAGCTTGCGCTCTTTGGGCAGCCAAGTCTTTCAGCCGTTGCGGCTCCGGCTGAATAATGGCCGACAGCTTCTCCTTGGCGACTGCATAAAACTTGTCTGTGCTGGAATCGGCTTGACTGCCGATCAGGCGCGTTTTGCCCAGCAACGATTTCTCCACCATCAGCGGGAACTTTTCAACAAACAGCTGCTCCATCAAACGCCGGTAATCATCGTCGGAAATCTCAACATATTCCGCGCGTGTTTTTCTGTCGCCCTTCTTATTAATCTCGGCGGCTTTGATTCTTTTAAGTTGGTCGTATAAAGCGTCGTCGCTGACCGCAGGCCAATCCTGCTCCTGAAAAGCGGCGCCTTTGATTTCCAGCTTTAAAACCGAACGTGTTTTTAGCGCCTTGGCCAAATCATCCAGCTTGCTGGCTTGCTGCTTGGTTAATACCGATTCGCCCGGCGGAAAGCTGATTGTGCTTAAGTCTAGTTCGCTACCAACCAGTGAGGCCAGCGCACGAAAAGGCGAGGTGATTACTTTGCCGATCGCATTGGTCAAGGCATCGACAACGATGTGGCTCACGCTGAATTTTGGATCTTCCAGACTGCCGGTAATCGGCACATCGATTTTTATTTTGCCGTCGGAATCCTTAATTAACGCGACCGCCAGTTCCAGCGGCAAAGACACGGCATTGGGGTTTTCAACTTTCTCACCCAACTCGAACTGGTCAATCAATATGGTATTGGATGCTGTCAGTTCTTTATTGGCAACCTTGTATTTCAGCTCCAGAGACATCTTGCCTTTTTCAACCTTATAACCGGCAAACTGCACCATATACGATGAAATCAACGGCATCGGCATGCCGGTAAAATTCACAGTCACATCGTAATCGCCAAGATAAGGGCTGATTTCGCCCTTGACATCAACCGGCGCCAGATCATAAGCGGTACCCTTTAAATTAGCTTTGATGGTTGATTTTTGTTCCGAAGAAATACCGCTGGCGCCGCCGTCCAGGCTTTTGATTTGCGCGGCGAACGGTAAAATCAGCGAAAGATCGGCAAAATCCGAGGAGCCGTCGATGATTTGAATTTTGTCCAGGTTAAACTTGGGTTTTTGAAATCCCCCCCGGCCCCCCTTTTGCAAAGGGGGGAGAGGGTTTTTCTCAAGCCCCCCCCTTTGCAAAAGGGGGGTTGGGGGGGATTTAATCATAATGTCGCTAAAATTAACCGTCTTGTCCTTGTTGATGATGACCCGGACATAAGGCTTGTCAATCACCAGTGTTTCCGCGCCGTATTGATTCGCAGGAAGGTCGACATCAATGTTGCTAAGCGTTAGGTTCTCCCATTTGACAAGATCCTTGTTCTTCAACTGGTCGCGGGTTAGTAATCTGGCGATTTGGCTGTTGCCGGTAAACTTAAGCTCGAGTTCGCCCTCTGCCGGTTTGGCGACCAAGACCTTGCCGTCAAGATTCAAAAATCCATCAATGACATCCAGCCTGGCAAATTTATCGACATAATTCTGGAAGTGTTCCAGCGCAATATCTTTGACAGCAACGGCTATCTGCGCGGATAAAGGTTCGATAACGGCGTTGCCGTCCAGCGTTATCGAACCGGTTTCGTTAACCTTGGCGCTGAGCTGAAAAGGCAGTCCGGCACCGGCCTGATTGCTGAAATCTGTCAGCTTAAAATTGATCGGCTTGGCGGTAATGATGGCCGGTTTTTTTAGCGTCTGATCTTCAAAGGTAAGCCCGCAATTATTGAGTGCTATATTGTTGACCTTGATGCTCCACGACGTCTTTTCCACTGGCTCACTGGGAGGCGCTTCAGCTTTTGCAATCGGCAATAGCGGCTGATAACTGAACACACCTTCAGGATTCAACCATGCCTTAAAATCAGCATCATTCGCAGAAACCGATTCGACCGTCAGCTCATGCTTTTCAAGATTAAAACCGATTCCTTGCACAGCAAACTTAACCATTTTAACCAGGGCTTTATCCTGCGCAGATGCAGCAACTTGAAAATCGTGCAGCTCAAATTTGCCCTGACTGAGGTTCACGTTGAATTTATTATCGACATGATTGGCCTTGTAATCGGCCTCGAACAGTTCATATCCTTGTAAATCCAGTTGTACAAAGTCTTGTAAAGCCAGAGCGCGGATTCTCGGTAGTTGCACTTTCTCCAGTTTGATATGCCCGGATGAAGATAGCGGATTGAGGCCGATAGCGCCTTGCCAATCGAGCTTGCCACCTGAATTTAATTCCATGGATAGACTTAAGTTGGACGACTTATCGACCTGAGTTGTTAAGTTATCAACAACGAGATTGATCGGGTAAACCGTCTCTTTTTCGGGGCTGTTAAAATGCGCATCTTCCCAGTCCAGCTTGCCTTCAGCTATCGACAGTTTTGTGATGTTTATTGGGACAATCTTGCCATCCCCTTGTTCAGTCTTCTTGTTATCCTTGAGCAGGTCTTTAAAATTGAATGTGCTGTTTTTATCTTTGGCGATACGGACTACCGGTCTGTTCAGCAATACCTCGTCAAAAGCCAGTCCGGCCTGAGCGATGGAGCTTAGCGCATCGATGTTAACAAGAAGCTCATCAAAACGGACAAACGGCTGGCCGTTGGATTCTTGAAGCTCAAATCCCTGCAAGCTTAACTGTAGCGAAAAGGGATTAAACCGAACCGTTGCAACAGACGCCTTCCTGCCGGTTTGCTGCTGGATCAGCGTCGGCAGTTTCGACTTGATCAGCGTCGGCAACACGAAAACGCCTAGTGCGGCATAGGCGCCGAGCAGGCCGCCCGCTATCAGGGCAGCTGTTTTGACTTTCGATGGTATACGTGGAAATTTCATAAAGCCCGGCGACATAATCCGTTTTAACTTATCGCCATTATATACTCAACACCGGCACGATTAGCCAGCCCCCCCTCACAATGGATGCGATTCAAGCTGATGTGAAATCCGGATTCGCTAGTTTTCATGCTCCAGCTCTCGTCGTTATACACAACCTTGTCCAAGAGTCGTCATACCGGCATGGATGCCGGTATCCAGCGCCATGGACGGTAACTTAACAGCTATGCAAGGGTTTGATTAAAGCGAAGTGCCAGTCGATAGCTTCACATCCATGTGACTGGATTCAGGCGTCCCTGCCAGAATGACGGTGTCCCGAAGGCACTTGTGTGTAAAGAGGAGAGCTGTAGCTTGGGAACCAGCATAACCATATTAATTTGAATCGCACCCCTCACAATAGCGCCTTAATCTCCGGTATGCAGGAGCCGCAGTTGGTTCCGGCTTTAAGGCATCGGCCTACTTCCTGAGGGGTTTTGAGGCCTTTTTCCCTGATCGCGGTTTGGATGGTAAGTTCCCCAACATTAAAGCAGGCGCACACAATGGCGCCGACATCGGCGGCGCCTAACGGCGGGCGACCGGTCAATAAAGCCATGCGTTCGGCCTTTTCCAATTCCGGTTTTGCAAACAGGCTGCTCAGCCAGTTGCGTTCCGGAAGCGTCGATTGGGCGGCGATAAAAACCGCGCTTTCCAGCTGATTGTTGACGATACGCGCGGCCCTATAATTGCCTAAGCCGGGGTCTTGATATTCCTGCCACTGGGGCTTTGTGCCATCGCTGTCGCAAAGGTTCTGTTTAATCCAATCCTGCCAGTTTTCAGGCAACGTAAGCCCGGCCAGCTCGTAGCGGTAATGCCGTTCGCCTTTGATTTTCACCCA
>JANYKK010000329.1 GCA_025361585.1 Methylobacter sp. | reverse complement strand
ACCCGCGAAGAAGGCTACGAGCCGCTTAAACCGGTCGGCTCCTGGGCGGGCGCGATGGGCCTGGGTCAGTTCATGCCCAGCAGTTTCCGTACGCTGGCGGTTGATTTCAACAACGACGGGCACCGCAATCTTTGGGATCAGAAGGATGCAATCGGCAGCGTAGCGCATTATTTTTCGCGTAACGGTTGGCAAAACAACATGCCGGTCGCGGAAAAAACCAAAGGCTATAGCGGCGGCGAATCAACCCTTGAACTGGCTGTCAACAAAGGCAGCGAATACTGGCGCGTCCACCCCAATTTCAAGGTGATCAAGAAATACAATAACAGCGATAAATACGCGATGGCGGTACATCAACTGGCGCAGGCGATTAAGCAGCGGTATTTGTAAGCTATCTGTAGGTTGAAGTAATCTTTTTTGCCTACAACCCACTACTAATATTTAAAAAATTAGTAGTGGGTTTTGGGTGTGGTGCTATACTAATTCCTTATTAATTAGTAATTAAGGCATCAGTCATGAAATTGCCGCTCTCCCCTCCTGACTTCAGAACGCTTCTTAAAAACCTTGATGATAACAAATACAACAAGTTATTCAGTTCAAGTTTGGGGCCGACTGATGTGGAAGGCCGTTATTTGCACTGGGATAAATTACGCCATCTACAACCACCGAAAAGTTGGACTGTGGAAGAATATTGGTTTGTACTAAAATCCGCTAGAACATATCTCTATAGAAAATTACCTTTCACCAGCAAGACCGGTGAACAATTTCAGTTTTGCATGACTAATGGCATTCATAGGGATTTGCTATGGATAGATCAAAATGCCGCCGGTCGTATCGGCATGGACAAGCCGGTTACCAACCCGCATACCCGCGACACCTATCTAGTCGGCTCATTAATTGAAGAAGCTATCAGCTCCAGCCAATTGGAAGGCGCATCAACGACCCGAAATGTTGCTAAAGAGATGCTCAGGCAGGGCAGAAAGCCAAAAGATCATAGCGAACAAATGATCTTTAATAACTATCAGGCCATGCAATTCATTCGGGAATATAAAGAAGAAAAATTGACGCCAGCGATGATCTTGCAGTTGCATCGTTTGTTAACTGAGGCAACGCTGGACGATGCAAACAAGGCGGGGCAATACCGGGATGCGGGCGACGATATTCATGTGGTCGATGCTTCTGAGTCGGTTTTGTTGCACACGCCGCCGGAAGCATTGGAACTGCCGGACAGAATCGAACGCCTATGTTGGTTTGCTAATGACTTGGACGGTAAAGATTTTATCCATCCGGTAATCAGGGCAATTATTCTGCACTTTATGGTCGGTTACGATCATCCGTTTATCGACGGCAATGGCCGGACGGCGCGGGCACTATTTTATTGGTCAATGGCGAACCAGCAATACTGGCTGATGGAGTTTATTTCTATTTCACGCATCATTAAACAAGCTCCGGCACAATACGGAAAAGCCTATTTATACACTGAAACCGATGATAATGACTTGACCTATTTCATTATTCATCAGCTGGAGGTAATCAAGAAAGCGATCAATGCGTTGCACGAACATCTTGAAAGAAAAGCGGCGGAATTACATGATGTCGAAAAGAAACTGGACGGCTCTGTGTTGCAAGGGCAATTAAATCACCGTCAGCTGGCTATCTTGCGCCATGCACTGGATCATCCTAATGCCATTTACAATATTAAAGAACATCAGGCGGCGCATAAAATAACGTATCAAACGGCTCGGACGGATTTGCTAAAGCTGTCCGATCAATTCAAAATTCTCAACAAACGAAAGTACGGAAATTTGTTTGTTTTTGTTGCTCCGCCCGATCTTGGTCAAACGTTGGCCGATATTGAACAAATTTATCAAAATGGCGGGAGCTAAAGGTTATGCTAGTCCTAACCTTTAGCTCCCCAGTTCTTGTTTTTAATGCGCAACATCATGATGCCATTTCGGCATCATGATAATACAGTTAGGGTTAAGCCCCTGTTTCTTAAATGTATCGATAGTGGCTTTCACTTCTTGTTTATTCAGGTCAATCACGGTAATTGAACCGTCGCTCATATCCGGCAAATTTAAAAAGCTGTTCTGCACGATGGCATACTGCTCATCGGGTGTAAGCACCACGTGGTGCGCGCCGCCAGCGGTCGGAATGGCCTTGATCAAGGTCGGTTTCAGCTTGGATTGGCTGATGTCGAAGATGTTCAGATAACCGGGATTGGCCGTAGTAATATACATGCGGTCGTTTTCGTCGCTGAAATAGATTTCCAGCGGCACGCCTTGCTTGACCGAATTGAAATCAAACACCGGCTGAAAATCGAAGTTCTTGTTGCCCGCGTTCCAGGTGCCTGTCCACAACCCGCCGCCGAACATGGTGTTGATATAAGCAATCGGCGGGTTCGAGCCGGGCAGGAACACCGCCTCGACGGGCGCTGAACCGGACGGGGACGGCTTGTCGGACAGCTTATGACTGGACAGCACTTTGCCGCTGGACGCTTCGATAACGGTGACGGTTTCGCCGGCATCGCCCAGATCCGATGGGCGCACTGTGCTGGTGACGATAATGCGGTCGATGCCGTCATTGATGGTGATGCCGTGCGGGTAACGGATAAAAGCATCTTTGGCATCGGCGGCTATCACTTTGAGCTGCTTGTCGGTTTTGGCATCGCCGACGATCACGTTGCTGGAGCCCATGCAGGTCATGTACCAAGTCTTGTTGTCCTTGGAAAATACCACGTCTTCACCGACCTTGCAGTCGGGCATATCAATTCTCTTGGGCTGGTAAGGGACATGGTTCATGTCCATCACATGCAGCGCGCCGTTGCCCAATGAGGTGATGTAAGCTTTGCTGAGGTCTTTGTTGTAGAAGATATGATGGGCGACCAGATCGTCCGGCAGCGGGATGTCGTTCAGGATTTTGCCGAAGTTTTTTGATGCCGGATCGACATCGATAATCGCGATGCCTTCTTTTCTCGGCGTTTGGCCGGGCTTGCTTTCGTAGTTGGCCATCGCCAGTATTTCCGCATAACCCAGCACCGGGCTCAACAGTGCGGTGCAAACCAGCACGGAGCGAGCAGCATTTATTAGATTTTTTGTTTTCATCGTCGTGTCTCTAATTGTTTGTTGGTTGACGAGGCCGGGGGCTGTTTGAGACTGTGAAAATATTGTAAAAACCGATTCGGGGTGCCGGAGTACAAACCTAGGTTTGTACTCCAAATGCTCAATACCTCTGGGCGCTCGCTGTCAGGCTAATGGATCATTCTGCGGTAGTGGGATCGATGATGGTTCTGACCTGGGAAATGCGGTTGGCCGGGAATCCGCCTTTTTCGGCGTGCTCCCTGACCGTTGCTTCATCCGGTGCGATGTAGACGCAATAGACTTTATCGTCGGTCACGTAGCTTTCTACCCACTGGATTTTGGGGCCCATTTCGCAAAGAATGCC
>JANYKK010000293.1 GCA_025361585.1 Methylobacter sp. | reverse complement strand
TGTAAGGTGGATTCGCCGCTAGGCAATCCACCACAACTTCGACAGGCTGTCATCGGCGTTGTGCGTTGATTAGCGGTGCCCCCTACTACGCTTGCCCCTTTTCATTCTGACGAATAATTTGGGTTCTGTTAAATTGGTAGGGTTGATGATGTTTTTATATTTGGTTTAATGGGGTCGACTCGATTGAAAATGTTACCCTTTTCTGAAGGGATGGTTTTTTTGTTATGTTATACTTTAATCCTTAAATCTTGCGGAGTGTTTGGTTATGGCGGCGATTACGTTTGATACATTAAAATATGCCAACAGGCTTAAATCTGCTGGAGTTCCTGATAAACAAGCCGAGGCAGAGGCCGAAGCGTTATCAGAAGCTCTTGAGGTTAATCTCAAGGAGTTGGTCACCAAGGAGGATTTGCACCGTGAAATCGAATCTCTGCGACGAGAGATGAGCGCAGGATTTATCCAAGTTGAGCAGCGGCTAGTCATTAAACTTGGCGGTCTCATGGCGCTGTCTATTAGCATTGTGGCCGCGCTAGTCAAGCTGCTTTGAGTCAAAGCTGTAAGGTGGATTCGCCGCTAGGCAATCCACCACAACTTCGACAGGCTGTCATCGGCGTTGTGCGTTGATTGGCGGTTTGCTACGCGAAACCGCCCTACCATGCTACGACGATTTACATTTCTATTTTGCTGATACGGAGCCGGTAGGCCCAGCTATCGACGCAACTTTGTGGCGGGCGGTTGTTATTTTTTCACCGTTAACCTGTTGGAACGGCAACGTACTTTGCTAACCGATCATATTGATTTACTGCGCGATTCGGTACGCCGGGTACGTCGCTTGCATCCATTTCACATTGATGCCTGGGTGGTGTTGCCCGATCACATGCATTGCATCTGGACACTGCCGCCTGATACGGATGATTTTCCGATGCGTTGGCGTCTGATTAAATTACTTTTCTCCAAAGGTTTGCCGCGCACCGAACGCCTATCGGCGACACGGCAACGGCGCGCCGAACGGGGCATCTGGCAACGCCGCTATTGGGAGCACACCATTGTTACCGAACGGGATTATGCCCAACATATTGACTATATTCACGTTAACCCACTTAAACATGGCTATGTGCAACAAGTTTGTGATTGGCCGTATTCAACCTTTCATCGCTATGTTGCCGATGGCGTTTTGCCACTCAATTGGTGCAGTGATATAACCGATTTATCAACTGCTTCAGAATGAACGCTCTCAGGTGGATTCGCCGCTAGGCAATCCACCGCAATTGCGGCAGGTTGTCATCGGCGTTGTACATTGGTCTGAGGGAGCAAGAATTTATTTGTAATGGAGAGGTTAGCCGTCATGGTAAAAACGGCAAGAGATGATCACTAGCCCCCCTTCGGTCGCCCGATACACCAGTCGATTCGAAAAAATGCAGGGCCAGGTCTTGAATTGTGCATTTATTCTTTTTTCTTCACTCTAACATAACCCCGCGTATGCGGATAATTTGCGTATTTATATCCGATTAAATATAATTCAGCCATGAAGCAAATACAATTCCTTGGGGACTCGCTCAAGCGCTTGCGGGAGTTTCCAGAAGATGCCAAGCATGATGCAGGATACCAACTTGACAAGGTACAGCGCGGAGAACAACCCGACGATTTTAACCCGATGCCTTCCATCGGCAAGGGCGTTGAGGAAATCCGGGTGTGGGATGACTCGGGTACTTATCGAGTGATCTACACTGCCAAGTTAGCTGATGCAGTCTACGTGCTGCACGCTTTCCAGAAAAAAACACCGGCCACGGCCAAGCGTGACATCGAGCTGGCCGGTAAGCGATACACCGAATTTTTGAAGGGCAACCAATGACCAACAATATCGAAACTTTTAGCAGTGTGTGGGACGCGATTGCCGATACACCAGAACAGGCCGCTAATCTTCAGGCGCGAGCCGAATTAATGCAGCAAATAGCAGCCATCATCAAAGCCAATGACTGGAAGCAAGCTGAAGCTGCAACCCATTGCGGCGTAACACAGCCGCGCGTCAACGACCTGTTGCGCGGACGCGTGTCGCGGTTTTCACTGGATGCCTTAGTAAACATTGCCGCGGCTCTTGGTCGGCGTGTACATGTTGCGTTAGAAGCGGCTTAAACGATTATTTCCTTGCGCTGATTTCCAGTTTCTAAACCAAAGGAAAGGCGGATTCAACTCCGAAGTGCAATCGTAGTAATCATGCGGCTTCTTTCTCTTGCTCAGCAGAAAAAGCTGTAAGGTGGATTCGCCGCTAGGCAATCCACCACAACTTCGGACAGGCTGTCATCGGCGTTGTGCGTTGATTGGCGGTTTGCTACGCGAAACCGCCCTACCATGCTACGTGATTTACATTTCTATTTTGCTGATACGGAGCCGGTATGCCCAGCTATCGACGCAACTTTGTGGCGGGCGGTTGTTATTTTTTCACCGTTAACCTGTTGGAACGGCAACGTACTCCCAAGCGGGACGGGGTTTGCAACCCCGTTCCTCACGTTTTCCCAATGTCTGAGCTAAGCGACTACATTTAGCCAAGGCAAAACGTTTCGAACGGGGCAACATGCCCCGTCCGGCTGTTGGAGCGGTTTTCTGCTTACCTCCTGCATCCATGCAGTCACGGCGCGAAGCTTACGGTGTTTGGTAATATTTCAAGCCAACGTCACATCGATATGTTTGCCTAATGCCTTGGCGGCCGCCTCCAATTGATCCAGTCTGGAGGCATGTCCCAAATCAAACAGTCGGTCAACTTGCGGCGCTTTCCAGCCTAAACGCCGCGCCAGCTCAGCTTTGCGGACGCCTTGCGCCAGCATTTCCCGGTAAAAGCTGTAAGGTGGATTCGCCGCTAGGCAATCCACCACAACTTCGGACAGGCTGTCATCGGCGTTGTGCGTTGATTGGCGGTTTGCTACGCGAAACCGCCCTACCATGCTGCCAGGTTAGCTGATGCAGTCTACGTGCTGCACTGTTGTGTTTTTAAATAAAAATAAACAGCTGGATGTGGCGCCGCTTTACGAGGTGATCGAACGTTATAACCCGGCGGCGTTTGGGTAGATTTGCCCAATGTACCTCAGGGTCAGAGTAAAATTATTTCGAGTTATAGTTAGATCAACTATTATGAGACAATCAAAAAGCGCAGTGCTTCTAAACAAAATCGGAGTAAAACATGACTCAATTACACACTCAATACATCACTGACAATACAGGACAAAGGGTATCAGTCGTTATCCCGCTGGCTGAGTTTGAAGAATTACTTGAAGATTTAAACGACTTGGCAATAGCAGCCGAACGCCGTAACGAGCCAAGCATCACCCATAATGAGCTGCTGACTGGATTACAGCGTGACGGCATCATATAAATTGACTTGGAAGCCGTGTAAGGTGGGCAATGCTTTTCCGCCCACCGATTGCGCATGGGCTATATGACTCCCGTTTAGCTTATCAATGGTTTTTTATTTGTTCGACCATTAAGGTATTATCAGTTCGCTATTTTTTTAAGTAGCGCTATAAATTCGGTAAAAATATGCCATCTATAAAAAATATTTCTGGCCCTTATCGCTTTTTCTTTTACAGTTTCGATTGCGGTGAACCCAAACACGTCCATGTGCAACGGGATAAACTGATCTGTAAATTTTGGTTGGAGCCGATTTTTCTTGGCAAAAATGATGGATTTTCGCCGAAGGAACTTAATGTAATTCGAAAACTCATCGAAACTCACTTGTCCAATATACTGGAGGCATGGCATGAACACTGTGGTTAGCGTAACAGAACCGCGATTATTGAATGTTCAGGTTACTGAAGATGAAATTATTGCTCATCTCGTGGATGGGCGGACTATTAGCGTTCCGTTAATTTGGTCATGGCGATTATCAGAGGCTAGCGATAAACAGAGGCAGCATTTTGAAATCCTGGGCGATGGTCAAGGTATTTGCTGGCCTGATATAGACGAGGATATTAGCGTGGAAGGCATGTTGTATGGTTCTCCCGCCCGCCGGCCACATAATCCAGCGAGACAGGCAGCTTAATAATCACCGTTTGCTCATTTTTTCCTCACAAGCGGGACGGGGTTTGCAACCCCGTTCCTCATGTTTTCCCAATGTCTGAGTTAAGCGACTACATTTAGCCAAGGCAAAACGTTTCGAACGGGGCAACATGCCCCGTCCGGCTGTGATCAATCCACCACAACTTCGGACAGGCTGTCATCGGCGTTGTGCGTTGATTGGCGGTTTGCTACGCGAAACCGCCCTACCATGCTTTACCCGGCGTTCAGGCAACAATCAGCATGTCGCAGCGCATATTCTGGCAAAACTGGCGGGGCGGAGCCTGGAGCAGCGTTTTGTCGTAACCGACATCGGGGCGGGAACGGGGATCGTTGCCGACGGCATTCTGCACGGCCTGTTGCAGCGTGAGGGCATGACGCTTGAATATCATTACCTGGAGCCTTCGCAGACTTCCGTGGATTATTTCCGCGCGCATTCCCGTTATGCCGCCTTGCCGCAGGTGATTTTTCACACCATGCCGGTGGAGGATTACCTGTTGCCGCCCTCGGATTTGATCGTGGTGTCGCAGGCCTTGCAGCACATAGCGAATCCCCTGGAAACCCTGCGCGACATCGTTTCAGCCCTGAAACCCGGCGGCCTTGCATTAATTGTCGTTACCCACCCGGAGAGCGATGAGTTTACGATGCTGAACAGGCTGGCGCCACGGAACGGGATTTATCCTCAAGTAAAGAATTTTTTGAGTAAGCAAGGGCTCGACTACGAAGAAGTTGGCGTGGAAACCCTTTTACGCATCACTCCGGCTGATCGGGATACGCCGGAGGGCGACGACCTGCTGGCCTTTTACTTCCTGCGCCCGACACATACCCTTCCGCCTGTTCTGAAAGAGGACTTTTGGACTGGTCTGGCGGAATTCGCCAGAGATGGCGGGGTGATGAGAAAGGAAGCGTTTTTTTGGATAGGACGCGAGATAGGGGGCTGTACCATGGACAGCTCGTTACCTCCTGAAGCCCGCTCTTACTGGAATTCGCGCTATATGACATTCTCCCGCTGGGACGACGGAATTCAGACCGACTGGCAAGGATTGTATTCCGTAAAGCCGGAAGTGCTGGCGTTGCAGCTTGCAGCAAACTTGCCCGGCAAGGTGGTATTGAATGGCTTTTGCGGTATAGGCGGCTGTGCCATTGCCTTGGCACGAAGCGGTAAAAAAGTGCTTGCCGTCGAGATAGACGAGCGCCGCCTAGAGATGGCGCGGAATAATGCACGGATTTATGGCGTCGAGGACAGGATCACGTTTATCCATGGCGATGTGGACGAATTGATTGGTTCGCTGCACTACGATGCCGCCTTTTTTGATCCTCCTTGGGGCGGGCCGGAATACCACCAAAGAAAATCGGTGTTTGGCTGGGATGATTTTCCGCTGAATCCAAAGCCGCTCATTCACGCGGCTTTGGCACGATGCGAAACTGTGGTCTTGGCTGTGCCTGTTAATTTCAATGTTGCCGATTTGCGTGTGGACGAATACGAGTTGGTGGTGCAGAAGGCCGAAATGGGGCAACAGTTGTGGTGGTTGAATGCGTTTTATCGTAAGTCGTAGCTCTTGGGAACTAATCGACGAGAGCTAAAAATTGACAGTGCAGCCTTCAATGTATATCTTCACATTGTATTCATTTAACCATACGGCAGTATACCCATGTCTACCATAACCTTTGATACGCATAAATTCATACGAAAATTACGATCTGCTGGTTTTGAGGAAAAGCAGGCCGAAGCGGTAGCAGAAGCTTTCCAAGAAGCCCAAGCTGAATCCCTGCCTGTTACTCGCGATTATCTGGATGCCCGATTGCTTGAGTTGGAAAACAGGCTGGTAAAATGGGGGATTGGGTTGGCATTGGGGCAATTCGCCCTGATCGCCGCATTGATAAAACTGCTTTAGACCGGGTCTGGTAGATTGCCTATGTCCGACATTTCCATATTCCATAACGCTGTAAGGTGGATAAAGCTGTAAAGCTGTAAGGCGGATTCGCGCAGCAATCCGCCTGAATAGAGCCTTGACGGCCGTACGGCGGATCAATGTTATACGATAGTATGGTGCAGGATAAAGCTGTAAGTGGATTAATTTGTAGGGTGGAATCCACGCAACTGCGACAGGCTGTCATCGGCGTTGTGCATTGGTCTGAGGGGTAAGAATTTATTTGTAATGGAGAGGTTAGCCGTCATAGTGAAAACGGCAAGAGATGATCACTAGCGCCCCTTCGGTTGCCCCGTCCGGCTGTTGGTAGGGTTAAACCAAAGGAAACATCTTATCCGGATTCAATATGCCGTTCGGATCGAATTGGCGTTTGATGTCCCGCATCAGCTCCAAGGAATTCGCATCCAGCTCTCGATCGACAAAATCCCGTTTTTCAATGCCCACGCCATGCTCGCCGGACAGTGTGCCGTTGAGCGTTAACACTAAGGAAAATATTTCATCCAGGCAAGCATGGGCTTTTTTGCCTTGCTCAGGTTCATCAGGATCGAGCAATAAATTCACATGGATGTTGCCGTTGCCCGCATGACCGAAGTTAATGATGGGCAGGTCGTATTTTTTTGACAGCTCGCCCAGCCCCGCTATCAACGCAGGCATTTCGGTTACCGGAACCACCACATCTTCATTGATTTTTTTCGGTGCCACCTTGCGCAGCGCTGGGGACAGCGCTTTCCGGGTTTGCCAGAGCGCTTTAACTTCAGCGTCAGTCTGGGCCAGCCGGATGTCCAAAAGGCCGTCATTTTTGGCGGCGGCGGCCACTTTTTCCGCGGACCTGTCCAGGCCTTCCAGTTGTCCATCGACTTCGATCATTAACATCGCGCCCGCATGTTCCGGCAGATCGGATTCCGAATACTGCCGGATCATGTTTATCGCATTGCCGTCGATAAATTCCAGCGCACAGGGAATGACCGGTTGCGACATGATCGAGGAAACCGCTTTGGCCGCATCGAAAACGGAATTGTAGATGGCTCTTAGCGTTTTAGTGGCTTCCGGCAGCGGTGTTAGTTTTAACGTTGCCTGGGTAATAATCGCCAGCGTGCCTTCCGAGCCGATTATCAGCCGGGTCAGGTCATAACCGACTACGCCTTTGCTGGTGTGGACTCCGACGCGGATTTCCTTGCCGGCACCGGTAACGGCGCGGAGGCCCAAGGTGTTTTCCCTGGGGGTGCCGTATTTTACGGCCCTGGGCCCTGCGGAGTTGTAGGCCAGATTGCCGCCGACGCTGCAAAAAGCGGAGCTGGTAGGATCGGGCGGCCAGAAAAATCCCCTTTCTTTGGCGATGTCCTGCACCTGCTGGTTGGTCATGCCCGGCTCCACAATGATGTAGCGATTATCGGGAGAGAATTCGACCAGCTTGTTCATGCGTTCCAGCGACACAATCAGTCCGCCTCTGAGCGGGGTGGTGGCTCCGGTTGTGCCCGTGCCGCGCCCCCTGGCGGTCAGCGCGACGTTGAATTGGTTGCAGGCAGTAACGGCGCCGACGACTTGCTCATGCGTAGTCGGAAAAACCACGGCTTGGGGCAGCACATGGCGACGACTGTTGTCATAGCCGTAAGTCCAGCAGTCTTCAGGCGCGGTTAAAAGCGCATCGCGAGAAAAAATCTCAGCCAGCAACGTTAAGAAATCTTCGGGCAAGGGGGCAATATCAGTCAAGGTTTTCAAAAGTTGTGATCCATGAATTAA
>JANYKK010000275.1 GCA_025361585.1 Methylobacter sp. | reverse complement strand
TAATCAAACTATCAGAATCCGTTTGATTAGACATAGTGTTTACTCGATTATTGATGCAACGACGCCCGCACCTACTGTACGACCACCTTCACGAATTGCAAAACGCAACCCATCTTCCATGGCAATCGGTGAAATCAGTTTTACTTTGACTGAAATGTTATCGCCAGGCATAACCATTTCGACGCCTTCCGGCAGCTCAACAGCACCTGTCACATCGGTCGTTCTGAAATAGAACTGTGGACGGTAGCCGTTAAAGAATGGCGTATGACGACCGCCCTCGTCTTTAGACAAGATATAAATTTCTGAGTTGAAGTATGAATGCGGCTTGATGGTGCCTTTGTGCGCCAATACCTGCCCACGCTCAACATCGTCTCTTTTTGTTCCTCTTAACAGGATACCAACGTTATCGCCTGCCTGACCTTGATCCAGCAATTTGCGGAACATTTCCACGCCGGTACAGGTTGTGGTAACGGTATCTTTAATGCCGACAATTTCAATTTCCTGACCCACTTTAATGATGCCGCGCTCAATACGACCAGTCACTACGGTGCCCCGACCGGAAATTGAGAATACGTCTTCGATAGGCATCAGAAATGCGCCGTCTACCGCTCTTTCCGGTAGTGGGATGTAAGTATCTAATGCTTCTACCAGCCTAACCACTGAAGGAACACCAATTTCGCTGGTATCTCCTTGCAATGCAAGTAATGCTGAACCTACGATAATAGGTGTATCATCGCCTGGAAATTCATACATATCCAGCAGCTCACGAATTTCCATTTCGACCAATTCAATCAACTCCGCATCGTCAACCATGTCTGCTTTATTCAGGAATACCACAACGTAAGGTACGCCTACCTGTCTTGATAGCAGGATATGCTCTCTGGTTTGCGGCATTGGGCCGTCAGCCGCTGAACAGACCAAAATAGCTCCGTCCATTTGCGCCGCGCCGGTAATCATGTTTTTTACGTAATCGGCATGGCCTGGGCAGTCAACGTGCGCATAATGACGCGTTGCCGATTCATATTCGACGTGTGATGTGGAAATGGTAATACCACGAGCACGTTCTTCAGGTGCATTATCAATTTGATCAAAGGCTTTAACTTCTCCACCTTGGAGCTCAGCCATTACTTTGGTTAAAGCGGCGGTTAAAGTAGTCTTACCGTGATCGACGTGACCGATTGTGCCGACGTTTACGTGGGGCTTGCTACGTGAGAATTTTTCTTTGGCCATGAGTTAATACCTTTAAATTATATTCAATTTTATGAAGATTTTTTAATAATCGCTTCCGCAATATGCGCAGGTGCTTCATTATATTTTTCAAACTGCATACTGTATGTAGCTCGCCCCTGGGTTGCCGAACGCAAATCAGTTGCATAACCAAACATTTCCGCCAACGGCACTTCGCAGCTAAGTGTTTTACCTGATGGAGTATCCCCCATCCCCTGAATTATCCCACGCCGCCTGTTGATATCACCTACAACATCACCCATGTAATCTTCAGGTGTAGCAATTTCAACTTTCATTATCGGCTCAAGCAAAACGGGGTCTGCTTTCCTTGCCCCCTCCCTAAAACACATGGAGCCAGCAATTTTAAAAGCAATTTCATTCGAATCCACATCGTGATACGAACCGTCAAACAATGACACCTTTACATCCAATACAGGATAGCCAGCTAGAATACCACTCTTCAGCTGCTCTTGGATACCTTTATCTACAGCAGGAATGAATTCTTTTGGAACAACCCCACCAACGACCTCATTAACAAACTCATAACCAGCGCCTATTTCTTGCGGCTCAATACGCAACCAAACATGGCCATACTGCCCGCGACCGCCGGACTGCCTTATAAACTTGCCTTCTTGCTCGACCATCTTCCGAATGGTCTCTCTATATGCAACCTGTGGAGCACCAACATTTGCTTCAACATTGAACTCTCTCTTCATTCGGTCAACAATAATCTCTAAGTGCAATTCACCCATTCCCGAGATAATTATTTGCCCCGACTCTTCATCAGTATGCACTCTAAAAGACGGATCTTCTTGGGCTAATTTAGCTAACGCCACCCCCATCTTTTCTTGATCGGCTTTCGTCCGTGGCTCCACCGCAACCGAAATCACCGGCTCGGGAAAGTCCATCCGCTCAAGCACAATAACTTCTTTGAGATCGCAAAGCGTATCGCCTGTCGTCACATCCTTGAGACCAATGGCAGCAGCTATATCTCCGGCACACACTTCTTTAACTTCTTCGCGACTATTGGCGTGCATTTGCACTATCCTACCAATACGCTCTTTCTTCTTTTTTAGCGGGTTATAAATACTATCTCCAGAATTAAGCACACCCGAGTAAACCCTAAAAAACGTCAATGTCCCCACAAAAGGGTCGGTTGCTATTTTAAATGCCAACGCTGCAAAAGGAGCACCATCATCAGCAACGCGAACTGCCTCAGTCACATCATCATCAAGATGACCTTTTATAGCTTCAACATCGACAGGGGCCGGCAAATATTCAATAACCGCATCCAGCATCGACTGAACACCCTTATTTTTAAAGGCCGAGCCGCAATATGCCGGAACAATCTGGTTGGCTATCGTTCGAGCACGAATGCCATGCTTAATCTCTTCGTCCGATAAACACCCCTGCTCAAGGTATTTTTCTAATAAATCTTCGCTTGCCTCAGCAGAAGCTTCGACCATATACTCCCGCCACTCCTGGCAAAGCCCTAGCATATCAGCCGGAATTTCCTCTTCCTTAAAGGTCATACCCATATTGGCTTCGTCCCAATAGATGGCTTTCATCTTAATAAGGTCAACAACCCCCTCAAAACCATCCTCAGCACCAATCGGCAATTGCATTGGAACCGCTTTACCGCCTAGCCGCGTCTTAATTTGCTCAATTACGCGCAAAAAGTTTGCGCCTGAGCGATCCATCTTGTTCACGAATACTAATCGCGGCACATTATACTTATCAGCCTGACGCCAAACCGTTTCAGACTGAGGCTCAACGCCTCCAACAGCACAAAAAACCGCACATGCGCCATCTAAAACCCGTAGAGAACGCTCTACCTCTATCGTAAAGTCTACATGCCCGGGCGTATCTATTATATTGATGCGATGCTGAGGGAATTGGTTCTCCATTCCGCTCCAAAAACAGGTCGTTGCCGCCGAGGTAATAGTAATCCCCCGTTCTTGCTCCTGCTCCATCCAATCCATGGTTGC
>JANYKK010000257.1 GCA_025361585.1 Methylobacter sp. | reverse complement strand
CAGCGCCACAGAATAGAACTCGCCGGTGGAATTGTCGCCGGTCAGGATGCAGCTTGGATATTTCCAGGTAATCGCCGAACCGGTTTCGACCTGCGTCCACGACACCTTGGAATTCTCGCCGCGGCAATCGGCGCGTTTGGTCACAAAGTTATAGATGCCGCCCTTGCCCTCTTTATCCCCGGGATACCAGTTTTGCACGGTCGAGTATTTGATGGTCGCGTCTTTCAAGGCTATCAGCTCAACCACCGCCGCATGCAGCTGGTTTTCATCCCGCATCGGCGCGGTGCAGCCTTCAAGATAACTGACATGACTGCCTTCATCAGCAATAATCAAGGTCCGTTCAAACTGCCCGGTATTGGCGGCGTTGATACGGAAATAAGTTGATAATTCCATCGGGCAGCGCACACCTTTGGGAATATAGACGAACGAGCCATCGGTAAATACGGCTGCATTCAACGCGGCAAAGAAATTGTCGGTATGCGGCACGACCGAGCCCAGATATTGCTTAATCAACTCGGGATGTTCACGCAAGGCTTCCGAAATCGGGCAAAAAATAACGCCCGCTTCATGCAGCTTGCCTTTAAAGGTAGTCGCCACCGACACGCTGTCGAACACCGCATCGACCGCGACACCGGCCAGACGCTCCTGTTCATCCAGCGGAATGCCGAGTTTTTTGTAGGCTTCCAAGACTTGCGGGTCGATCTCGTCCAGGCTTTTCGGCCCGTCTTCCTTGCGTTTAGGCGCCGAATAATAGCTGATCGCCTGATAATCGATAGGATCGAACTTGACGAACGCCCATTCAGGAGTCTTCATGGTCTGCCAATGCCGGAACGCTTTCAGCCGGTATTCCAGCATAAATTCAGGCTCGTTCTTGACCTTCGATAGCTTATGAATAACCTCTTCATCCAATCCTGGCGGAAAAGTGTCGGTTTCCAATACAGTCACAAAGCCCTGCTTGTATTCCTTGCCGATCAGATGCTTGATTTCTTGTTCACTCGCTGACATAAATTTTTCTACCTATATAAACTGGCGACCGGAATCAACACTTCTTCCGGCACGACAGCGGGTCTGGTTAAATCGGCCAAGGTCACCGACTCTAATGCATTATGAATGGTCTGGTTAATCAGACTCCAGTTTCCCCCAATATCACAGCCAGAAGCCTGCTCGCAGCCCTGATGAGAAATACTGCACTCAGTTAGGGCAATCGGCCCTTCCAGCGCGCTGATAACCGTCGCAATGCTGATTTCTTCCGGCGTCCTGGCTAACGCATATCCGCCCTTGGCACCGCGTGTCGAAATCAACACGTTCGCGTTAACCAACAGTTTCAGGATTTTACTGACCGTAGGCAAAGCAATGCCGGTTGCCGCCGCTATCTCCATAGCCGCACGCACCCGATCTTTGTCTCTAGCCATTAAACTCAAGATGACCGTTGCATAATCGGTTAATTTACTCAGTCGTAACATACCCTACCCTTAATAATTAAGGACTATTCTAGTCCTATTTAATTACAGAGTAAAGATGTTGGTAATTATTAACCGATTGAATGGGCTGAACGCAACGTCGCCGAAAACAATAGCCTAAGCTCCATCAGCCTTGCGATAAAGACCCGACTGGAGCAGACAACTCCAAAAGATCCAACACATTCAACTTAATCGCCAGCCGCGTCAATTCAATATCGCTGGCAACGCCAAGCTTGCCTTTGATCAGATAATGGCAATTGCCGACGGTTTTCGGGCTGATGTTGAGGATTTTGGCGATTTCGTCGTTGCTTCGCCCATCGACCAGCAAGCGCAGTATCTCGAATTCCCGCACCGTCAATGTTTCCAGCGCGAGACGCTCGCTGCCGAGTTTTTCCAGAGCCAGGGCCTGGGCGATGTCGGCGCTCAAAGTATGACGACCGGCATGCACCTCATGTATCGCCCGTAACAAGTCCTCGGGCGGGCTGCTTTTGGTCACGTAACCCAAGGCACCGGCCCGCATGGCCTGCGCGGCAAAGCCGGGATTCTGATGCATGCTGAACACCAGGATTTTGGCATCGGCACGGCGTTGCTTGATGCGGACAATCAGCTCCAGACCGCTGCTGCCGGGCAGGGAAATATCGGTAATCACCAAGTCCGGCTGGAACTCCTTAAACAACCGATAAGCCTCTGCGCTATCGCCCGCTTCCGCAACCACTTGCAAACCGGGCTGTTTTGCCAGCAGTGCGCGGTAACCTTCGCGGACGATGGCGTGGTCGTCAACCAGCAGAATGCTGATCATGTGTTCGCCTCAGCAATGGCACTCATCGGTAACCGGACTTCAACGAGCAGGCCGTGGGGT
>JANYKK010000243.1 GCA_025361585.1 Methylobacter sp. | reverse complement strand
TCGGGACTACCCTCGGAATCCTTATGCTCATCCTTGATTTCCTGCAAGGTCATTTTCAGTTTCTTACTGTGATCCCATAGCTGATAAGGTACGTCTATCATTGCAATCACTACCAATGAGGCACTGAGCAGTAAAAAACACATGCCAATGATATGTAATGCATGTCCAATTGACTGATCCACATGCTCGGCTCCCAAGCCAATCAATTCACTGATATAGGATCGGTGCAAGGCGATCGCAACAGCAAAGACCAATAAAATTTTCAGCATCGCCTTGAGCATCTCTATCAATCCCCGCATTGCAAACAATCGGGGTATGCCCTTAATAGGATCCATTTTTTCCAGCTTAGGCGAGACAGCATCCCAACTGAATACCCAGCCGCCCAATGAGAGAGGAGCAACGATGGCGACGACCACCATCAATGCAAAAAACGGCGCAGTCAATATAAAACCATCCGTCATATCCTGCTTAAAATGCAGCATGATGGTGGCCGGGTCAAAAATGGTGGTTCGGCTCACACTAAACTCAGCCCGCATCATTTCTAACACCCCCTTGCCAATCTCCTCTCCCTGCGTCAACAACATAGTTGCACTGGCCATCATCATCGCAAGAGTATTAAGCTCTCTGGAGCGGGCAATCTGACCCTTTTTCTTGGCGTCTTCTAAACGCTTACTGGTGGGTTCTTCGGTTTTTTCTTGATCGGAATCTTCAGCCATAATTTACAGTCGCAGCAACTGCCCGATAAAATCATAGGCATCCGTCAACATTCCAGAAAACTGATCCAGCGCATCGGGCAGAGTTTTCCAAACCAACAACATGCCCAGCATCAAGGTTACCGGAAAGCCCACGTTAAAAATTTGTAATTGTGGAGCCGCCCTGGCCGCCACGCCAAAAATGACATTAACCAACAACAAACTGGCCATGACCGGCATGGACAACAATAAACCACCTGCAAACATCCGGCTGCTCCACGCAAGTATTGACCAGATACCCGCTTTATCTATTCCGTCAATACCAATGGGCAAGGTTTTAAAACTATCCAGCAGCATCTGTATCAACAACAAGTGGCCGTCCAGACTGATAAAGATTAATGTCGTGGTAACGGTATAAAATTGCGCAATCACCGGCACCTGCTGCCCGTTTTGCGGATCGACCATCATCGAAAAACCCAAGCCCATGCTTAAAGCGATACCTTGCCCGGCAAAAACAACCGCAGCAAAAACCAACTGTAGGATAAAACCGCTGGTTAAACCGATCAGAACCTGGGCAATAGCCATCATAAACCCGGTATAACTGAACATTTCAACCTCCTCCGGCAAAGGAGGAAGCAAAGGCATGACCACGAGTGTTATGGCCACCGAAAGAATCAACCTAACCCGGGCCGGTACGGAACGAATGCTAAACAACGGTACCGACACAAACATCGCACTAATGCGCATCAACGGCCATATAAATAATGACGCTTGAGTGAGAATCTGCGCTTCAGTAAAATTCACGGTTCAGCCAATTAAATGTGGAATATCCCTGATCAAACCCTGAAAATAATCAAGGAACATTTGTAGCATCTCCGGCCCCATAATCATCAAAACAATTCCTATAACGATTACCTTGGGCACAAATGTCAACGTCGCCTCATTAATCTGGGTAGCCGCCTGAAACATCGCGATAATCAGGCCCACTGCCAAAGAGGGCAGCAACACAGGCGCAGTCAGCTTGATCGCAACAATCATCGCATCCTGCCCGACTACATAAACAGTTTCCGGTACCATAATTTACCTCGCCTGGACGGTCGACCCGGACAGCCGGTCGCCCCTACACAGCATAAAAACTTGCCGCCAACATTTCCATGATCAAAGACCAGCCATCGGCAAGCACAAACAGCATTATTTTAAAAGGGAGTGAAATAACCAGTGGCGACAGCATCATCATACCCATAGACATCAATACGCTGGCAACCACCAAATCGATGATCAAAAAAGGCAGGAAAATCAGAAAACCTATTTGAAAGGCCGTTTTCAATTCGCTGGTTACAAAAGCCGGCAACAATAACGAAAACGGCACATTTTCAGCTGACTGAAGCTCTTCTTTGCCGGAAATCCTGATAAATAATTCGAGATCAGACTCTCTGGTCTGTTTTAACATAAATTGCCGAAATGGCTCGGAAGCCTTTTCGATGGCGACAGTTACGTCAATTTTCTCTTCCAGATACGGCTGGACGGCTTCGGTATTCACCTTGTCAAAAACCGGCATCATAATGAAAATAGTCAAAAACATGGACAAGCCCAATAACACTTGGTTGCTGGGTGCTTGTCCTGTGCCTAATGCCGTCCGCAGTAAACTGAGCACAATCATGATCCGGGTAAACGAAGTCATGGTCAACAACAACGCCGGCAACACGGTAAGCAACGTCATTAACGCCAGAATCTGGATCGTCACCGTATACGTCTGGCCGCCTTGCTTGCCCGTGGTCACGGTAACGGCTTCAATGCCTGCGGCGGCGTAAGCCGGTGTTTCGATCAGAAAAAAAGCCACGCAAATAATCAGCAACCGAAACGCCACTGATCGAAATAAAGCGCTATTAACCATCGGAACGTCCCTTCATCACTTGCTCCACGATGGCGCTAAATCCGCTGTCCTTCACGAGAGAAGGCGATTCGCTGCTGTTCAGGCAATCATCGCCTTCCAATACATGTAACGCATCTATACGTCCCGGTGTCACACCCAAAATAAGCTGTTTTTTTCCGACTTGCACTAAAATGACTTTTTCCCGCATACCCAAAGACAAACCGCCAACTACACGCATTTTTCCTGCGCCGTTAACAGTGATTCCGCCTAACTTACGCATGCCCCAAACGCAGAGAAAAAAAATACCCAAGACGATCAATAATCCGACACTCCAATGGAGCATGTCTCCGGAAGAAACCGTCCTGACTGCCTGTTTCGGCGCATCGTCGCCCGGCACGGCAAAACAGGTCGAAAACCAGCCGAACAACAACCACGCGGAAATTATTTTTCCAGTCATCAGGCTAGTCGTTTAACTCGTTCCGATGGACTAATAACATCGGTTAAGCGAATACCGAATTTATCATTGATCACCACCACTTCACCATGCGCGATCAATGTGCCGTTTACCAACACATCCAGCGGTTCTCCGGCAAAGCGCTCCAACTCAACAACTGAGCCCTGATTTAACTGCAAAAGATTTCTGATGTTAATCTGGGTTCGGCCAATTTCCATAGAAATAGTAACGGGGACATCCAAAATAACATCAAGATTAACTTCCTCACCTGAGACTGACGATGATCTGTTATCTTCAGGCTGACTATCAAACTCCTGAAATGCAGCTGCCTCAAAATCATCAACCATTTCCCCATCTTCAGGTATATCTGGATATTCACTCATCTTAATTTCTCAACTTTAGTTGTTATAATCAAATCCCGGTTTGCGTCAGATTGATTCACGTCTTGACCTTATCAATAATCTGAATTGCATAATTACCATCCGATGTACCGACCTTGCCTTCAAACACCGGAATGCCCTCCGCTTTAAGAACCACCGTGTCCGGCATATCTATAGGTATTACATCGCCTTTTTTTAACCGCATAACGTCCCTGATACTCATGCTTTTTTCCACCAACAGACTGTTCACATTCACTTCTGCTCGGAGCACTTCAGCGCGCAATGCAGTCTGCCAGCTACCGTCAACCTCACCACTGTCACTACTGATGGCATCCAATAACTCGCGGATAGGCTCAAGCATCGCATAGGGCATGGCAATGTTGACATCGCCGCCACCACCTTCCAGCTCAACATGGATGGTGGAGATCACAATAATTTCGCCAGGCCCGATAATATTCGCAAACCGTGGGTTGATTTCTGCACCCACATATTCAAAATCCAGATCCATAACCGGCTTCCAAGCCTCCTTCAAGTCCTTGAAAATCATATCAATGATAATCCGAACCACCCGCATTTCGGTCGGTGTAAATTCCCTGCCTTCGGTCTGATTATAAAATTGCCCGGCACCGCCAAAAAAATTATCAACCACAGTAAAAACCAGCCGCGGATCGATGACTATCAGCGCTTTGCCGCGTAAGGGATTAAACCGGACAATCGTCAAATTGGTAGGCACCAGCAGCCCCTGTATATATTCGGAGAATTTCTGAACCTGAATGCCCGATATGAAAATTTCCGCCGAACGACGCAGGAAATTAAATAACGAAATACGGATAAACCTTGCAAACCGCTCATTAACCATTTCCAGGGTCGGCATACGACCACGAACGATTCTTTCCTGACTGGCAAAGTCATACTCCCTGACTACGCCTTTTTCATGAAATTCTTCGGTACCCGCCTCGGCATAAAACTCAGAGTCATCCTCCGTTTCAATATCCCCGTCGCTGACACCGTTCAGCAGCGCATCGATTTCCGCCTGTGAGAGTAAATCACTCATGTTATTGCATTACAAATGAAGTAAAGAATATCTGATCAACCTTGCCCTTTCCTGCCATTTTTATTAAAACGGAGGTCACATCATCTAGCATGGATTTACTTAACGCCTCTTTTCCTTCGCGAGTGTTTAACACATTGCTGTCCTGCGCACCGACCAACATCAACAGATTATTTCGTATCATAGGTTCATTTTTTTTCAAAACATCGGCAGTTTCGGCACCTTCAACCAGCATAGATACCGTAATGCGTGCGTGTTGGAAGGCCGAATCCTTGGGAAAGTCGACGACAAGTGGCTTGCTGATCTCAAAATAAAGCTTTTCTACAGGAACTGCCGACTCATCTTCCGCCGCGTGTTCAACTTTCCCCCCTTTAGATGAATCTCCTTTCATAAGGAAATAAGTAACGCCTCCACCACCGGCTAATAAAAGCACAGCAGCAACAGCAATCATGATGATAAGTTTTTTAGGGAGTTTCTTTCCCTCTCCGCTTTCTTGTTCAAGTTCAGCCATGTTGCAAATCCTTTAGTTATTTAATCAGTCAATAAGCAATTTAAGAGCCATAAAATAATAATATCTGTAAAACCATTTAGATACATTGCATCTGTAATCCGCTTACCCTTGTAAATTACACAAACAAACGGCTGAATGCTATCATTGACCCGCATCATAAAAGCAAATCATACAAGAAAAAAGATCCTTTTAAAAGAACAAGATATGGTGACTTGTAAATGTTAATAATTAGCTATGTCTCGTACCACATAAGTAACGAATAATTAAGTAAGCCGCCTAAAAATCCGTAACCTTAAAAATTAAAGCGTCATAAATTCGACACTATCACACCCAATGAGATCAAATAAAGCGTTCCAACCTAACAAAAAGCCCACTCCACGATGAATACTGTCAATGCCCATCTACAGCTTCTCATCAAAGCAGCCCTTACGCAGGAAAACAAGAATGTCCTTGAAAAACAATAACTCTGATCAATTAAGGGTATTAATGACCGGCGCCATCGACATTAACCACGCATCCTTGAAACACCGCCGTCAAAATATTATTGTAGCCCACAAACTCAATGATATTTTAATGCTCATAACAACGACCCAATTCGACCTGATACTGCTCGACTTGACCGCGAACTTTTCGGTCGCATCGGCTCCCGACCGATTGCGACACTCCCACCATCCCTGGCAGTCGGAACTTATGGCTCACATCAAAGACCCTCTTGGTATAAACAATAAAACACCGATCATTGCTATCGTTAATCCAGCGCAAGATGCTCTGAAACAGATAGAATGCCCGATAGGGTTTAATGATAGCCTGATTAGCCCTATACCAGCAGAACGGCTTAATGAAATTATAGACCTTTGGCAAACAAAGGCTTTAGTATTAATTTATATCCAAATAATCCTGAGTAAAACCAAAAACAACCAGCGTCTTACTTTGACTCTTTTTGAAAAGTTGTTCGAGGAACTTCCCCTGCAAATCGCTACCATTGAAGATGCGCTGGAAAACAAACAATACGATCTTGCCCAAACCATTACGCACAAACTGAATGGTTCGGCGAGTTTTTGTGGACTTACAGCTATTCAGCAGCAGGCAGATGCCTTGGAAAGCAGCCTGCTCAAAAATGATTATGCCTCAATTGAGCAGCAATTCCTGATGCTGCATCAACATACCTTAAATTTTACACGCCTCCAAAAACCCATCCTAAAAAGCCTTAGCATGGAATGCCAAACCCATAAAAAAAGCCCGTAAAGGGCCTTTTTTACCGGGGAGTCGCTATTTTTGCGAAAGCTTTTATGGGCATCCCTGCCCAACAAGCAGCAAAAACTACGCGACCGCTCATGCCTGCGGCTGCCCCAGCCGTCCTGCTTCATTCGTTGGATACCCAGCAAGGGGTATCCAAC
>JANYKK010000242.1 GCA_025361585.1 Methylobacter sp. | reverse complement strand
TGCCTTTTTGCCCATCTTCACCTTTCAGCGGGTCGAGGCGAAAATATTCTCACCGATGGCGTTCACACTCAGTTTTGCGCTGTTGGGTTCGCTGATTATCAGCTTGACGCTGGTGCCGGTGTTGCTGAGTTACCTGATTGGGCCTCGGCTTATCGAGTCGCACAATCCGCTGGTGGAAGGTATGGAGCGCCGCTATCGATCCGCATTGGAAGCCGTGTTGCGTCACCCTCGGAGATTATTTATTGGCGCAGGATTGACGTTGGCCTTATCGTTGGGTTCTATATCGCTGATCGGAAGCGAGTTTATGCCCAAGCTGGATGAGGGCAATATCTGGCTGACTATTACGTTACCGACACCCGTTTCATTGGCTAAAGCCAAAGTACTGGAACAGGATATACGTGGACGCTTGCGCGAGTTTAGCGAGGCCAAGTCGATACTCACCCAACTAGGACGCCCGGAGGATGGCACCGATCCCAAAGGGTTTAATAACCTGGAAATCCTTATCGACCTCAAAGATAAAAATACATGGGATCATAAATATAATAAAGATAAGGACAAACTCGTCGAAGACATGCAGAAACGCTTGGCGGTGTATCCCGGCTTGCAGTTCAATTTCTCCCAGGTGATTCAGGATAACGTGGAGGAGGCTATTTCCGGTGTCAAAGGCGAGATTGCGATCAAGATTTTCGGTGAGGATCTTAAAGTCCTTCAGGATAAAGCGAATCAAATCACCCGCATTTTGCGATCCATAGAAGGCTCCACCGATGTGGCGGCCGAGCAGCAATCTGGGCTGGCTCAGATGGTTATTGAGATTGATCGGGCTAAAATCGCCCGTTACCATATCGACGTCGATGATGTGGAAAACGTAATTTCCATGGCGGTGGGCGGGAAGACAGCTACACAGATGCTGGAAGGCGAGCGTCGTTTCGATATTACGGTGCGGCTAACCGGGTCGGCACGCGATTCGGTTGGGGCAATTGAGGATATTACCGTGCTATCCCCGGATGGCGGCAGCCGCATTCCCTTGGCGGAATTGGCCGAGATCAAGATCAATCAGGGCGCTTCACGCATCAGTCGCGAGGACAATATGCGTCGCATCGCTATCAAGTGCAACCTGGTCGGGCGTGATCAAGGCAGCTTTGTGGCCGAGGCACAGCAAAAAGTCGCTGAACAGGTTGTATTGGAGCCGGGATACCGGGTTGTTTGGAGCGGCCAGTTCGAGAATCAGCAGCGTGCGATGAAGCGGCTTTCATTTATTGTTCCGGTCAGTTTGGTGCTTATTTTTGTCCTGCTGTTTTGGACATTTCAGTCGCTCAAGAGCGCATCATTAATTGTGATGAATGTACCTTTCGCCATGATTGGCGGATTGGTGGCCTTGCTGCTGACCGGCATCCACTTGAGCGTGTCGGCAGCGGTCGGGTTCATCGCGTTGTTCGGAATTGCGGTACAAAACGGCGTTATCCTGTTAACCCAGATCAATCATCTCAGGCGTGAAGGCGTTCCGTTGCAAGATGCTATTTTGCAAGGTTCTGTCAGTCGTTTGCGTCCGGTGGTGATGACCGCGCTGATGGCAATACTGGGGTTGATACCCGCAGCACTGTCTACCAGTGTAGGTTCGGAAACCGCCAAACCTTTCGCAGTGGTTATTATTGGTGGACTTATTACAGCAACACTACTAACCTTGACCATGTTGCCGGCGCTCTACCGCCATTTTGAAGAACAACACGAGACTTGAGGCGGTTCCATGAAAGAAATTCGAGCTTATATTCAGCCCTTTATGTTGTCTAAAGTGACCCAAGTGTTGCTCGAAATACCCAATTTTCCAGGCATGAGCGTGTCGGATTGTGAAGGCTTTGGGCGTGAAAAAGTCGTCGAAGGTCAGGACTACACACCGTTTATGTCAAAAAAGCGCATTGAAATCTTTGCTCAGGATGACTTAGTAGGCAGTATTTTCGATGCCATAATGACTATTGCCAACACCCATCAGCATGGCGCAGGTAAGGTCTATATCATGAATGTTGAAGAAGAAGGGCATATCAGCACCGGCGAACGGGGAAATAACCTGGCATGATGATTAGAGGAGGCGAGTAGTCCGTTTTTTGCTTTAATCTTAATTAGGTTGGGCCGCTAACCAAAAGTCTTTCAGATCTTGCTGCCAAGATTAATCAAATTAACCCCCCGTATCCAGAAATCAAATGTGGATGACATAAATGTCAGATGGTCGTCGCAAGTCACCTGAAAATAGCGGACAAGCAGTTGCCGGAATAATTTCACGCGAATACGGGTTACCCTGGCCCGATTACGAGCTGCTTGATGCAGGCGACGGCAAGAAGCTCGAACGCTGGGGAACGGTCATCACCATCCGCCCGGAAATCCAAGCCGATTTCAAACCGGGTTGGCCTTACGCCCAATGGCGGGACATGGCGCATTGGGAGTTTGAAGAGCA
>JANYKK010000225.1 GCA_025361585.1 Methylobacter sp. | reverse complement strand
ACGGGTTAAAACAAAGCTGCCCGAGCAGGCGGCGAACATCGATCAAATCACCGCCGTATTTATCAGGCTGCGTTACGGGCGTACAGCAACCGACGAGGATTTACAGCAACTCAAGACGTTGGTCGGTTTATTCAGAGCCTGATGGCGATGTATTAATTAAGGCCGATCCAAGATTTATTCGTGCAGGATCAAACCAGCTGCCTCCTGAAGATCGGGCGTATCAAAACCCTCGGTGAACCAGCCATAAACATCCTCTAGCAAACGCCGACCATCTTCTTGCTTGCCTTGCCGCTGCCATAACCTAGCCATACTAATCGCCGCTCGCAGTTCCAGGGATTTGGCCTGTTGCTTGCGGCTGATAATCAGCGCCTGCTCGAAACAGGCTTCGGCTTCTTTCGTATTGGCGGGCGAAAGCGCCAGTAGGCATTCGCCCTTGAGCCGGTAAATCTCACTTTCTAAAAAACGGTCGTCCTTCGCATTGATGACATCGAGCGTCTGGTGCATCACCGACAGCGATTCCTCTAACTGTCCAGAATACATATAAGCCTCGCCCAGCATGCCAAGGAAGTAAGCTTCAATCCCGCTCATTGCGGCGCGAACGATGCTAACGACTTGTCTTATATGCGAAATCCCTGTCAGCTGCCCCTGCATGGACAATGCCCAGCCATGGAAAGCCGTACCCGATAACAACCAGACCGGGAATCCGTGCTGATTGGCCAGCATCATTGTTTTCTCTGCTAGTTGGCGTGTTGTCTCGACCTGCCTCATCCAGCGCCCTAGTGCCAGGCTGTGAGCTTTTGCATAGCACAGGCTATAGGGATGATTGACCTGGCACGCCAAGGCCAGCGTCTGCTCGCTGATCGCCCGTGCTTGATCGGGGCAACCCAAGAGCCACAGCACCCACGCCAACTGGGAGCCGCTCGACACGCAGATGTTTTCGCCGAATTCACTGACCATGGTTTCGTGGTGCGATGACTGATAAAGCGCGATGGATCGTTCCTGATGGAGACGCGCTTTTTCGAGTTGCCCTGTCCAGAGCAGGCTGTTGCCCATGGCGTAAAGTGCTTGCTGTAGTTGCAGCGGTTCGTTTTTCTGTTCCGCCAAGAGCAGCAATTTTTCTGCGAGGTCGAGGGCGTGCAAATGACCGATGCGCGAACTTGAACTCAGCCACATACCCCACAAAGCTTGATATAAACAGGCGCTATCGCTTAAGTCCTCGGCCAATTCCATTGCTCGGGTGTATGCTGCGTCCGCTTCAACGGAGCCATATCCCTTTGTGGTGCTCAGCGTGGTGCCGAGGTTAATGCGTAAGGTAAATTCCAACGAGTCGCGTTCTTTATCGGGCGGCAGCGTCATCAAGCCTTGCAGGCCGTTGTTGAAGTGCTCAATCGCTTCCGTGTTGGCTGAGTTCTGGGCGGCGCGTTGCCCGGCCTTAATCCAGTAATCGATGGATGGTCGTGTTTCTCCGCCAGAGGCCAAATGTTGCGCCAAAAGTTCTGGCTGGGTGGTGACCACATCGGGGAAGTCGCTGTGCAATATGTGCGCGATACGTTGATGCGCGACCTGCCTCGCCGCCTTGGTTTGGGATTGATAGGCCGCCTCCTGAATTAAGGCGTGCTTGAATTGACGGGTGGTTTTGTTCACCTTCAAAATCAATCCGGCATCTTGTAAGGCATCCAAAGCTTGGCGCAACGCATCCGGGCTGTTAGGATAAATCTTGTGCAGCAGAGCCAGATCGAACTCGCGGCCAACGGTAGAAGCCAGCTGCGCAGCTAGTTTCGCCTCGCCCAGCCTATCCATGCGCGCCGCCAGTAGGTCATGCAGCGTGGCGGGAATACATTCCTGACTATCCAGAGTTGCAAGTTTCGCCATCTCCTCGACAAACAGCGGCACCCCATCGGCTCGATCCACTATGAGGCGTACGGTTTCCGGCGGAATATCCCCGCTTATCGAAGCAATCATTTCCGTCACTGCCGCCTCGGAAAGCGGCGCAATCGCCAGCCTTAATGCGAGTTCTTCCGGCCAAGGCGGAACAAACTCGGGCCTAGCCGTGAATGCCGGGAATATAGCCCCGCCGGATTGTTTTTCAACCAGCAGGGTCAAAAATTCCAGGGTAGAAGAATCGATCCAATGCATGTCTTCCACGACCAGCAGCACCGGCTGCTTTAGAGAAAGCGCCTCCAGTGTAGCCAGCAGAATCGCACAGGTCAGTTCCTTTTGTTTTTGCGGCGATAAATCGGAGGGCGGCTGATCGTCAAGATCCAGGGAAAGCAGCTGAGTCAGCATCGGAACCGCATCAAGCATGGCTTCGGGGTAATGTGTTTCGACATACGCGACCACTTTGCCGAATTTCACCTCGGGCGTATCATCGTGATCGCTACCGATAACAGCTTCGAACATCGCAATCAGCGGATGGAAAGGCGACTGGCTAAACTCAGGGAAACAACGCAATTCGCGAATCGTGTGCGGCCTATCAGCCAATCGCTGTTTGATGGCGTGCAGCAAGCGAGACTTGCCCAAGCCTGCCTCGCCTTGAATTAGCACAACTCGGCGCACACCTTGTGCGGCTTGTTCCCAGAACGCCATCAGCGTGGCGATTTCATCCTGGCGTCCGGCCAACGGAGTTAGCTGCGCCGCCGCATCCAGGCGAGTGCGTGCGCCGCTTTCCTGTACCACCTTGAATATTTCCAGCGGCTGAGCGATGTCCGGTATAGATTGAGCGCCCAGGCTGATGCAGTAGAAATAGCCTGCCACTATGCCATGGGTCTGTTGGCTGATCGCCACCTCGCCGTAGCCGACACTCTGGCGACACTGGATAGCAAACTTTGAAGTTCTTCCTGCTGCGTCAGGCATAGCGGCGTCGCCGCTGGTGATAATAAGCCCGGTATGGACAGCGGCGCGAACCTCAATGCCGTCGGCAGCTACACGGGTAACCGCCAGGGCCGCCTGCACGGCGCGGCGGGCAGCGTGCTCATCAGCTTGCGGATAACCGAAATAAGCCAGCAAGCCGCCGCCATGGGTTTGCACGATATGCCCTGAAAACTGCCGGATAATGTCCACGCAACAGGCTTGGGGCGCAGATAGCAGCTCCATCGCCTCATCGGGATCGTCAATCGCAGCCGGATTCAACTCGCAATACAGCACGGTTACTTGTCGCCGCTCTGCGGATAATATGGGTATAGCTTGCAGCGTCGAAGCTTCCACGGGAGTGCGCAGCTCCTGCCGAAATTCGCCGCTACGGATACGTTCAAGCAACTGCCGGGTTTTCTCGCAGGGCAATGCGCCCAACTCATTTTTCAGCAGACGGCAGCAAACTTCGTACTGGCCGATGGCTGCGCGGGTCTGTCCATTTAACGCGTAAAGGAGCATGGAACGGCGGTGGGCGTCCTCATCCCACGGTTCCAGTTCTATATAGCGTAAATCGAATAGCAGCGCCTTGCTGTAGTCGCCCAACTGCGCGCAACGGGCAGAGAGCAGTTCCAGCAAAGCCAAGGCACGGCGGTGCAGATTTTCTCGTTGCATCTGAATCCAGCCCTCAAAATCAGGACTGTCAGGCAAGGATAGGCCTGCCAAAAATTCGCCCCGATAGAGGGCCGTGATTCCCTCATCATCTAAAACCTCAGTTCCCTGCGAAACAGGCGTCTGCCCGGCAAAATCCAGCACATCGACATAGGCATTCGGAATGAAGCGGAGGGTGTGCTTGCTGGATGAGAACAACGTTATACCGCTTGGCAACTCCAGCACCCGGCGTAAATTCGACAAAGTCCGGCGCAGATTGTCCCGAGCCGCAATAGGCTCATAGTCGCCCCATAGCAGCTCGGCCAACATTCCCCGGTTGTGATCCTGCTCCCGCTCCACGGCGAGATAGGCAAGCAATGCGCGCATCTTGTTGTAAGAAAAACCGTCAACCGAATGCCCATCCAGACTGGCTTCGAAACCGCCCAGCAACATTATCTTGAGCTTGTGATCGGGAGGAGAGGGCATTGGACGATTCATGGACGATGGCTTGATATGATTCGCCGTTATACCACTGATTGTGTGTGATTTAAAAACTTACTTCCATTAAGGGGGCGATTCAAACTGCTGTAGTTATGCGGGTTCTTACGCTGAAGAGACTGTGAAAGTATTATCCAAATTAGGCTAAAAACATTTTTCACCACGAAGACACGAAGAACACGAAGTTTTCAATGTATTGAATTAAAACGATTGTTTTTCTTCATGTCTTCGAGGTGAATCTAGGCGGGGTGGGGTTTGCAACCCCGCCCCTAACGTTTAAGCAACGTGGTTACGCTTAACCAGCGCAAAACGTTTCGGACGGGGCAACATGCCCCGTCCTGCATGGGAGCGTAATCGGATACAACGAAGCGGCAAATGTCTGGTTACGGCTAGCGCCTAACCCGACCTATATATTGTTAAATAAGGCAACACCATGAAACGCCACGCATTAATGATCTGCATCTACGGCCCCATCTGGAGCTACAGCAAACACTTTCGCATGAAAGCGATCATGGTTGTGGCCGCGTTAGGGTTGCCGATTCTGCCAGTATATGCGGGGGCGCTAGACGGAGGAACGGCCTCGGGTACCAATGCAGTGGCTGTGGGGCCGATGAGCCAAGCCACGGGTACCAATGCACTCGCTGTGGGGATATCCAGCACGGCCTTGGGCATTAATGCCGTTGCGGTGGGACGGCAGAGTTGGGCCATCGGGGGTTATTCCACTGCGATTGGCACTTACAGCGCGGCACAAGGTCTCAACGATATTGCTATAGGTTCGGCGTGGGCTTCAGTTATGCCGGGTAGTGTTGGTGGTGGCAACATCGCCATTGGTGGTTCAACCGTTGCGGGGTCTGGTTTTCCGACGCATGCAGGCGGCGGTAATTCCATTGCCATAGGCACGGAGGCGAATTCCATGGGCAACAACTCGGTTGCACTGGGGGCTGGCAGCAACGATGACCGTCTCAACAATGTGGTTTCGGTTGGCTCTGTCTCACAAACCAGAAGCATTATTTATGTCACTGCCGGCAACATCGCTTCCGGGAGTACGGATGCGGTGAATGGCGGTCAGCTTTATACTACCAACCAAAATGTTGCTACCGCACAAACCACCGCCAATACTGCCTCGACAGCCGCCGCAGCAGCTCAAATCGATGCCAATACAGGCATCGCCAACGCAGCCACGGCACAGACCGCTGCAAATGCTGCCCAAACTACGGCAACCGCATCAGGTACGGCTGCCGGTGCCGCGCAAACCACCGCCAATACTGCGCTGACTAATGCCGCCACAGCCAATACCAATGCCGGTGCCGCTCAAACCACCGCCAATACTGCGCTGACTAATGCCGCGACAGCCAATACCAATGCCGGTGCCGCTCAAGCCAGCGCCAATACTGCGCTGACTAATGCCGCGACAGCCAATACCAATGCCGGTGCCGCTCAAACCACCGCCAATACTGCGCTGACTAATGCCGCCACAGCCAGTACCAATGCCGACGCAGCCCAAACCACCGCCAGCACTGCACAGACTACTGCCGCCACAGCTCAGACGACAGCTAACACAGCCATTTCCAACTTCACTAGCGGTACGGTCAATGCGAGCCTTGCCTCAGCCAATCTCAACCGCGGCGGCGTCACCAACGCAGGCCAGATTTCAGGTGTGACGGCAGCAACAACCGTCGATCAGGCAGTCAACTTCGCCCAGTTACAGGCCGTCATGACGCAGTTGGTTCAAAGTGGCGTCTGCAAAATCAATGGTAGCAATGTCAGCTGCGGTGCAACCGCTTCTGGGGCTGTACAGGTCGGGTCTGGGGCAACCGTCGCTTCTGGTGCAACCAACGCGGTGGCGATTGGCAATAACGCTAATGCGCAATCATCTGGCAGCATTGCCTTGGGGGATGGGGCTACAGCCGTAAAGTCCAACTCGGTGGCCATTGGCGCTGGTGCAACCGCACTATCTTCTGTCGCAGTGGGAACGGGCGCGCAAGCCATCAATACCAACACCACGGCATTGGGTGACAATGCGATGGCATCTGGACAATATGCGGTTGCTGTTGGCAATAACGCCGTAGCCAGTTATACCAATTCAGTCGCAATCGGCAATGGTTCAACCACATCCGCAGCGAATACTGTTTCGGTAGGATCGGCTGGCAACGAGCGGCGAATTACTAACGTGGCAGCAGGCGTTGATGCTACTGATGCCGTCAACATGAGCCAACTTAATGCTGCATTGAACGGGAACGGGCAGGGATTGGGAGCCTTGGTCGCTGCTAATACCTATACAGACCAGCAGATAAAACAACTGAAAAGCCAAGCCAACAGTGGTATTGCCCAAGCGGCGGCGATTGTTCCATTAGCCCCTTCTGGCGCGGGTGATACTACGGTCAATGTGGGCTTTGCAAGTTATGGCGGCGAGCAAGCCGGTGGTATAGCCCTAGCGCATCAGGTGGGCGAGCGATTTAACCTCAATGCAGGGCTTGGTTTTTCTGGGAATAGTAGTACGAATCTCGTGAGAGTTGGCGCGGGTTTTCACTTTTAAATGCGCGATGCAGCGCCTTTACCTGACAGTTTTAGGTGCTACAAGAACGGTCAATATTGACTATAGGCTTCACTTCATGGTGTCCACATACTTCAGTCAATAAAGAAACGCTTGCTGCGCTGATTAAGTCCTTCGACAGGCTCGTGACGAACGGTAAATTGTTGATTCAGTTCGCTGTGATCTTGTCGAGCCATAAATGGAATCAACTTGCTTAGTGCTTCCCTCGAACAATATATAAAACCTGGCTTTGTTATTAAAGAAAAATCGGGAAAAACGGTTAAAAACGCCATTTACTGGACTGTCCCAAGTGGCTATTTTTGAAAAAAAATCAGCTTGTCTGGCAACGGCGGCTGGAATACGGATTGTTCAACGCCTCCCTAACACTTCCTGTTATACACGAGCCTTCAGCATTGTGGACGGTGTATATTCCTATGACGAACCATATTCCGATGAAGTGCGTAGGGTTAACCAATGCAGCGTCGGCTGGGTTGCTTTGCGACAGGGCGCGGCAGCTGTGCCGCTACCCAACACGCTCCACATCAAACACCGTGCCGCGTACTGCGATGACTTTTACTTTGGTGGAAATATCGCAATCTTCGCCGTGAACTTTCCAGATGGAATCGTCCACTTTGATTTTACCTTCGCCGTTTTCTATCGGTTTGTACAGGCTAAAGACCCTGCCGATGTACTGGTCGCCGCGCTTATTCAGCAACGGATGGTCTGTTGCGATGGGATGTTTCTTGCCGTAA
>JANYKK010000222.1 GCA_025361585.1 Methylobacter sp. | reverse complement strand
AACAGAGCGCATCAATCGAGGCAAAAAGAGGCGCCAGAATGACAAAAAAGAAAATAAAGCCCAGCGGCGCAAAAACGCCCAACGACTGAATCCAGGCTTCCAGCTCGGAAAAATGAAGCTCCAGTTCATGACCAATAAATAGCACAACGCCAACAAGAATCAAAGCTATTGCTAGCTTCTTAATCAATCTGATATTTTGCAGTTGCATGTTTACTCCCTGAAAAAATTAATAACAGTATTTATCTCATAAGGTACCATTCATTATTTTCATATCGCACCATTAGTCCTTGTTGTATATCTTAAGTACCCATTCATAAAACCATGCTGGTCTGAACAAGGCGACGTAGATCAACACTATCGGGGTAATGGGAATGGGGCCAATCTCAACTATTGAAATAACCAACAAAGCAAGAATACTAAGAATGCGCATAATTAATCTGAGTTTATGTTGAATAGGGTAACCGGCGACACGCTGGAAATGCCAGCGCACTCAATCCTGATGCTATGGTTTTGAGCGCGCGGCATGTTTCCTGGCTTTCGGTCGGCTGCATGGCTATCTATCGCTCGACTTGCTAGGTTAGAATGTCTCTATGCCGTTCTTGCCGAAGAACCCCGTGATTTCTTGGAAAATCTGCAAGTCGGAATGTTGGATGCTGTTTCAGCATCTTGATTGATGATCGAATTATACGCAGCATCGTGAACACTTTGGCTCATCATGCTTTGCCTGCCCCACACCTTTTAATCAGGCTGAATGCCGTTGTGCTGGCCAATGGCAGGTCTGCCATAATGATCTTCGCGTTGTGGATAGGACGCGGGTTCTTTCTCGTAGGAGCACTATTTTGGCCCGCATTTGACAATAAACCGCCATATAGCTAAGATTTCTTTTCATTTTACGAAAAATCAAGCAGATCGCAATGTTATTGTGGATAAATTCTAAGTAATCTTCTATGGCAATAGACCTCGCCTCAAAAAAGATATTGATCATCGAAGATCAGGCAAGTATGAGCAACGCAATCAAAGAAATACTGCGTTCAATGGGTGCTAAGTTTATTCTTATTGAAACATCCGGCGTTAGCGCATTAAGAGCAATGCGCATTAAAAAATTTGATATCGTGCTTTGTGATTACAATTTGCTTGGTAAAAAGAATGGTCAGCAAGTTCTGGAAGAGGCCAGACATTTTAAGTTACTGCCAGTTAATTCCATTTTTATTATGGTAACTGGTGAATTTCGCATGGAAATAGTCCTTAATGCGATAGAAAATAAACCCGATGACTACCTAATAAAACCCTTTAGCTTAAAACAATTATCAAGCCGTATTGAAAAATGCCAAGCCCGCAAAGATTACATGGCTAGCATTGAAAATGAAATAGATAGCGGCAATCTTTATCAAGCCATTCATCATTGCAAAAGACTGCTTGTGCAGAGTGATGATAAAAAAATGCGTTTACAAATATCAAAAAAATACGCTGAACTCTCCATTATGGTGGGTGATTTAAATATGGCTAAGGACATCTATCAAGACCTTCAGCACGAAAGAGAACTCCCCTGGGTCAAATTAGGATTAGGTACGGTTGATTTTTATCTTGGATATTACAATCAAGCGATAAATGTTTTTCAGGAGCTCATCGAGCAATACCCGATGATGCTGGAGGCTTATGACTGGCTAGTAAAAGCTCACGAATCTATGGGTAACGATGTGCACGCCACCTCTTCACTTAACTCGGCGGTTACGCTTTCGCCTAATTCTATCTTAAGACAAAGAAAACTGGCCTTGCTGGCTGAGAAAATTGAGCATCTCACTACTGCAACTAAAGCCTATACGGCCGCGATTAACCTTGGCAAAAACTCGATACACGGATCGTCCAGCGACTATTCGGGGTTAGCCAATGTGTATGTAAAAAGTAACTCCCTTGATGAAGCGCTACGCGTAGTGAATACGATAAACCAGCAGTTTCGCGATGATCCTGAAGCAAACCTTAGAGCCGCCCTGGTAGAAACAGAGATTCATCAAATACAAGGCAATAAGATGCTAGCTTTGCAGGCCTACGAAAGAATAGTCAATCTAAACAAGCAGTTTAGCAAACAGATAAGTAGGGAAACGCGCCTGGAAAGTGCAAAGACCTTTCACCTGAACGGTAACAGCGAAGTTTGCGATGACATTCTAAATGACTTAATTAAAACCAATATCGATGATAAAATTTTCATCAAAAATATCGTTACCATGTGTGATGCCATTATCGGCAAAGACCATGCGCAAGTTCTGATTAAACAAATAAAAAAGGAATTGGTTGATCTCAATAATAAAGGTGTTAGCCTATTCGAAGAAGGCGATAGTAAAGAAGCACTTGTGTTTTTTGAAAAAGCCCTTGCCATCATGCCCAATAATCACACGATCATTTTAAATATAGTACAAATTCTTCTACATGATCTTAAAAGCTCTAACTCCGATCCGAGAACCAGCATGATCGCCCAGTCCTATATCAATAAAGCCGTTCAATTAGGCATTCCTCACAATAAAATCAGCGTAATTCAAACAGCGCTGAATGATATATCTACTAGTGCCTGATTCTGACATGCTTGCAACCAATTTTTCCGCTCTCCTGGCATCTTCAGTGCATGATATAAAGAATTCGTTGCAAGAGCTTAAAATGGTTCATTCCCAAATTGAAGGTATTTTAAAAGAACAAAAACCTACCGAATTAAAACAATTAAATTTTGAAGCCAACCGCATGAACAATAGTCTCATGCAGTTACTGACGCTTTATAAAATTGGTATATCTCAATGTAGCCCAATTATAGATGAGCATTACGTCACCGATATGTTGGAAGATGTTGTCGAACAGCTTTCCACCTTAACAAGCTTAAGCAACATTCAACTTATTACCGAATGCAGTAGTAATCTGGTTTGTTATTGCGACAGTGTAATGATCAGTAATGCTCTTTGTACACTGGTCAATAATGCCCAACGCTATTGCCTTAGCAAAGTTCTACTTTCTGCCAAGCAGGAAGATGATTATGTGGTTTTTTGCATTGAAGATGATGGGAAGGGTTATCCAGAAAATTTTATGTCTTCCGATTACCAACAACTTCCCCGGCTTGACCTAGCTACAGGCAACACCGGATTAGGATTGTTTTTCGCTAAAACAATTGCTCGCTTACATGTCAAAGGCGACAAACGGGGCTTTATTGAAACCGATAATAATAGTCAGCTTGGCGGAGCTAGATTTAAACTTTATCTACCATAACTATTATGAATGTCTGACCTTGTCCCGATCAAGCGGACTCTCGGCTAAGAGAGTAATCTCTAAAACCGAGACCCATAATAAAAAAGAATCAATTCCCCCCGTTACCGCAACAAATATACAGCCCAGTTTAAAGAACGGGCGTTGGACGAGCAGACCGTGTCAGTCCAGAGGCTACCTTTTGATACTGAAAAATCGTTTAAGAAAGTGTCTGTGAAATCTGGGCAATATCATTTCTTCCATATATAGAAATAAGCTACTAAGATTAGCGCTAAACGTAGGAAGTTTTGGTTTTTTCAAACTCAAACCAGACAAATGAAGTATAAGGTTAAAATTTAATTTTTATGGCAATAAATCTCGCGTCAAAAAAAATATTAGTCGCTAGTGCTCACCAAAGAATGCGCGATACTATTAAGCATATATTAGTTTCAGTAGGCGCCAAGTTTATTACTACAGCAGAATCCGGTGTCAACTCAATAGCCTTCCTGAAAAAAGACAAGTTTGACTTTGTGCTCTGTGATTACGATCTGCTCGACAAGAAAACCAGTCAGCAGGTTCTGGAAGAAGCCAGACATCGTAAGTTGTTGCCAGTTAATTCCATCTTTATCATGGTTACCGATGAGCACCGTCTGGAATTAGAGATTAGCACTGTCGACAACAAACCCGATGAATATCTTATTAAACCCTTTAGCCCCATACAATTATTAAGCCTTCTTGAAAAATGTCTTACCCGCAAGGAATACTTATCCAATATTGAAAATGAAGTAGACAGCGGTAATCTATACCAAGCCATATATCATTGTGAACAGTTGCTCCAGTTGAATGATAAAAGCATGAGGTTGACATTATTAAAAATGCACGCCGAACTGGCACTTAAGATCGGCGACTTTAAGAAGGCGGAAGATATTTATCAAAATATTCTGAACCAAAGAGAACTTCCTTGGGCTAGATTGGGATTAGGCGTTGTCGCTGTTGGTCTTGCGGATTATGATCGCGCTATTGTGACTTTTAAAGGACTCATTGCGCAATATCCGATGATGCTAGAGGCTTATGATTGGCTGGCAAAAGTGCACGAGTCTATGGATAACGAAGAAAATGCTTTATCTGTGGTTAATTCGGCCGTTACAGTTGCGCCTAAGTCCATCTTAAGGCAAAAAAAATTGGCTATTCTGGCCGATAAAACTGAAAACATCGCTCTTGCACAAAAAGCCTACATGGCCACTATTGAATTAGGCAAAACCTCCGTACACCTATCCCCCTCCGACTATTCAGGCTTAGCCAACATTTATTTAAAAAATAACGATGCCGATATGGCGTTAGAAATAGTGAACAGGATGAACTATCAGTTCAAAAATGACCCTGAAGCAAAGATTACAGCTGCGCTGTTAGAAATCAGGATTCATCAAGAAAAAGGCACCGGACACCACATGGCCCCCCGGCTGGCTCAGCGAGCTTATGAAAACCTAGCAGCATTACACAAGCAGTATGATAAACGGATAACCAGAGAATTACGCCTAGAAATGGCGAAGGCTTTTTGCTTAAGCAATAACCGCAACATAGGCAATGAAATTATTGATGATTTAGTCAAAACTAATGTTGATGACACACTATTCTTACAAGACATCGTAACAATATGTGATACTTTTATCGCTAAAAACCATGCAGAAACATTGATTGGGCCTTTAAATAAAGAATTAGCCGCCTTTAATAATACGGCGGCCCGTTTATTCAGTGAAGGTGATATTAAAGGGGCTCTTGCGACTATGGAGCAAGCTGTTCTCAAAAGGCCTAATAATCACAAAATTATTTTAAATCTGATAAAAATCATCATTTATAGCATTAAAATCTCTAACGCCGATCCGAAAACTATTATGATCGCCCAGTCCTATATCAATAAAGCCATTCAACTAGGCATGCCTTATAATCAAATCAGCGTCCTTCAAACACAGTTGGATACCTTTAAATAAAAAATTAATTAATAACCCATCAAAATGTCTAATACTCATATACTTTCATCCAGCTTTAACTCCCTTCTGGCCTCTTCAGTGAACGATATAAAAAATTCATTGAAGACTCTTCGGACTCTCCATGATCGGCTCAGAGATATCCATCATGATGAAAAGCAAAATGAATTCATGCAATTAGAGTATGAATCCAATCGCATGTACAATTGTCTCATGCAGTTACTGACACTTTATAAGCTGGACTTATCCCAATTTAGCCCGACTATAGACGAATATGCTGCTGCTGATATATTAGAGGAAATCACCAATCAACACGATTCCTTATTCTCCTTCGGTAAAGTTGAATTCATTAGCCAATGCGATAATGATTTATTTTGTTATTGCGACAGAATGCTAATCAGTAATGCCCTTAGTACGCTGGTTAATAATGCGCAACGCTATTCCCGCAGTAAAGTTCTACTTTCTGCCAGCCAGGAAAATGATTACGTGGTTTTTTGTATTGAAGATGATGGCGAGGGTTATCCAGAAAGTCTTATGTCATCCGAATACGAACAACTTCCTCAACTTGACCTAACTAGCGGCAATACTGGATTGGGATTATTTTTTGCCGAGGCCGTTGCACAATTACATAGTCAAGCAAATAAACGGGGGTATATTATAACCGACAATAATAGTCAGTTTGGCGGGGCCAGGTTTAAACTGTATCTGCCATAACTTGGCTTAAGTGTCGGAGAAAAATAGTGGGGGAAATTTACTTATCAACCCATTCATAAATCTCTGTCAAAGCAGTATCGCACTGGCAGCAACTGGTGCCGCAAGACGCAGTCAAAGGCAGTTTACGCACTTTGCCTTTGCTGATCCATTTATCCAGCATACCCCTCAGGGCATCGGCATCCATATTGAAGTGAGTGATTAAATCCGCCAGCGCAACCCGGCGTTGCTCCTTTAAATAAGTCCTCAAATCAGACAGGATCACTTAATGACTCCCGGCGATGTTTTAGGTCTGCTGCATCGGTGTTTTTACCGAGCAGCCATAAGCCTAGCAAGACAGCTGAAAAAGCAACGATTAATCCGGCTATCCACACCAATGAATAGTCAGGATGGAGGCTGTAGGTCATCGCCTGATAAAAGATTGTTGCAGTCATATAGGCAATTCCGGTGGTCCAGAACAGTACAAACACGGTCCAGTTGACGTTGGTTTCCCGGTAGATTGCAGCGGTTGCCGCGACGCATGGCGCATACAGCAAGATAAACAACAAATAGGCGAAAGCCCCGGCTTTGCCATCGAAACTTTGCTGCATCGCGGCAAAGGTACCCGCATTGACTTCCTGTTCGCTGGCTGCCGCCGCCACATCATTAACGGTACCGATATTCAAGCCCAATGGGTCTAATAAATTGTCGGCGACGTCGTGCAAGTTCTTAGGCACTGTTAAACAGGCGGCGATTAAAGCCTGTTCGAGACTGAATGGCGCTTTTTCGGCGTTTGTGTCGGCGGCTGTCATCTGGCTGTACAAAGCATCCAGGGTTCCTACCACCGCTTCTTTAGCTAAGACGCCGGTAAAAATGCCGACCGTCGCAGGCCAGTTGTCTTTTTCTATGCCCATCGGCTTGAACGCCGGGGTCAAGCTGCGGCCAATCTCGCTTAAGACCGATTGATTGCTGTTTTCCTGGCCGAATGTGCCGTCCGTACCCAATGCATTAAGAAAATTCAGCACTAACACCATTGGTACGATGACTTTGCCCGCGTTGACCAAAAAAGATTTGAGCCGATCCCAGGTTCTGATAAAAACGCCGCGCACTGTCGGCATGTGGTAGGCGGGCAGTTCCATAATGAAGGGAGCCGATTCGCCTTTAAATAAAGTGTGGCGCATGATCAAGCCGGTCAGCACCGCGATGGCTATGCCCAATAAATACAAGCCGAATACCAAATTTTGGCCGCCGACAGGAAAAAATGCGGCTGCAAATAAGGCGTAAACCGGCAACCGTGCGCCGCAGGACATAAACGGGTTCATCAAGTTGGTTAATATCCGGTCGCGCTGGCTTTCCAGCGTCCGCGTCGCCATAATTGCCGGAACATTGCAGCCGAAGCCGACGATCATCGGCACAAAGGATTTACCCGGCAAGCCGATCATGCGCATGAAGCGATCCATCACGAACGCTGCCCTGGCCATGTAGCCGGAATCTTCCAATGCCGACAGGAACATAAACAGAAAACCGACGATCGGAATAAAGGTCGCAACAACCTGGATGCCGCTGCCTATGCCGTGGGTGATTAATACAACCAGCCACTGCGGCCAGTTCAGCTCGGTCAGCACTAGGCCTAAGCCGTCGACCAATAAAGCGCCTACCGCTTGCTCGAAAAAATCGACGAAAGCGCTGCCGATATTGATTGTGAACATGAACATCGCATACATGACCAACAGGAAAACCGGGATGCCCAGGAAGCGATTCAAGACGATACTGTCGATTTTATCGGTCGTATGACAACTCACTTCGTTAAGCTTACAGACCGCACCGTTGGTTAATTTATTAACAAAGCCATAACGGGCATCGGCGGCGAGAATGTCGATTTCATCATCGGTTTCCGTTTCCACTCTGCGCTGTAATTGTGCCACGGTCGGCAGCAAGGCAGGCCCTGCAATCTGTTTGGCCAGAGTATCGTCTTCAAGCAAGCGGAGTGCCAGCCAGCGCAGGTCGCAAGGGTGTTGCTGTGCGGTCTCAATCAACAACGGGGAAATGTCATCGATGGCTTGCTCCAGCGCAAGGGTATAATTGATTTTTGCGCTAGGTATCGGCTTGGCGATAGCGGCGTTGTTGATTGCCGACTTTAATATTCCAAGACCATTTTTGACAGAAGCCGTAATCGGAATGACCGGGCAACCCAAAAACCGTTCAAGAAAAGCAATATCAATCTTAATGCCGCGCTGTTTAACGGCATCCATCATATTAAGCGCTAAAATCATCGGCACCCGCATCTCGATCAGTTGCGAAGTCAAATACAGGTTTCGTTCCAGATTGGAGGCGTCGACGATGTTAATGATCAAATCGGCTTGTTTGGACGCGACATAATCACGAGCGACTTTTTCATCTAAAGAGACTTGGTCGTCGGCGGCCTCCAACGAATAGGTACCTGGCAAATCGACCAGCTCGATCAATTTATGATCGAAGCGGTATTCTCCGGTTTTTTTCTCGACCGTAACGCCGGGCCAATTACCGACATGCTGCCGAGCACCAGTCAGTGCATTAAACAGCGTCGTCTTGCCGCAATTGGGATTGCCGACGACGCCAACGGTAAAATCGGTTTTCATCAAATTTTCTCTATCAACAATATCGCCGCTTCGTCCTTGCGTAGCGTTAGTGAAAATCCACGCAATTTTATTTCAACAGGATCTCCCATCGGCGCAAAGCGGGTCACGCTAAACTCGGTTCCCGGCGTCAAGCCCATGGCCAGCAGGCGTTTTCGATAAACCTTGCCGGATTGTTCAAAGCCGACGATCTTTCCAGAATCACCCACGCCCAAATTTTTCAGGCTTAGTGCCATAAATTAAGCATCAAAATAATGTGCATTAAAAACCTTCCAAAACAGTTATCAACAATCATTCTCATTTAAAAGAACTATATCACAATAACCAGGATTTTCCGTAATTTTAAGCAGGTGACTTGTGGAGAAGAGTGTAAAGCGAATGTGCCGCGTTTTAGGCTTGAAGGCTGGCGACATTATGAATGCGCGAAACAAATTTTAGACACCAAAAACTGATGTCTGAGTTGGAGCGAGGAATGTATAGGTGGGAGAACGGTTTGAATTTTATTGCTTAAGCTGATGCCATATGGGAAACGGAGCAGTCGTTCAGCGTCCCCATATGGTTATTCTGGAACTCTCTATACTTTATACTTCGAATTCAGAGCGCTGATGACCGGCATTTTGCAATTCCTGCATCCATTTCGGTGCAACTCCACGGCCTGTCCATGTTTTGTAAGGGTCGTCAGGATGACGATATTTAATGGCAACTTTTGCGCCCTTACGAGCCGATCTCTTATCGGGCTCATGAATTTCTATAACAACATCAATAGAAGCGGCCAATTCTTTAATCTGCGCAATGACTTCTTTACGCTTATTAGACTGCTTATTTTTTAATGCTTTTTCTGCATTTTCAATAACAGTTTGCAATTCATGTTCAGAAAGATTTTGATATTCGGTCATTTTTAATCCTTAAAATAAAAAACATAATAAAATTATACCATAATATAAATCTATTTTATGCGTTCAATTATCTAATAATGAAGATATGACTATTCGACCTTAAAATTTTTCTCATTTAATAAATGGTTGTTTTTATCAACCAGCCTTACAGTCCAGTTACCTTTCTCCGAATCAGACAATAGTTTGCGGCTTGATGTGCGCCATGTATCATCCGATATAACCAACTCCTGCCTGGAAACAACTGCGCCATTTTTGAGCCATTCATGATAAACCTTACTACCTTTCATGGACTTTAATTCAGTAAAGTAATAAAGCCATACCGGCTTTTTATGGCTGACATCCACGGCCTTCACTACGTCACCTGCGGGCTCTTTATTATTAATCGCATAAGTTAATAATGCTCTCGGTACATTAGAATTAACTTTCAAATATGTGCGCTCTTTAATAACTTTTTCTTGGTCTTGTTTTTTTATAACTGACCTGACAGGAGTATTTTCAGTTTTCTTATTAAGTTCTTTTTTCGAATTAATTAAAGGATTAGTCTCAGCAACTGTCTGCCTGACTTTCTCCAATTTTTTTATCTCGGATTTCTTTACCTTAATCTGTGGAGCCGCTTGATTTTCTGGAACATCAACTGGCACTGTATCATTATCGACATCTGTCTTTTGCGTATCAGCGCTAATACCATAAATCAGCGCCACTAATATCAAAAGCAGCACACCAATAGCCATCACAATCCGTTTAATATTCCATTCCGTTACCATAGTGGGCGCTACGTTCTCAGTCGCTTTTCCAGCTACCGGATAGCTAACTTTAATCACAATATTTCTTTTGTCTGTCATAAAATCACATCAAACCTGCATTAGGTGAAAACATTTAGCTGGCTAAGCCCCGCATATTTTAGTCGGAGAGTACATTAAATCTTGGTATATACTACTTAAGAGTTCGGACAAAGACAAAATCCTTGCAGAATAAATTGGACATTCATAATGAGTAAGCTGCTTAAACTTTTTCAAGATTCCTCTTCCCTCTATGGCAGCAATGCCGGTTTTGTTGAAAATTTATATGAACGCTATCTGGAAGACCCTGACTCGGTTGAGCCTAGCTGGCAAGAAAAATTCAGTGAAATTCATAACGGTGCAGATTTTGAGACCCCTCACAGCCCTGTCATAGAACGCTTTGCGCAACTGGCGCTCAAATCTCAAGGTCGGCTGGCAAAATTACAAGGCTTTACTGAAGAAAGCGTCAAAAAGCAATCGGCTGTTGCCCGTCTGATTAATCATTATCGGGTTCGCGGTCATCAAATTGCCGCCAATAATCCGCTGGGGAAAACCCTGCCCCCGCCTCCCGATATGGATCCGGCTTATTACGGTCTTTCCGAACCTGATATGGATACCCTGTTCGACACCGGCACACTTTACGGCGTTGACCGGCTGCCTTTGCGAGACATTATCGCCAATCTGCAAGAAATCTACTGCGGCAGCATCGGCTCCGAGTACATGCATATTGTCGACACTAATATCAGGCGTTGGATCATAAACCATCTGGAAAGCTCAAAAACCAACTTGGAACTGGAACCAGAAAAAAAACACTGGCTGCTCAAATTACTGACTGCCGCCGAAGGCATAGAAAGCCATTTGCACAACCGGTTTGTCGGCCAAAAACGTTTTTCCCTGGAAGGCGGCGAATCGCTGATTCCGATTCTGGACGAATTGATTCAAGGGTTCGGGACAAAAGGGATTAATGAAATCGTGATCGGCATGGCGCATCGGGGCCGGTTAAACGTGTTGGTCAACATCCTGGGCAAAAGCCCGGCCAGCCTGTTCAATGACTTTGCCGGGACTTCGCCGCTTTCGCCGGGTGTCAGCACTGGCGATGTCAAATACCACATGGGTTTTTCATCCGATATTAGCACCCCCGGCGGCCCGGTGCATTTGACACTGGCTTTCAATCCGTCGCATTTAGAGATCATCAACCCGGTGGTCGAAGGTTCGGTTAAAGCCCGCCAGGACAGAAAGGGCAAAGACGGCAAAAACACGGTCATCCCGATATTAATCCATGGCGATGCAGCTTTTTCCGGTCAAGGCATCATCATGGAAACCTTAAACATGTCGCAAACCCGTGCGTTTTCGACCGGCGGCACCGTACATATCGTCATCAACAATCAAATTGGCTTTACCACCAGCAATCCGAAGGATGCACGTTCCACGCTGTACTGCACCGATGTGGCCAGCATGATCCAGGCACCGGTTTTTCATGTCAACGGCGATGACCCCGACGCGGTAATCTTCGTCACCAAACTGGCGCTGGATTACCGGATGACCTTTAATAAGGATGTGGTGATCGACCTTATTTGCTATCGCAGGCTTGGTCACAATGAAGCCGACGAGCCTTCGGCCACCCAACCCTTGATGTACAAAAAAATCCGCAAACTGAAAACGACGCGGAAACTTTACGCCGAAAAACTGATTAAAACCGGGCTGATCACTGATGAACAGGCGACAGAGCTGGAACAAAATTATCAGCAGCTGCTGGAAGCCGGTGAGGTCGTTTCCCGGCCTATCCTGGCCGATGACCCCTACCCTTACACCGATCAATGGAATAAATTTCTGGGCACGGACTGGAAATCGCCCTGCAATACCTCGGTATCCATGGATCGCCTGCGCTTTTGCAACGACAGGATGCAGCGCTTGCCTGCCGGTTTTGAAATGCATCCCAGAGTCGCCAAAGTCATGGAGAACCGCCGTAAAATGGCGGCAGGAGCCATGCCGCTGGACTGGGGTTTTGCCGAAAACATGGCCTATGCGACACTGCTGATGGAAAAATACCATGTGCGTTTGACCGGACAGGATGTCGGTCGCGGCACCTTTGTGCATCGCCATGCGGTGTTGCATAACCAACTGCATAATAAAACTTATACGCCGATCAAACATCTGGACAAAGATCAGGGCAATGCGCAAATTTTCGACTCGCTGCTGTCCGAAGCGGGCGTTTTGGGGTTCGAGTACGGCTACAGCACCACAATGCCGAATACCCTGGTTATCTGGGAAGCGCAATTCGGCGATTTTGCCAATGGCGCACAAGTGGTTATCGACCAATTTATCAGTTCCGGCGAAACCAAATGGGGGCGATTATGCCATCTAGTAATGCTTCTGCCGCATGGCTTTGAAGGCCAGGGGCCTGAGCATTCCTCCGCCCGGCTGGAGCGCTACCTGCAACTGTGCGCCGAACATAATATCCAGGTTTGCAGTCCGACTACGCCAGCGCAAATATTCCACCTGCTGCGCCGCCAGATGCTGCGCCCCTATCGGAAACCGTTGATCATAATGAGCCCCAAGAGTTTGCTGAGGCATAAACTTGCGGTTTCAACGCTGGAAGATTTAACTGACGGCCAGTTCCTGCCTTTGATCGGTGAGCAGGACGACATCAGTCCTAAAAAAGTGACCCGCCTTGTGATGTGTTCAGGCAAGGTCTATTACGAGCTGCTCGAAGCGCGTCGCCAAGACGAGCTAAAGCACGTCGCCATAGCCAGAATAGAGCAGCTCTATCCATTCCCTGACGAGCTGTTTAGGGCGGAAGTGGCCAGATACCCTCAGCTGAAAGAATTCATCTGGTGCCAGGAAGAGCCACAAAATCAAGGCGCATGGTATCAATCAAGGCATCACTTTAGCGACAATCTCGGCCCCAAAATCAGCATGACTTATGCCGGTCGCGAGGCCTCGGCAGCGCCTGCGGTCGGCAATTTCCGCGTCCATATCGAACAACAAAAAGCCGTCGTTCAATCGGCTCTTTACGGCAAACTTTCAGGAAAATAACAATGAGCATTGAAATCCTAGTTCCGAACCTACCCGAATCCGTTTCCGATGCAACGCTGATCACTTGGCATAAGCAACCGGGCGACACCGTGGTCAAGAATGAAAACCTTGTCGATCTTGAAACCGACAAAGTGGTACTGGAAGTTCCAGCGCCCGAATCCGGCATTCTAGGCAAAATACTCAAGCAAAACGGCGCCATCGTGGTCGGTGGCGAAATACTGGCTTTACTGGAACCCCAAGCCGTAGAGGAAAGCCTAAAAGCAGCTGCGGCCAGCGCTGAACCCGAGCCAGAAGAATCCGACATACCGTTAAGCCCTTCGGTGCGCCGGCTAATCGCTGAAAATGCGCTGGATCCTTCTTTGATCAAAGGCTCAGGAAAAGACGGCCGCCTGACTAAAACCGATGTGATGGATTATCTGCATAAGAAAACCTTGCAGGAAGCCCAGCTCATCGTTCCGGCAGCCAAGGAAATCCCCCCCAGCCCCCCTTTGCCAAAGGGGGGGGAGCAAATTCCCCAAGCTCCTCTGACAAACACGCCCCCTTTGGAAAAGGGGGGAGCCGAAGGCCGGGGGATTTCAAACCTGCGCCCGGAACAGCGCGTTCCGATGACCCGGCTAAGAGCCAAAGTTGCCGAGCGCCTGTTACAGGCCCAGCAAAATGCGGCGATGCTGACCACGTTTAACGAAGTCAACATGCAAAACGTGATCGACCTTCGCAACCAGTACAAAGAGCGCTTCGAGCAAAAACATCATGTCAAACTGGGCTTCATGTCGTTCTTTGTCAAAGCCTCTATCGAAGCTTTAAAGCGCTTCCCGGCTATCAACGCCTCCATTGACGATAACGACATCATTTATCACGGCTACTACGACATCGGTATTGCGGTCAGCACCGAGCGCGGTTTGATTGTGCCGGTGCTGCGCGATGCGGATCAACTCGACTTTGCCGGTATCGAGCAAAGCATTGTCGATTTCGGCGCAAAAACCAAAGCCGGAACCTTGACTTACGATGACTTGAAAGGCGGCACCTTCACCATTACCAATGGCGGCATATTCGGTTCCATGTTGTCCACGCCGATACTCAATCCGCCGCAATGCGCCATCCTGGGCATGCATGCAATCAAGGAGCGCCCCGTTGTCGAAAACGGCCAGATTGTAATCAGGCCGATCATGTATCTGGCGTTATCGTACGATCATCGGCTGGTTGACGGTCGAGAAGCCGTGCAGTTTTTAGTCACCATCAAAGAATGCCTGGAAGCGCCCGCCCACCTGTTGCTGAACATATAAAACCATGGCAAAAAAACAAGCACAATCATTTGACGTCATCGTCATCGGCGCGGGCCCGGCCGGCTATTCCAGCGCGATTCGATGCGCCCAGCTCGGCCTGAAAACCGCCTGCATCGATAGCTGGTGCGACCACAAGGGCAAGCGCAGCCTCGGCGGCACCTACCTGAACGCCGGTTGCATTGCATCTATCGCCCTGTTGGAGTCGGCTAAAATTTACCACTCGCTGAAGCACAACCTGAAACAACACGGCATCCAGGCCGAATCAGTCGCTGTGGATATTGCGCAGATGATGCAGCGTAAAAACAGCATTGTCGAGACGCTGAGCCAGCAAATTGCCGATTCGTTCGCCCAACACAAAATCGACTGCATACAGGCCGAAGCCAAACTGCTCAATGAACGGCAGGTAGAAATTACGCCGCTTAACAAAACAGCATCATCAATACTCGAAGCCAAGCATATCATTCTGGCTTCCGGCTCCTCGCCCATCGACTTATCCTGTGCGCCGATAGACAGCGAGTTCATTATCGACTCCACGATGGCCTTAAACCTCGGCGCAGTACCCAAGCGCTTAGCTATTATCGGCGCCGGCGTTATCGGCCTTGAATTAGCCAGCATCTGGAACAGGCTCGGTGCGGAAACCATTCTGCTGGAAGCGCAAGAATCGTTTTTAAGCATGACCGATCAGCAAATTGCGCTGGAAGCTTATCGCATCTACAGCGAACAAGGACTGGAACTGCGCTTGGGGACGCGGGTTATTGCCGCAAAAAAAGGCAATAAAAAGGTCACCGTCGAATTTCAAGACAGCGAGGGCACCCATGCCCTGCGCGTCGATAAATTGATTGTTGCATCGGGCCGGAAACCCAACACCGAAAACCTGGCCGCCGCCGAAGCCGATTTGCTGCTCGACGAAAACGGCTATGTCCACGTCGATGAAAACTGCCGCACCACTCTGCCCGGCGTTTATGCGATAGGCGATTTGACCTTGCTCGGCCCGATGATCGCCCACAAAGGCATCGAAGAAGGCCTGTTTGTCGCCGAACAAATCGCCGGAATCTACAATCCCGTCAACTATGGACTGCTGCCCAGCGTTGTTTTCACCGACCCCGAAATAGCCTGGGTAGGCCAAACCGAACAGGCCTTAAGGGCTATGGGAGAGCCGATCAAAATCGGCACCTACCCGTTAATCGCCACAGCCCGCGCCCAAGCCGCAGGTCAAACCGAAGGCATGGTTAAAATTATTGCTCACGCAGAAACCGATGTCCTGATCGGTGTTCATATCATCGGCCCCCAAGCCTCAGAACTGATCGCCGAAGCGGTGCTGGCCATGGAGTTTTCCGCCAGCAGCGAAGACTTGGCCAGAACCATCCACGCCCACCCTACCCTAGCCAAAGCCCTGCATGGCGCGGCACTGGCGCTCAAAACACAAAGATAAATACCTTGTTCCACTGGAGTGCAGGCTTCGCCTGCTCTGGCAAGCAAAGCTTGCACTCCTGCCCTGCGACGATCCAGGCTTCAAATCAAGCAACGGGGTTGTTCTGTGCCTACAGCCAGCAGTTTGATTTGCGTTTGTCAGCATTAATACCTATTGTCCCCCGCCTCTTGTTTATGATAATTTTTTATTGAAAACAAGGCCAAAAGCAAGATGCTTTAATTTCAACGCAAATTCATTTTAAATCCAGGAGAGCTATTATGATGATCGTACTTGGAATTACAGTCGCACTTATTATTCTGCTGATAACAACGCTCATTATTTTAAGGAAACGAAAACAATGTGCATCATGTTCATCCAAAAATACGCTGATTAGCGAATCCAAAACGCCAGAGCCGGTAAAGCTGCAAGAAAAGAGAGTAGCCGACAAGCCCGTGGTCAGTGCTGAACCGGTTACGGCTGCTGCGCAAACAGTTGCCCCAGCTGAAAACATCAGCGCCCTGCCCCAAGATTCACTATTGAGGCGGCATTACTTCACCCATTTATGTGCCATGCTTGAAGCGCAGGTTCCGCCACGCCCCACGGAATCGGTTTTATGTCGCCATTACGATACGATGATAGTTGCCAGAATTGCCCAGTGTTTGAACGATAAAAATGCAACGGAACAACTGATTTGTGATTATGAAAAACTCGGCGTATAGGCTGTAAGCGCATCAATGGAGCGCTCCCCATATAAATGCCATTAAGTTAAGACTTATTCCGTTCGCCCTGAGCTTGTCGAAGGCTGAGCGGAATAAGTCATTAAGCCATTTTATGACTCAACAGGCCCACCACGAACGGTTTAACTTAAGGGCTTCCGGTAAATTTAATGTAATGCCGCCGCAGCTGCCTGCATCTTTTTCCAGTCGAAGCGTTTGGCTAGTGCCAGCGCATCCTGGGCGCTTATACCCGTGTAATCCATACTGTATATCGCGCTACTTTTATCGTCGCCACCCAAAATGACGACGATAGCGCCGCTTTTTTGTGCCTTTTCATGGTTTTGGTGTACCCGGAAACCGTCAATCGTGCTGGTGTTCATGACGGCTTCCTCGGTTTCCATGTTCATGCCCATCATCATTTGCATCGGAGCTGCCATGGCTCCCGGCAATAGACCCAACTGAACATTAAGGCTTTGCCCTTCGCCGCGCTGATAGTGACGGCTGGCGGTGACCATTTTCGCACCCTCCATGTCCATGCCGGAACCTTCCGCCGCGTCGCCGACCCAGTCCGGCACATCGCCAAGCAGCGGCTTAAGCGCTTCATAACTTGCAGCATCAGCCACTAGGCTCCAGCCAATCAATACCACGCCGCACAGCAACAATTGAATTAAACGCATTATCTATCCTCATTATCAAGGTTGTTATTTGGAACCAGTCTGTAGCCGGTTCCAGTCAAAATTCAGTATCCGATAAAAATAATCCAAATACAAGCACTCGCATTTGTGTCTAGGCAATCAGCTACACTGCTCTACATAACCAGGCTTTTCTGTAATAATCTGCGGACTGAACCGGTACTATATTTTGCTAAACAACATGCCCCTATTTCCTCAAGCTACCGCCGATCATGAAGATTCAAAGCCGGGCGATCTACGCAACGCCGAATGCCGTTACGTTTCACTCGACCGGGAAGCCATGCGCAACGCATTACGGCTGCAACTGGATGATGATTTGCTGTGTCGGATGCTGATTGACGAGCGCCCCCACCTATTCGCAGAATCGGTCGTATTTATCGCTGGGAACATCGTACGCAGGCAACGTGACATTATTACCGCGATAGAAAGCGTTATTGCGATGCCCGCTTATCAGCAACGCGTTTTGGCTTATGCACCCGAAACAGCGCAATTTATTCCTAAGGCGCACGGCGTTTTTTTTGGCTATGACTTTCACTTAAGTCCCAAGGGGCCGCAATTAATTGAGATAAATTCCAATGCAGGAGGAGCGTTGCTCAATGTTGTTCTGGCTCGGGCGCAAACGGTTTGTCTCGACCCGGCTGAAGCAAATGCGGTTCAAGACATTAAGCAAGTGTTTATAACGATGTTTTATGAGGAATGGCAAGCTGAGCGAGGTCAACAGCCATTACGTTCAATCGCTATCGTCGATGAAGATCCGGCGACCCAATTCATGCTGCCGGAATTTTTATTGTTCAAGAAGCTGTTTGAACAAAACCATATTAACGCCGTTATTTGCGACCCTTCCGAGCTTGATTACCGCGATGGGATGCTTTGGCATGGCGATACGCCTATTGATCTCGTTTACAACCGTTTGACCGATTTTGGGTTAGAAGCCGAGCCGCTAAAATCCTTGCGCGAGGCTTACCTTGCAAAAGCCGTTGTCGTCACGCCGCATCCAATGGCGCATGCGCTTTATGCCGATAAAAGAAATCTGACGATATTGACTGATGAAGCCGCGTTGCAAGACATAGGCGTTGCCGAAGATACCAGAGCTCTGTTGCTTGAAGGTATTGCCCACACGATTTGCGTACATAAGGAAGAGGCCGACGCTTTATGGGCAGCCCGCAAGCAGCTGTTTTTCAAACCGGCCAAAGGCTACGGCAGCAAGGCCGCATGCCGGGGCGACAGGATGACCAAACGGGTGTTCGGGGAAACTTTACAAGGCAATTATGTGGCGCAAACGTTGGTGAAACCTAGCGAGCGGCAGTTGCAAGTGGAGAATGAACTGGTCGATTTGAAACTCGACCTGCGGCAGTACGTTTACAGGGGGCAAACGCAGTTAACCTGCGCCCGTTTGTATCAGGGGCAAACCACCAATTTCCGCACTCCCGGTAGCGGGTTTGCATCTGTTGTTGTAGTAGTTGCCACAGATAAATAGAACGCGGATGACGCAGATGAATATGATGATCACTGATAGATTAAGAAAAATCTTATTTTATCTTAGTCTATCAGCGTCATCCGCGTTCCATTTTTCTAACTGCTGAGCAGTTTGCCTTGGTCTATTTATTTGGTGTCTTTCGTGGATAAAGCCTAATCAAAGAGACAGACTTTTCAAATAAGCTCTAAAATCATCCTTCAATTCACCATGCTCCAAGCCGTATTCAACGGTAGCCTGCAAATAACCGAGTTTTGAGCCGCAATCATAACGCTTGCCTTCAAACTCATAGGCCAAGAACTGCTCATCATGCATCAATGCGGCGATAGCATCGGTCAACTGAATTTCGCCGCCGGCGCCGCGCTCGGTGGTTTCGATCTTCTCAAAAATGGCAGGCGTTAAAATATAGCGACCGACTACTGCAAGATTTGACGGCGCACGCTCAGGAGCGGGCTTTTCAATAATCAGATCAACCTTGCCTACCGAGGACGAGACTTCGGTAGTTTTGACTATACCGTATTTGTCGGTTTCCTTGGGATCGACCCGCTCTACGCCTAATATGCTGCACCGATTCTGATCGTATTGCTGAACCATTTGCGTCATGCAGCCGCTGCCTTTCCTGTTCGCAATCAAGTCGTCGGCCAGGATAACGGCAAACGGCTCATTACCAACAACCGGCTTGGCGCAAAGCACCGCGTGACCCAATCCCAATGCCTCAGGCTGACGAACAAACACGAATGACACATTCGGCGGAATTATTTCCTTAAGCGTTTTCAATAACGCAGTCTTGCTGCGGTTAGTCAGCTCAGTTTCCAGTTCATAGGCCTTGTCGAAATGATCCATGATCACGTTTTTAGTTCGGCCCGTGACAAATATAATCGTATCGATGCCAGCCGCGACAGCCTCTTCAACGCAATACTGGATCAAGGGTTTGTCCACAACCGGCAGCATTTCCTTCGGGCTGACTTTGGTGGCGGGTAAAAAGCGGGTTCCGAGACCCGCAACCGGGAAAACTGCTTTTTTTACTTTTTGATTCATCTGGAATATTCTCGACAATACAGATCATTAAAAATCAGATGCTGGGGACAGCATTTGATCGTCCCTGCCCTTAAAATTAAAGAGCGATTAGTTTATTTTACCTTAAAAAATCATCAACCTGTGCGGTAAAAGCATCCGGCTGTTGCACATGCAGCCAATGCCCGGCATCGGCTATTATGCTCAAAGCCGCCTTTGGGAATAATGATTTTAAATCTTCCTGCTGAACGAAGTCTGAATCGCCTCCGGCAATAAACAACGTATTACCGGCAAACGGCGTTAAATGATCAACATCGGGAAAAGCCGCGATATGGTGGGCCATGCGTTGAAAAATATCCAGATCAACGCGCCAACAATATTTGCCGTCTTTCAAGATGAGATTCTGCAACAGGAACTGGCGATAGCTCAGTTCGGGTATGGCGGCAGCAAGTAGCGTTTCGGCTTGCTTGCGGTTGCTGATTTCAGCCAGCGGCAGCGCTTTTAACGCCTGCACGGTGTTGTCGAAACTGTGCTGGTAGCTGACCGGCGCAATATCGGCCACAATCAGCTTGTTCACTTTGTTGGGTGATGTAAGCGCAAGCCACATGGCAATCTTGCCACCCATGCTATGTCCCAATAAATTGGTTGTTTCCAGGCCTTGCTCATCCATAAATTGCAACAAATCAGCAGTCATGGATGGGTAATCCATTAACGGATGATGGGGCGATGCACCGTGATTGCGCATGTCCGGCACATAAACATGAAACTTGGCAGCCAATCTTTGCGCTATCTGCCGCCAGTTACGCGAGGAAGCAAAAAAGCCATGCAGGATAATAAGCGGATTGTCATCCGGGCTACCGAATTCCTCAAAAACAAGCTCAACTGTTTCCATCAGGCGAAAACAAATAATGCGCCCATCAAACCGCCGAAAATGCCACCCCAAACCACCAGCCAGCCCAGATGCTGACGGATGATGGACTGAACCATTTCCTTAACCAGTTGCGGAGTTAATTCACTCAGGCGCTTATCGATTACCGTTTCAATTTTGCCGACTATATCGCCACCGATTTTGTGCGCATCGAGTCCGTGCTTTAATGCGGCTTTGAACCGGTCTGACTCGACCATTTCGGTCAGCGTGATTTTCATTTTTTCGGTAAACGGTTCTTTTAGCGGTACCAGCGCTTCTTCGCCGCCCATCATCATCAACATGCCGCCAAAAGACGACCCCATAATCGACGATACCAGCCCTTCGTATACCTTGTCATAATCGACGGCATTCAGTAAAGGCTCCAGATTCAACAGTTTTTTGCCTTGTTGTTCCTCGTTTTCAATAAACTGCTCGATGTTGTTTGCGGTAAAAAATTGCTCCATCATCAGCTGCTTGATGGACAGTTTGAACTCTTCAAACCTCGCCGGGATAACGCCTGAGCCGTATAAAAAAGGCACTTTCTCAAACAGCATGTAAATAGCCAGCCAATTGGTGATGGCGCCGGATAGGGCAAAAAAACCGATGGATTTAATTAACTCCGGTTGTACAGGGCTAACATAGCCGATACCGATAATCACAACCGAAATAAAATTGGTCATGAAGCTTTTGTTTAAAAAATTTTCTTTCATCGTTATAAATAAATCAGTAATAGTGCGTTCCATCACGTCAGCTTTTTAATGCTGACGAATTTGTTTTCAGGGGTTAATTCCATTTCAAACTGTCCGTTAATGCCTTGTTTGGTCAAAAAAGACTGGATCCTGCCCGCCGGAAAAGCGACTCTCCTGCCGTCATCGGCAATGACTGAAACATTTTTGGCAACGCCTTGATAGACCTTGAGGTATTGGTCGTATGACAGGCTTAGTGCAAAACGGATGTGTTGGTTCATGATGAGTTAGGCAGGGTGATTAGAAGCAAACCAGTCGGCTCTACTCGAGTCACGAGTGTGTATGTAGTCAAATTCGAAACTGAACATGGATACAGCAAATGTAAAAACAACCATCAATGTCATTGGCGTTTTCATTAACTTCAGCTTTAAGCTGCTACTTTTTTTGTCCATAGATACCTCCTTTTTTGTAGAGTTGCTACGAACACACTCATTAACCACCAGATCCTCATTTTGAGGCTCGAGAATCGAGTACAACCGACTGAACAACCGTTTATTAAACCCAGGCTCCACCGGAGCTTTGCTATCGCCCAGTCCACTGACATAGTTCATTAAGCCTTAAACACGATTCACCACGAAGACACGAAGCTTTATTTCTTCGTGCCCTTCGTGTCTTCGTGGTTATATGCTTTTAATTAACGGCTATTTTGTAACGCGGCAATGCGCTCTTCCAATGGCGGATGGCTCATAAAAAACTTGCTCACACCGCCGCCGTTAATACCGAAAGCGGCCAATTGTCCCGGTAAGTCTTCCGCTTCGTGTCCGCGCTGCAAGGCTCGCAGAGCGCCGATCATTTTTTCGCGCCCGGCCAAGTTTGCGCCGCCAGCATCAGCCTTAAATTCCCGGTAACGGGAGAACCACATCACCAGCATAGAGGCCAAAATCCCTAAGACGATTTGAGCTACCATCTGGGTGATGTAATAGGCGGGGCCATAACCGCGTTCGGTTTTAAACACGACCCGGTCGACAACATGGCCGATGACGGTCGCAAAGAAGTAAACGAAGGTGTTGACCACGCCCTGCATCAACGCCATCGTTACCATATCGCCGTTAGCAACATGACTGATTTCATGACCGACTACCGCTTCCACTTCATCAGCATTCATGTTTTGCAATAAGCCGGTGCTGACTGCGACCAGCGCACTGTCTCTACTCATGCCTGTCGCAAAGGCATTGGATTCAGGGGTCTGAAAAATACCAACTTCGGGCATACCGATGCCCGCCTGCCTGGCTTGTTTAGCCACGATCTCGATCAGCCATTTCTCGGTTTGATTTTGGGGCTGTTCAATAACGTGTACGCCCATCGCATTTTTTGCCGACCATTTGGACATTGCTAAGGAAATAACCGAACCGGTCATACCGATGATGGCCGACATGACTAAAAGCGCATTAAGATTAAGGTCGATGCCTTGAGCATCCAGAGTGCTGCCTAAGCCTAAAACGCTAAAAATAATACTGACCACAACCATTATGGCTACATTGGTTGCCAGAAAAAGAAAAATACGCATCATATGTTTGAACCTTTTTTCGTTAAGATATTAATCAATATGGGGCTTGAATAATACATTCCAAGCCTTCTAACGGTGCTAATATAGCTTAAGTTAATTGATGGAGGGTAATCTGATGTCTATTATAAAAGTAATATCGTTGCTTATGTTTTTAATTAGCCCTTGCTTGGCCTATGCAGAACCAAACAGTCATCAAGGCATTCTAAAGCAACTGCATGTGCCCCAAGGCTTTGTCCTGTCTATTTTTGCCGATAACCTGCCCAATGCCAGAAGTTTGGCCTTGGGCGATAACGGCGTGGTGTTTGTCGGCACCGGATCTGAAGGCGCGGTTTATGCGGTACAAGACAGCAATAACGATGGCGTAGCGGATAAACGTTATGTGATCGCCAGCGGCTTATATTTACCCAACGGCGTCGCTTATAAGGATGATTCGCTGTACGTGGCCGAAGTTAACCGCATTATCCGTTTCGACCATATCACCCAGCAATTAGCTAATCCGCCTAAACCTGTTGTGATTTACGATCAATTCCCATCAGAACAGCATCACGGCTGGAAATACCTGCACTTTGGCCCCGATAACAAGCTGTACACTACAGTTGGAGCGCCCTGTAATATTTGCGAGCTGGAAAAACCGATTTATAGCTCGCTGGTCAGGTTAAATTCAGATGGCAGCGGCTTTGAGATACTTGCCCGGGGCATCAGAAGCTCTGTTGGTCTTGACTGGCAACCGGAAACCGGTGCGTTGTTTTTTACCGAGAATGGCCGCGACTATTTGGGCGATGACCTCCCGCCCGATGAGCTTAATCAATGGACGACAAACGGTGAACATTTTGGTTTTCCCTACTGTCACGGTGGCGATATTCCTGATCCTGAGCTAGCCGCCGGTAAAAGATGCAGTGAATTTGTCGCGCCAGTGTGGAAATTTAAGGCCCATATGGCACCTTTGGGTCTACGTTTTTATCGGAGCAAACAATTTTCGACCGAATACCAAAATCAGCTATTTGTCGCGGAACACGGTTCATGGAACCGGTCTGAGCCGCAAGGTTACCGTGTTGCGTTGGTAAAATTCAAACAAGGCAAGCCGGTTGCCGACGACTGCATGGATGCAGGAGGTAGAGCAATGCATGGAGCAATTGCCGAACAGGTTTTTATCGATGGCTGGCTAACTAAAAACGGCAACGTGCTGGGACGCCCGGTCGATATTCTGGAAATGCCGGATGGCAGTTTGTTGATTAGCGATGATAAGCTCGGCGTAATTTATAAAGTTGAGTACAAAGGTAAGCATGGATAAACAGTTTGAAATTTTGGGCAAGGAAATCGTCTTTCAGGGCTTTTTCCGCGTGGAAAAATATCACGTTAAACATACCTTATTTGGTGGGGGCTGGAGCGCCGAAATTTCACGCGAACTGTTCATGCGCGGCAACTGTATTGCGGTTCTGTTATATGACCCCCATGCCGACAAGGTAGTGCTGATCGAACAGTTCAGAACCGCTGCCGCAATTTTACATCCTGATAGGGCCTGGCTGGTCGAGATTGTTGGGGGAGCGATAGAGGAAGGCGAATCAGCCGAGGAAGTCGCTTATCGGGAATCTATCGAAGAAGCGGGCTGTGAAATTCAACAATTGATGGTCATCAATGAATTTTATACTACGCCGGGCGCTTTCTCTGAGTGGATTACGCTATTTTGCGGAAAAGTGGATAGTACGCAAGTGGGCGGCATTCACGGCCTAGATCACGAGGACGAGGATATTTTGGTGCGCGCCGTTGATTTTGATCAGGTGTATCGTATGCTGGAAAACGGCGAGATAGAATCAGCAATACCTATTATTGCGATCCAGTGGCTGGCATTGAACAGGCAAAAGCTTAAACAACAATGGGGAGGATAAAAAAGGAGGGATACCGCACAAAATTAAAGCCCTGCAACTATGTTTTGCAGAGCTTCAATATACTAACAATTAATCGACTATCTTACATTTATTCCGCGAAGCATCCACTCGGTCACGCAATTCCTTACCCGGTTTAAAGTGAGGTACGTGTTTTTTTGATAAAGCTACAGACTCACCTGTTTTTGGGTTACGCCCCATGCGAGGTGGGCGCAAATGTAGCGAGAAACTACCAAAACCTCTGATCTCGATTCTTTCACCGGAAGATAACGCCTGATTCATTTGCTCAATGATACATTTTACCGCTATCTCTACATCTTTCTGTGCCAGATGCGGCTGATGTTTGGCGAGTGCTTCAATTAATTCTGATTTTGTCACATTCTATCCTGCGAAAACAAATAAACACTAGGGGTATGTACGAATACATACCCCCCCATGATTTTTATTTTTCCATCTGCTTAAAGATATCGGCGAAGGTCGGGGCGCCAACTGACTGTTGCTGCTGTTGGGAGTGATCCTTAACGGCATGAGTCTCTTCTTCGCTATCTTTTGCTTTAATAGATAAAGAAATTGATTTGCTTTTCTTATCTACGCCAATGAACTTAGCTTCAAGTTCATCGCCTTCTTTTAGCAAGGTTCTCGCATCTTCAACGCGGTCGCGTTGAATTTCGGAAGCACGCAAATAGCCCTCAACATGATCGGCCAAAGTGATTACGGCGCCTTTAGCATCGACTTCTTTAACGGTTCCTTTTACCAAGCTGCCTTTTTCATGGGTAGCCAGGAAGTTTTGGAACGGATCTTGTTCCAATTGTTTGATACCTAAAGAGATACGTTCACGTTCGGAATCCACCGCCAGAATAACGGTTTCCAGCTCATCGCCTTTTTTGAAGTCACGAACCGAGGCTTCGCCTTCATCTGCCCATGAAATATCAGACATATGAACCAAACCGTCGATACCGCCATCTAGGCCGATGAAAATACCAAAATCAGTAATCGATTTGATTTTTCCTGAAATTTTATCGCCTTTGTTATGGGTTGCAGCAAAATCATCCCAAGGATTGGTTTTGCACTGCTTCATGCCTAAAGAAATACGACGACGTTCTTCATCGATTTCAAGAACCATTACTTCGACATCATCACCCAATTGAACGAGCTTGGAAGGATTAACGTTTTTGTTGGTCCAGTCCATTTCAGAAACGTGAACCAAACCTTCTACGCCTTCTTCAATTTCAACAAAGCAGCCGTAATCGGTCAGGTTGTTTACTTTGCCGAATACACGTGTGCCGGCTGGGTAGCGACGGGCGATGTTTTGCCATGGATCTTCACCCATTTGCTTCATGCCTAATGAAACACGATTCTTATCTTTGTCATATTTCAAAACTTTAACTTTAATTTCCTGGCCGATTTCTACACACTCGGACGGATGACGTACGCGTCTCCATGCCATATCGGTGATGTGTAACAGACCGTCAATACCGCCAAGATCGATAAATGCGCCGTAATCGGTCAGGTTTTTAACTACGCCGGTAACGACTGCGCCTTCTTCCAGCGTTTTGAGCAATTCTTCCCTTTCAGCGCTGTATTCTTTTTCGACAACAGCACGACGGGACAGAACCACGTTGTTACGTTTTTGATCGATTTTTATAACTTTGAATTCCAGATCGCGATTTTCCAGGAAAGTTGTGTCTCTGATCGGGCGAACATCTACTAATGAACCGGGCAAGAAAGCACGTAATGCGCCAACCGCCACGGTGAAACCGCCGCGAACTTTACCGGTAATACGACCGATTATAGTTGCTTCTTTGTCGAAAGCATGTTCAAGTTCAGACCAAGCTTTGTTTTTCTTCGCTTTATCACGAGAAAGAAGTGTGGCACCCAAGCCGTCTTCAAACAAATCAAGGGCAACCTCGACCTCATCGCCAATGGCAACTTCTAATTCGCCATCGTTATTTAGGAACTGCCATTTTGGAATGACACCTTCAGATTTAGAATGGGTGCTGACGATGATCATATCGTTTTCGATATCAACAACCGTACCCATTAACATGGCACCAGGACGCATTTCCGTCTTGATTAGACTTTCTTCAAATAATTCAGCAAAGCTTTCGCTCATTTTCCATTCCCAAGCCTGTCGAAACACGAACAAGCCTTTTCTTTATCAAAGTTAAAAAAAGATCACACTCAAATCATTTTGAGCTGACCACGTAAGAAATCCTTAACGGATTAAATTCAGCACTTCTTCAATAACAGCATTTAGCGGCATATCCGAAGAATCAATATAAAGCGCGTCACTGGACATAGTTAAAGGAGACGTCTTGCGCTCCATATCCCGGCGATCACGTTCTTCTATCTCAGTTGTTATCTGCGCTAGGTTAGCATCAATCCCTTTTTCTATCAACTGTTTATATCGCCGCTTAGCCCTTTCAGCTGCGCTGGCAGTTAAAAACACCTTGTTTTCGGCTTCAGGAAAAACCACCGTCCCCATGTCGCGTCCGTCTGCAACCAACCCTGGCAACCGTTTAAAATCCTTTTGTTTTTGCAACAAAACCTGCCTGACTTCAGGGAGTGCGGCGACGATGGACGCTGCATAACCTGTGCTTTCTAAGCCTAACTGGGCGGTAATATCTTCGCCATCCAATCTAACGACCAATTCATCGCCACAATCGAATTCCAACACCATCCCCCTGGCTATATCGGCAATGGCGGCTTCATCTTCCAGATCAGCAGACTGGTTTAAAGCAGCAATTGCCAATGAACGATAAATTGAACCGCTATCCAGATAGTTCCAGCCCAGTTTTTTCGCTACCGCTCGGCTAACCGTGCCTTTTCCGGCACCGCTAGGGCCATCTATAGTCAATACGGGTATATTCACTAGCCTTCCCTGCAAACAAGATTAAGACCTAAGCGCTTTGCCAAATCTCTAAATTCAGGGAACGAGGTATTCACATTTTCACAATCGTGGATGGTAATCGGCGCATTAGCGCGCAAACCAGCAATTGAAAACGACATCGCAATTCGGTGGTCGCCATGCGATATAACTTCGCCACCGCCAATCGAGCCGCCTTGAATGATCATGCCATCCTCGGTCGATTGAGCGTCTACGCCCAGGATTTGCAAGCCGTCCGCCATCACTTGGATACGATCCGATTCTTTCACCCTGAGTTCTTCCGCTCCGGTTAACCGTGTTTGTCCTTCTGCACACGTAGCGGCAACAAACAGCACAGGAAACTCGTCAATAGCCAGCGGCACCAGATGCTCCGGAATGTCTATACCTTTAAGAGGACTGTAAACAACGTGCAGGTCGGCTACCGGCTCGCCGCCGACAGTGCGCTCGTTAAGAACTTCAATATTGGCGCCCATTAATCTCAAAATGTCGATGACGCCGGTGCGCGTAGGATTAATGCCGACATGCTTCAACAGCAGGTCGGAGCCCGGCGCAATGGACGCCCCGACCAGGAAAAATGCCGCCGATGAAATATCGCTGGGTACGTCAATATCGGCCGCCGTTAAACTGCCTTCGGCGGTAATGCTGACTTTATTGCCTTGTTGTTTCACCGGATAATTAAATCCGGTCAGCATGCGTTCGGTATGGTCTCGGGTAGGCGCTGGCTCGGTAACGCTGGTTACGCCTTGCGCATACATGCCTGCCAATAACAGGCAGGATTTGACTTGGGCGCTGGCAATCGGCATCGCGTAATCAATGCCAGTCAACTGCCCTGCCCTGCCGGTAATTTGCAGAGGCGCCGTGCCTTTCTCAGTGGTTTTTATATCGGCGCCCATGGCCGCCAACGGCTCAGTGACCCGCTTCATCGGCCTGCCGGACAATGATTTATCACCGGTTAATACCGAGTTAAATGACTGGCCTGCCAATAAACCGCTCAGCAAACGCATCGATGTGCCTGAGTTCCCCAGATACAAGTCATTTTCAGGCGCTTTCAAGCCGTGCTTGCCAACGCCGTGTATGGTCAATTCGCCATTGACCGGGCCTTCGATTTTAACCCCCATATCGCGAAAAGCCTGCAAGGTTGCCAAGGCATCTTCCGCTTCGAGAAAGCCTTTGACATGAGTCACGCCTTCGGCCAGCGAACCCAGCATGATTGATCGATGCGACATGGATTTATCGCCGGGCACGCGTGCCTCGCCTTGTAATTTACCGCCGGGTTGAACGTAAAATGTGATTGATTTTGACATATTAATTATTATCGAACTGATCAAGAAAGCGTTGCCGTGCGTTTCTGGCATACGTAAAGGTTTCAAAAAGTTGCCGGGTATCATTCGTTTCCAGCAAACGTTGTATTTTATCCAATTCCCCCTTCAACTGCTCGATTAAAGGGATGATTTCGTCTTTATTGGCGGCACAAATATCCTGCCACATGGTCGGGTCGCTTGAGGCAATCCGGGTGAAATCCTTGAAGCCGCCGGCCGCATATTGAAAAATCTCGCTTTGTTCGTCTTTATGGCCGAGCATATCGACCAACGCAAAGGCCAGGATATGCGGCAAATGGCTGGTTGCAGCCAACACGCTGTCATGATGCTGCACATCCATCACCGACACCAACGATCCCAACCGCTGCCAGAAACACTGGATTTTTTGCACTGCTTCAGAACGGGTATTGCCGACCGGCGTAATAATCAGGCGTTTATTCAGAAACAAATCGTCGACTGAGGCCGTTACACCACTGTTCTCGGCTCCGGCGATCGGGTGAGCGGGAACCAGGTTATCAGGCACAACACCGAAAACCCGTTCTGCTGCGGCAATAACGCTACCTTTGGTACTGCCGACATCGGTATAAACCGCGTTATCCGACCACAACGGCTTAAGCTGGGCAAAAATGCTTTCGATGCTCGCAACCGGCGTCGCGATGACCACGCAATCAACGCCTTGAACGGCTTCCGAAAGCTCCAAGGTATAGTCGTCAATAACCCCCAACTGCTTTGCCGTTTGCAGATTTTGCTCATCGAGCTGTCGGCCATAGCCGACTATGTTATTGCATAAACCCTGCTGCCTTGCCGCGCGAGCGATTGAGCCACCGATCAAGCCGACGCCGATAATGCAAAGCCGGTTAAACATTATTTCCGACCGCTGTAGGGGCGAATTTATTCGCCCAAAGGCGACTGACAAATCTGCCGGAAGCAGATTTGCACTGGCCCGTAGGGTACCGGGTAGGACAGCCAGGCATGAATTCGCCCCCACAATTCTTTGATTTGCTCATGGCGCCAGCATAACTTCGGTCAGTGCCTGTAAAAACAGCTGATTTTCCGCCTGTGTACCTATGGTAATACGCAAATGATTAGGCAATTCATAGACGCCAACTGGCCTGACGATAACTCCTTTGCGCAGCAATGCCTCATAAACCGGCATTGCTGGTTGTTTTAAGTCAACCAACACAAAATTACCTGCCGATGGAATCCACTCCAAGCCTAAGTTTTTAAAGCCTTCGGTGATAAACTGCATGCCTTGAGCATTAACGGTAATGGTGTTTTGCAAGTGCTCTGTATCCGTCAATGCCGCTTCGGCGGCGGCCAGAGCCAGCATATTATTATTGAACGGCTGGCGTACCCGGTTCAGGATGTCGGCCAGTTGCGGACTGGACAAGCCATATCCGATGCGTAATCCGGCCAAACCGTAGGCCTTAGAAAAGGTGCGGGTAATTAATAAATTGGGATACTTTTTTAGCCAAGCAATTGAATTGTCCGCGCTTTTGTCGCCAACAAATTCACAATAGGCCTCATCAAGTACGCATACACAAGTGTCTGGCAGCGCCCCAATAAATGTTTCCAAGTCGGCGTGGCTCAGCAATGTACCGGTAGGATTATTGGGATTCGCTATAAATACCAACCGCGTTTTATCGGTGATTCTTTGCCTCATGGCATCAAGATCATGACCGTAATTCAAAGCGGGGGCGACAACCGCCGTAGCGCCAACCGCTTGAGTTACGATTGGATACACAGCAAAAGCATGCTGCGAAAAAACCACTTCAAGTCCCGGCGTTAAAAACGCCCTGGCCACCAACTCAAGAATTTCATTGGATCCATTGCCCAATGTAATCTGGCTCATCTCGACCGCATATTTATCAGCTAATGCGAGTTTCAAATTAAAGCCGTTGCCATCCGGGTACAAGGCCAAATCCTTCAAAGTCGCCTGTATTGCCGCTAAAGCTTTTTTCCCGGGCCCTAAAGGATTTTCATTGGATGCAAGCTTTATGAGTCGCATCGGCTCCCTACCGATTGCGACACTTCCGCCATCCTTGGCAGTCGTGTTAGAAAGTCCCAGTTCGCGCTCAAGCTCCTCAATCGGTTTGCCGGGTGTATAAGGAATCAGCTTTTGCACACCGGACACGGCAAGGTTATAAATTTTATCAGCGTTGTTCATTGGTTGTATTGGGCGATAGTATAAAAAATCATTTCGTTCACGAAAACCAAAAGTAGGCGCCTCTAGGCGACACAAAAGGCACTAAATAAATCAGCATTCAACTCGGTTTCTATGGATAAATTTTTGTGTTTTTTGTGTTTTTTGTGTTTTTTGTGGAAAAATTGCGGTTTTTAAAGAAATTAAAGCACGGCTTTAGGATAAGAACCCAATAGTTTGAGCATGTTGACGTTGTCTTTCAATAGTGTCAGCGCCTGGGCAACATCGTCATCTTCGCTATGGCCTTCAATATCGATAAAAAACACATAGTTCCATAATCCCTGACGTGACGGCCTGGACTCAATATGCACCATGCCGATGTTAAATCTCGCGAAAGGCTCCAGTATCCTGTGCAACGCACCGGGCTGATTGCCTGTAGACACAACCAACGAGGTCTTATCGTTACCCGTGGAAGACGATATTTGCTGGCCGATAATGATAAAGCGGGTGGTATTGTTGGATTCGTCTTCGATGTTTTTTTCGATGACATTCAACTGATAAATTTCAGCAGCAACGATGCCTGCTATTGCAACGGCCTGTTTATTGGTTGATGCCAATCTTGCGGCCTCGGTATTGCTGTTAACCGCAGTTCGCCTAGCATTAGGCAAATGATTGTCCAGCCATTGCCGACACTGCGCCAGGGATTGCTGATGAGAAAATACCTCGGTCACTTCATCCAGACTATCCACCAGCCCCAACAAGTTTTGATGCACACGGATTTCAACTTCCCCGCATATTTTCAGCGGTGAAGCCAAAAACCGATCCAACGTATGACTGATGACGCCCTCGGTAGAGTTCTCGACCGGCACGACGCCGAACTGGCAGTTACCGTTCTCGACTGCATTAAAAATATCGTTAATGGTTGCAGCCGGTACGGTTTTAACCGCAGAGCCGAAATGCTTAATTGCGGCTTGCTGGGTAAAGGTGCCCTCGGGCCCTAAATACGCCACATCCAAAGGCTTTTCCAGAGCCAAACACGCCGACATCAATTCCCTAAAAAAATGAGCCGCTGTATCATCGGATAAAGGGCCTTGATTCAAGTCTTTGATGCGCCGCAATACCAACGACTCGCGATCCGGGCGGTAAAACGAACCATTCTCACCCTGCGCAATCTTGGTTTTGGCAACTTCCATGGCACAAGACGCACGCTGATTCATCAATTGCAGAATCTGCTTATCGATTGCATCGATTTTGTCTCTCAATTCAGAAAGCGGGGTGATGGACATGGTGACCTTAATTATTAAGTTTTCAGTAACTACTCAGCAGTTAGAAAAAATAGAACGCGGATGGCGCTGATAGTTAAGATCAAATAAGATTTTTCTTGGGTTATCTGTGTTCATCATATTCATTTGCGTCATCCGCGTTCTATTTTTCTAACTTGGTCTTCGATTAGTGGGTACGTTCAAACTCAGCCATGAAATCGATCAAGGCCTGTACACCGGCCTCCGGCATCGCATTGTAAATGCTAGCCCGCATGCCGCCGACCGAACGATGGCCTTTCAGCTCAAACAAACCATTGGCTTCCGCAGCCGTCAAAAACGGCTTATCAAGGCTTTCATCATCCAGGATAAATGGCACATTCATCCTGGATCGGGATGCAATTTCCACCGGATTGGAATACAAAGCCGACTGGTCGATGGCTTGGTACAGCTTCGCCGCCTTGGCAATATTGCGTTGTTCGATGCCTTCAACGCCGCCCTGCGCTTTCAACCACTTCAGCACCAGTCCGCACAAATACCAGCTATAGGTTGCCGGTGTATTCAACATGGATTGGTTTTTCGCCTGTTCGGCATAATTGAAAACCGAGGGCACAGTTTTAGGCGCATGACCGACCAGATCGTCTCTGACGATCACTACAGTAACGCCTGCGGGCCCCATATTTTTTTGCGTTCCGGCATAAATCAAGCCGTACTGGCTAACATCGATCTTGCGCGATAGAATATTCGACGACATATCCGACACCAGCGGCAAGCCCTTGCTGTCGGGGCAAGACTGGAACTCCACGCCGTGTATGGTTTCATTCGAGGTGTAATGCAGATAAGCAGCTTGGTTATCGATGGCCCAGCTTGCAGCATCAGGAATCGTGGTGAATTTGGTGTTCTCGGAACTGGCGCTGACCACCACATCGCAATAAGCACCTGCATCCTTGATAGCCTTTTCCGACCAAGCACCGGTGTTCAGGTAACAAGCTTTGCTTTTGCCGTTCAGGATATTCTGCGGTATCAGCGAAAACTGCGCCGATGCTCCACCTTGCAGGAACAAAACCTTATAGTTTTCCGGGATGGACAACAGCCCGCGCAAGTCGCTTTCCAGCTCTTCGGCAATAACTGAGAAATGTTTGCCGCGATGACTCATTTCCATGACCGACATGCCGCTATCGCGCCATTCCAGCATTTCCTGCTGCGCTTGCTGCAATACGGATTCAGGGAAAGCAGACGGGCCTGCGCTAAAATTATAAACTCTGGACATTACGATTCTTCTCCTGATTTACTATCGTCATTTGTTGTTTCATCCAATGCGTCCAGCTCTAAATCGGTATCATCTAAAAGCTCATCATCGGCATCATCAACCCCGGCCAAACCTGCAATACGGTCAACGCCGATCACTTTTTCCTTCTTATCAAGCTTGATAATGGTCACGCCCTGAGTATTGCGTCCAACCACCGAAATACCGTCAACCGGGGTACGAACTAAGGTGCCGCCATCAGTGATCAGCATAATTTCATCATGGTCATTGACCAGTACCGCGCCAATCACAGCACCGTTACGCGCAGAAGTTTGTATCGCAATCAGGCCCTGGCCGCCGCGTTTATGACAGGTAAACTCTTCCAGCTTGGTACGCTTGCCGTAACCGTTCTCGGTAATATTCAGCACCGTACCTTCGGAAGAGATAATCAGAGAAATGACTTTTTGTCCTTCCTGCAACCGGATTCCGCGCACACCTGATGCCGTTCTACCCATTGAGCGCACATCCGCCTCATTAAAGCAGACGGCCTTTCCGGTGCTGCTGAACAACAGCACGTTTTGCTGACCGTCGGTCACCGCAACGCCGACCAGCGTATCGTCTTCCCGTAAATCAATTGCTATTTTACCGTTAGTACGTTGACGCTCGAATTCCTTTAACGGGGTCTTTTTAACGGTACCCGCCGATGTCGCCATAAAAATGAATTTAGTGTCGGTAAATTCGCGTATCGGTAACATCGCATTGATTTTTTCGCCCTCCTCCAACGGCAGCAGATTAACGAAAGGCTTACCTCTGGCCGCGCGACTTGCAACCGGCAATTGATAGACTTTAAGCCAATAAACCTTGCCCCGCGAGGAGAAGCACAAAATAATGTCGTGGGTATTGGCCACAATCAGCTTATCGACATAATCCAGTTCTTTAGTAGCTGTCGCCGACTTGCCGCGTCCGCCGCGTCGTTGTGCCTTGTAATCGCTGAGCGGCTGGGACTTGACATAACCTTCGTGCGACATAGTCACGACCATGTCTTCCTCGGTAATCAGGTCTTCATCGGATAAATCCGAATGATTTTGCATAATTTCGGTGCGGCGTTCGTCGGAATACTGCTCCTTGATAGCGACCAACTCTTCCCGGATAATTTCCATCAGGCGAACATCACTGCCCAAAATAAACAGATATTCGTCAATCTGCTCCAACAGCTGTTTGTATTCATTGACTATCTTGTCTTGCTCCAGACCGGTCAAACGGTGCAGACGCAACTCAAGAATAGCTTGAGCCTGGGTTTCAGACAGGCGGTAAATTCCGGCATGAATGCCAAACTCTATGCCCAAATCATCCGGCCTGGAACGATCTGCATCGGCGCGATCCAACAATGCAGCAACCAGCCCCGCATCCCAACTTTTCTCCAACAAACCGACTTTAGCGTCGGCGGGTGTGGCGGCCGCTTTAATCAGCGCAATCATCTCGTCGATATTGGCTAAAGCAACCGCGAGTCCTTCTAAAATATGCGCCCTTTCCCTGGCTTTGCGCAGATTATAAATCGTCCGGCGAGTAACAATTTCGCGCCTATGATTGATAAAAGCGCTGATAATTTCATGCAGATTCATGCAATGCGGGCGGCCATCCAGCAGCGCAACCATATTGATACCGAACACGGTCTGGAATTGGGTCTGCTTGTACAGGTTATTTAACACTACCTCGGGCATTTCGCCGCGACGCAGCTCAATCACCATGCGCATACCGTCTTTGTCCGATTCGTCGCGCAGACCGGAAATGCCTTCAAGTTTGCCTTCCTTAACCAGCTCGGCAATTTTCTCCAGCAGTCTGGCCTTGTTGACCTGATAAGGCAGTTCAGTGGTGATAATCGCTTGTCGGCTGCTGTCGCCAATGTCTTCAAAATGGCAACGTGCGCGCAAATAAATCTTGCCGCGTCCGGTAGTGTATGCGTTGTAGATGCCGGAAGCACCGTTGATAATGGCCGCTGTAGGGAAATCAGGCCCAGGGATATGCGCCATCAAGTCATGCACGGTCAGATCCGGCTGGTCGATCATCGCCAGACAGGCACTGATCACTTCGGATAAATTATGCGGCGGAATATTGGTCGCCATGCCCACCGCGATGCCGGACGAGCCGTTAATCAATAACGTCGGTACCCGAGTCGGCAACACCCTCGGCTCGGATTCGGACTCATCGTAGTTGGGCGCAAAATCGACCGTTTCCTTATCCAGATCAGCCAGTAATTCATGGGCGATTTTCGACATGCGCACTTCGGTATACCGCATCGCCGCAGGCGAATCGCCATCAACCGAACCAAAATTGCCCTGCCCGTCGATCAGCATATAGCGCATGGAAAAATCCTGCGCCATCCGCACCATCGTGTCGTAAACAGCGGTATCGCCATGCGGGTGATACTTACCGATCACGTCACCGACTACACGCGCCGATTTTTTATAAGGTTTGTTCCAGTCGTTGCCCAACTCGCTCATCGCATACAGCACACGGCGATGAACCGGCTTAAGGCCGTCTCTGACATCTGGAAGGGCTCGACCGACGATAACGCTCATGGCGTAATCGAGATAAGACTGCTTCATCTCGTCTTCGAGATTGACAGGTATTATTTCTTTAGCGAAGTTTGACATTGATCCCTATACATACAGTGTGCCGTCAATACCGAGCGGCATGGTTTCATGACTAAGTGCAAAATTATTTTATTTAAGTACGACTACGTGACATGAAATAAGTGAAGGATTATAACAAATTGTCTTACTAGTGTCGAAGCTGATAGTGTTTTAAATTAATAGCCAAAATGCTGCATTTTCACATTCGGCAATGAGTAAAACAACTTGAAATTATAACGTAATGGAGTGCAAGCTTCGCTTGCCACAGCAGCCGAAGCCTGCACTCCAGCGAATCTGAAATCTGTTATTCGTCAGGCAAATATTTCTGCCAGAAAATTCTGCATCGCTATCCATGAACGCCGATCTGCGTCAGGCTGATAAACAGTGCCGAATACAGGATCATTAGCTAATGGATTAGTGAACCCATGCATGGTATTGCCATAATTATGCAACTGCCAATCTGCGCCTGCTTCGGTCATTTCCTGTTCGAAAGCTAACACTTGTTCCGACGGAACCAACGGATCATCCCGTCCACACAAAGCCAGAATTTTTGCCTTGATCGCAACTCCCTGCGTATTGCCGGGCGGCACCAGCAAGCCATGAAAACTGACCACCCCCTTAATGTCGACGCCAGTCCTGGCCAAATCCAGCGAACACAAGCCGCCAAAACAAAAACCGATTGCGGCGATTTTGCTGTCATCAACCCACGGCATCAGTTTCACTGCCGCCAAAGCCGCTTTCATGCGCTGTTGCAACATGACCCGATCAGCCATAAAAGGCTGCATCAGCTTCATGTTTTCTTCCGGGTTTGTACCTAAGACACCCTTTCCATACATATCAACCGCAAAGCCGACATAGCCTAAGGCGGCCAGCTTTTTGGCTTTCTCGGCAACAAAACCATCCCGCCCCGCCCAAGTATGATTAATTAAAACGCCAGGCCTGCGTCCTGTCAGCGCATCATCAAAGGCAAAAAAAGCTTCCAGTACAACATCGCCATCCAGATAAACTACGGTATTCGATACGATTGCCATGACATTACTCTCACGAAGTAGTTGTTATTTAATGCCGCCTGATTCCCGCACGGTTTTTAAAAAACCGGCGGAAGCCTCTTCTATCATATCCAACACCCGCTCAAAACCGTAAGGGCCGCCGTAGTATGGATCGGGCACTTGGCGCTCGTTCAAATGCGGCGCGTAATCAAGAAAATATTTGACTTTGGGTTTGTATTGTTCAGGGCAGGCATTGATTAGTATTGAATAATTCTCGTCGTCCATTGCCAGAACGTAATCGAAATCTTCAAAATCCCCGTTAATGACTTGCCTAGCCCGTAAGCTTGACAGATCAATGCCTCGTTCAAGCGCCGCAGCTTGGGAGCGTAAGTCAGGCTCATTGCCGACATGGTAGGCATGGGTACCGGCTGAATCGATGGCAAAATGCGCATCCAGCTTATGATCCTTGACCAACTTGGTAAACACGCCTTCCGCCGTGGGCGAACGGCAAATGTTGCCCATGCAGACGAAAAGTACCTTAATTTTTTCCATATTGTAAAGACCGATGAGTTAACCGTAATGGCGCATATTGTAACGCCTGAACAGCCAAGTAGGGTACGTATCGCGTACCTTTTGGAAATTTAATTCATGGATAAAGTTTGAAAATGGTACGCGATGCGTACCCTACTCAGCTCAATCTTTATTCCCGTTGCCAATAGTCATCAGCACTATCATCAACACAACAACAACCAACACCGGCCAGAAATAAGGTGCCATGATGAAAATCCCTAGCAAAGCAACAAACATGGCTAGTAGAAACATAAACACGCCGACGCCTAAAAAAAGCAGCACCATCAGTACACCGGTGATAAGCATGACCAACAAAAACGTTGGCACGGCGGCAAATCGAACCAACGGATCAGCAACCGGTTCGCCGTTCAGTGTAACGCTAAGTTGCCCAACACCGGGATGGAACAAATAGCTCAAAATAGCGATGATTGCGCCAACGACCAGCACCTTTCCGAGCAATTTCTTATTGGTTTTTTGTTGCATCATCATTCTCCTTACAAAAACTTATTGCACCTTATAGTGCAAACTTATTTTGACCAGCGACCAGCCCAGAAAAACCATGTTAATGCCTAAAAACAAGCCCAGCAGCCATTGAGCCGATTCAGTCCAGCTAAACCAGATGATCAACGCAAAAACCAAAGCCGTAACACCGCTGAACAAAATTAACCCCCAATTAGCCAAGGGACGCATCATCACCGCCAGGGAAATCTTGGCGACACCTTCCAGCGCAAAGAACACCGTTATTAACATCGTCAATGTCAGCGCCCCGGCAACCGGTTTGGTAATAAACATCAAGCCGACAATAATCTGCAAAACGCCCATGACTAACCACCAGCCAAAGCCGGGCATATTTTGAAAAACAAAAGCCCGACTAACATGAACTATCCCACCGAACAGCAAAATCCAGCCTAAAAATACCACTATCGCTACCGTAAAAAACTGCGGCACCACTATCGCGCATAGCCCAAGGATAATAAAAACAACACCTTCCGCCAGAAACAGTTGCCAATGCGTTTGTAAATAAGCCTGCATATGCTGTAGTTCAATATTAATGTCGTCTATTTTGCTCATGGTTTTTCTCCTGGCATTTTTGTAATACTTGACGATGGATAATGTGTATCAAATAATAAATCGGTACGCCGCGACATATTATTCAACAAGTTGAAAGCAGTATCATGCACTAATACTGAATTGGAACAATAGCTATTTTTCCCGACTAACGATTCATGAGGCCGTGGCCGGGAAGAATCGTTCTCAGGAATAATTAGACTTTTGCGAAGCTATTAAAAACCATCAGCCTTTGCCCGTGCTTCCTTTGCTCCGGCAAAATCCTGTTGCAACTCCCTGGCATGAGCAACCAGTAACCAGCAGTGTTTTTTCAAAGTATTATCGCTAGCTGCCAGTAATGCGGATTTTTTTGCCAAATCTTCGGCCAATCGCGGCTTATCCTGTTTTAGCCTTAGTAGCGCCAACTTATAAAACAAAGTCGCATTTCTTGGCTCGATTCTAATCGCGCGTTCCATGGAGGCGGTCGCTGAATCCAAATCACCGGCTTTACTGTTTTGGTTGGCAGCTGAAACTAAAGCGCCTACGGCGGGCGACAACGGTGCGGTGGCATCCATCGGTTCAAACGGCGATAATTCCGAAGACGGCGATGATGGTTCCTGTGCTTCCGAGGGAGCAGGAAGCGTGGACGTTGCTGGCTCCTGGGCTTCCGAAGCAACTGGGGGTGGTGTCGGCACCGCTGTTCCCGGTTTATCTGGAGGGAACGACTCTAACGTTATCGGTTCAGAAGTTGGCGATGTTGAAGACATTAAGGGTTCGGGCTTTATTTCCGAGAATTCCTTAAGCGGCTGCGTTTTAACAACTTGTTTGGACGGCGTTTTTCGCGATTTGGATTTTTTTTGTATTTTGGCGGCTTGTTTTTGAGTCTTAGGCTGGTCTCCGTAAATCGGGGCAGGTGGCTGTGAACCGTAAAAGTCAGCACAACCGGCAAGAAAAGAAGACAGCGCGCAAATTATGACTAACCGTTTAATCGTCATCGTTTATTAAAATAGCTCTATATTGTCAGACTCATCTTCTTCTTGATGCGCATTTTTAATCGCCAGCGCTTCATCTACCGACTTGCCTTGCACAATCGCATCGAACATCAGTTTTTCAGACTCCATCGTGTACCGGGAACGGATTTGACTTTGGAATTGCCGCCATTCCTCCGGGTTATAAAGACGATTCTGATTTTCCACCAGTTCAGACAAACCTTTTAAATTTAAGGTGACATGTTGCAAACATTGCTGCATCCGGTCATAAAACTGGAAAGCGATAATGGAGGCCTGAATTTTGTCGGTTGTTTCCGCGCAGCAGGCTATAGCTTCATTTCTGATTTCACTTGAATCAAGAGCTAGCAGATGATCATTAATGGACTGCATGTGCTCAACAATGGAAGTAAACGATTCTGTCAGCGTGTTGACCGACAAATCTGATTCATTCATCATATCTTCTACTTGAATAGCCGATAATATGAGCATTTTTGACGTTTCCCTTACTTGAGTCCAATCAAGATCAGGGTTGTACGAGTTCGAATTAGACATGCTTTAATACCAAGTAAAGATTTGTACAAATAAAGGCTGACGAGTCCTGCGCCTCACTGAGGCAGCTCTCTACAAACATTATAATTTCACGAAATTATAGCAAGTATTAATGCCCTGCGGTGTTATTTAAAATAACTCCGGGTATCAGGAGAAAAATTAAGCCTGCCGACGCGCCATTATCGGCCCGCGCATAAAAAGCATTTAAAATGCGCCTAGGTTTTAACTTAGCAGGCATTTACAATAGCACTACTTTATAGAAATTTTCTGTCGCTCTATGCCCAAAAAATACCTCCTTCTTTTAGCAACGCTGCTTATCGCCGCGTTAACTGCTACTGCCGTATATTTTGCACCGACCCCGTTACAAAAGGCCGGTATTACACCGCCTGCGACCGTTTTTAACCGCTCGGAAGAAACCGTCGCGGTAGAAAAACCTTGTCCCAATGAACATCCTGATTGGCGGCAAGCGCAGGTTATCGACGGCGTGAAAATCGAGGCAGCACCCTCCTGTGAGCCTGACAATCCTTACGACATTGCCGTGGCCGTCAAAGGCGCCAACAACGTATCGATGCAGACATTGATGCAGACGCATCTGGCCCAGGATGCATTGACCATGACCGATGATCTGGACAACGACGGCGACCCCGACGTGATCCGCATCAAACTGGAAGTCGTGGAGCTAAACGGCTCAAGTCCCGATGGCGACTTCCTGATCAACACGTTCGACATAGCGCCCGGTATCCAGCCTGGGCTTTGGGTGTTCGCGCCGAAAGCCAGCGGCATGGCACTTAAAAACTTTAACTCCCTAGTCGCCAATCCGCTGCTGCGCGCGCCCTCCCCGGTAATTCGGGTTGAACAAGGCGACAAGGTGTATATCACTTTGGAAAACACCCATTATTTACCGCACACCATCCATCTTCACGGCGTCGATCATTCTTGGGTAACCGCTGGCGGTGACGATAACGACGGCATGGAAGAACACCCGGTGTTCCCCGGTAAAAGTCATACCTACGAGATCCAGCCCCGGCACGCCGGGTCGATGTTTTATCATTGCCACGTACAAACGGCCCAGCATTACATGATGGGCTTGAACGGCATGTTTATAATCGAAGAAAATCGGCCTGACAACTGGGTGCAAACCTTTAATATCGGCGCGGGTCAAGTACGCCACCCTTCGGTTGCGGTGCAAAAATCCTACAGCCAGGAATACGATTTGTATTATCAGTCGGTCGATAAAAAACTGGCAAAAATCATCCAGGATGCCAATGATCCAAGGCTGATCGCGCACCGGATGAGTCGCGAATACAACATGACCGAATCGTTTGAGAACTACTTCATGCTGAACGGCCATTCCTTCCCCTACACGCTAAGGGACGCGGTGATCGTCGCCAATGAAAATGAAGACATAAAACTGCATGTCGCCAATGCCCAACGCTCGTTGGTAGCGCTGCATTTCCACGGACATAAGGCCACCATCACCGCTTATGACGGCGTTGATCAACCGGCTGGTTCGCAGATAACACGGGATGTTTTCGACATCGCTCCGGCGCAACGGCTTGATTTGCGCCTGCGCACCCAAAATAACGGCTTGGATAGTTACGGCCCCGGCCTGTGGATGTTTCATGACCATGTACCGACCGGCACCACCACCGACGGCATGGAACCCGGCGGTAACATGGCTATACTGGCCTACAAGCCGATGATTGACGAACAAGGCATGCCGAAAATGCATGACGCCCTGCTCGACCAAGTCTTCAACAAAGATTACTACGCCAAGAAACAAGCGGTCTGGGCTGAAGGCGAGTTTGCGCCACTGTTGGGTGAACCTGGATTAATTGCCCCTGATTACATCCGCATCATCGTGTTCGGCTTGGCGGCAGGTTTGTCCATAGGATTGGTTATTTTTGTGGTGCTGGCTTATAAACGGAGGCAAAAGCTATGAAATATTTAGTGGCACTGCTGATGATGCTGAGCTTGCATAGCCATGGGGCACTTGCCGACGAAACCATGATGAGGATGGATGACGGCATGATGATGGGCGAAAAAGGCATGATCATGAATGCCAATAGGGACAACCTGCCCAAAGACTGCACGAAGATTTCCGGCGACGTCAACATCACCATCCATGCCGGACAGAAATACGCGCTGAAATTCCCCGGCAAAATGTTCGCTTTCGACAACCAGGAATGGGATGTTGCACCCTGCTCCCGAATCAACATCACCTTCATCAACGACGACCAGATACGCCATCAGTTAATGATCCACGGCTTGCCAGGCTATCTCTACCCGCAGGGCATGTTCCACCTGGAACTTTACGGACAAGGTGAATTGAAGGCTTCGCTGATCGTACCCAGCCAGAAAAAAACCTACCTCGTGCATTGCGAACTGGCGCAGCACATGGAAAAAGGCATGAAGGCGCAGTTAAAAGTCGATGGCGGCGATGCCGATTTGCCCAGCATCCCCGGTATCAGTAAGCCGGTCAAAGCCGACATTTATCCGGTAGCGTGGAGCCAAGCAAGCTGGGCCGTGTTGATTTTTTGCGTGTTGATAGGCTGCGTTGTCCCGTTTTTTATTATAAAAAACAAATGGTGGAAGTGACCTGAATATTAGAGGGGAGTGCAGGCTTCGCCTGCTAACGCAAGCAGAGCTTGCACTCCAGCGATCTCTTAACTTAATGGCATTGATTGCCCCCGGCTACTTGAGAGGATTTTATGAAACAGATATTGTTATTAATCGTAGCTTCCCTCGCCCTGGTTATGAGCCAGAACGCAACGGCACGCGAACAAACCAAAAAGCCCGCCCATAAAGAAGCCTTACAGTGCGCCGCCTTCAGCCCCTATGTCGGCAAACTCAACCCCGATTACGGCGCACAACCGTCCAAAGAATTAATTGACCATCTGCTGGACACATTAGTTAAAGAAACCCCTTTCCGCTGCATCATGACTTACGGGGTTATGAACGGCCTTGAATATACCTTCGCCGCCGCCGAAGCCCGGCACATCAAAGTCATTGCAATCATCTGGCTGGACAAAGACATCGCGGTCAATTCGCGCTCCATAACCGCTGGCATTGAAGTGGCAAAAGCCTATCCCAAAACCATCATAAAATTAAGCTGCGGCTCCGAAGTCAGAACCCGCAACGACTATGCCTTCGATGGCGAAATCACCCGCTGCATCAACGCCATGCGCGAAGCGGGCGTAGTCCAACCGGTCACCACAATTGATACCTGGTGGGAATGGTGCAACCGCGTTTCGCCCTGCCACCTAACCAATTTCGGCGCGCAAGTCGATTGGATAGGCATCAATGTTTTTCCTTGGTGGGAAAACAAATATTCCGACGTTATTCCCTGCACCCCTGCAAACAAAGCGGCTGATTTTCATATTGCGCGGATTGAACAACTGCGCCGGACTTATCCCGATAAAGAAATCATCCTGACCGAATTCGGCTGGCCGAACGGCCCCGAAGGCGGCATTGAAACCAATAAATTCACCCGGCAGCGTTGCGGCGTTGCCAGCAAAAAAAACCAAGCGCTGGTCGTTAAATCCACGTTTAAAAAACTGGCTGAAAAAGACTGGAGCGGCGTAGTATTCGAAGCATTTTCAGAAGGCTGGAAACCCAGCGAAGAAGGCGATTTCGGCAATTTCTGGGGCATTTGCAACGGAGAGCAGCCCTATACCTGCATGAAATTTTAGTAGCCTTTTGCTGACGATTTTTACCGAAACTTAAAATCCGCTTACGCAATACAATCATCGCAGTTTATAATCTGCTGCTTTTGAAATTTGCAGTGCGTAAGAGGGTGGCGGTTTGCTCGGCAATTGCCCCCCTACATGTTTTTGATTATCGATTTTTTTGAGACCCCTTTATTAAATGACTAAAGTTAAACTAGCACTACTTATTTTAAATGCCGTATGGCTGCTTACCGTCTCCGAGGTCAGTTATGGTCGCCATGCCGCCATCATTATCGACGCCGACAACGGCAACGTCTTGCATGAAGTAGAAGCGACCCAGTCATGGTATCCCGCCTCGCTGACCAAACTCATGACACTGTACATGACCTTTGATGCGTTAAAAGCCGGTCAAATTCATCTGTACGATTCCATGACCGCATCAAGCCATGCTTCACAGCAACCCAACAGTAAACTGGGCTTACGACGCGGTGAGCATATAACCGTCGAAGACGCGATTTTGGCGATTATCACCCGTTCCGCAAACGACGCATCCGTGGTTCTTGCAGAACACCTCGGCGGTACCGAACAGAACTTTGCCGCTAATATGACCGAAAAAGCGCATTCATTAAGCATGTACAACTCGCATTTCATGAATGCGACCGGCCTGCCCAACAACTGGCAAGTATCCACCCCCCGCGATTTGGCCGTTTTGGCCTGGAAAGCACAGCGCAATTTCCCAGAATATTATCACTACTTTGCAGCGCACAGCTTTAACTTCAAAGGCACAGAACTGCGCGGCATCAACAAATTTACCGCCAATTATCCGGGCGCCGAAGGCATGAAAACCGGCTTCACCTGCGGCTCCGGTTTCAACCTGATCGGCGCGGCGCATCAAAACGGCAAACGCCTGATCGGCGTGGTCATGGGCGGAATGACCAGCAAAGAACGCTACCAACTAATGATGCAAAAAATGGATACCGGTTTCGCCAGCCTAAACAGCGCCGACCCGGCAAGAAACATCACCACGATGGCTACCGGCTCGGCAGGCAGCCCGCCCTACCAACTCGATTGCGGCAACAGAGGCGCGATGCACGCCGCCGTAGCAACAAGCTCACCAAATCGCAGTTATCGCAAAGTCAGCAGCAGAGCTGCTTACAAGGCTCCAGCTAAAACGGTCAGCCGAACTCAAACCAGCATCCAACCCGCTAGCAAAAACAAGGCATTGGCTAAAAGCATTGCTCAGGCCAAGAGTCCAACCAAGCCCGTACCCGCAGCTAAAAGCAAAAACTTCCATAAAGACAAAGCAGGCGTCAAGGCAAAAGTCGCCCACAAGGCAACAGCGCCCGTGGGCTAAACCTTCGCAGCAAGAATCAAATAAGTAGGGGCGCATCGCGCCCCTTTTTTATGTTGAAATCTTGAGCACTGAAATGTAGACCGTTGGAATATAAAAAAAGCCTAATCCTGTAGGTTGGGCAACAGCTTTTCGTTGCCCAACTACTGACGCATCGGAATGTCGGGCATAAACAGCATGCCCGACTACATAACTACGTTGTATTAGTCCCGTAGGGTACGCTGTGCGTACCTTATTGGGCTAGCGGAATCATTGAAAATGGTACGCGCAGCGTACCCTACATGGCTTAATCTCCATGACAGCAGTATGTTCGTTATATTTCACATGGAAGTGAGGCGGATTATGTTCATCAAAATACATGAAAATAATAATCCCAAGAAAGCGACTTATTTCTGGCATGGCATTTCTCTATTTTGTTAACAACTCACAGCAAACCGCCAACCAACACACAATGCCGATGACAGCCTGCCGACAATTGCGGCGGATTGCCTAACGGCGAATCAACCCTTACAAATAATTCACCTTACAGCGTTGTCCGGGTGTTATGTGCCAGACCTAATTAATGCTGCTACGATAGATGCTGCTGCACTAACAATAGCAACAATCATTGGAATTACTATTTTCCATCTTTCTGACCTGTTCTCTTGTCTATCATGAATTTCGATGGCTATTTCCATAATTTTGTTAACAATCCCTGGTTCTAATTGCGGCCTTATTTTCTTTCCCTTGATGCTTTCATGAGGAAGCACATATCGAGCAATTAAAGATACGCGATTGACCTTGCTTCCTTCATTTTCATCATCCTCATACCGAACCCTAAAAAACTCGGGGTGTGATTTCCCTAAGTCTACCCAGCTATTAGCAGAATCAGGCTTGCTTTTTAATTCATCAATTAATCCTTCTTCGCTTCTGCTCGTATTTCGGTCATACGCAAGAACCTGAATAAGGGCAAGAACCTCTGCAAGCCGCCCCTCTGCTAAATATGAAGAAGTATTATTTTTACTTATATGCTTACCTACACCCTGCACATAACCTGATATACAAGTCATCAATTGACTTATAAAAATTCTAATCTGTCGCATATTTTTCATAAATCCATGTAATTATTTGTTTTTATTAAGTCAACTTTACAACAACAGAACATGCCGTACAAACAAATGTGACACTAAATCACTCCCCCAACAACCCCAAATATTCCTCTTCGCTAATAACCCGCACACCCTTTTCCGTAGCAGCAGCAATTTTTGCAACACCTACATCCGAACCGGTAACCAGAAAATCGGTTTTGCCGGTAACCGAGCTGGCCACTTTTGCGCCCAGCCGCTTGGCTTCCTTGCTCATGTCATCGCGCTTGCCATGGATCATGGTTCCGGTAAAGACGATGATCTTGCCGGAAATCGGGCTGATGTTTTGCTGCTGCTCGGCGATTAACGGCGTTGGGATCAAATTAAAACCCAACTGGTGGATTTGCATGAAATCGGCTTTGATTTTTGCCAGACATTCGACTACGGCGGCGCTGGTTTTCCCG